>NZ_JBSFKD010000017.1:0-179328 GCF_053598395.1 Streptomyces sp. NPDC001135 | reverse complement strand
AGGGGAGGAGCGGCTTTCAGTTCCGGGTGCGGATGACTCATACCCTGACGGTACCCGGAGAGCGGGACAGGGTGATCCATTACCTGTTCGATCTCTTCCTCCCGACAGGGTCGGGGCACCCCAACGGGTGTCCGGGGACGATCCGATGACGCCGGCGGCCGGACAGGGAGGGATCAAGGCAGTACCGTCTTCGGTGGGTCTGCCGTGAGCCCGGTGGTGCCGGCGAGGATCTCGTGCCTCTTGTCGTGGTGGCCGGCCTCCGCGGCCTCCCGGTGTGCCTCGTCGCTGGGCCACTCGGTGTACAGCAGTGCCCGAGTGCCGTCGGCGCCGTGCCGGAAGTGCGCCCGATCTTGCCCCGGGTGCCCGCCGTCCCTCGGCTGGTCGGCGATCACGGCGTCCGTGAAGGCGCGCTGCCACTCGACTCCATGACGTCCAAGGCCGCGGTGACAGGCAGCCTGGCGTGTGAGTCTCGTCGGCTACGGCGAGACCGGGGTACCGGCGGTGTCGAGACGGCCCCGGGAGTGCGGCTGTCGAGCCACTGCCCCGCAGGTACGGGTCGTAGGCGGCGTCACCGGCCCCCTGTGCGCAGGTCAGCACGGTGCCACCGTCGGTGCTCCAGGAACCAGGGCAGTGCGGCGAGCCCGTGCGCCCACGGGCCGCAGCCGTGCCATGACGAACCCGTCCTCTCGGCAAGGACCAACTGACCGACGCGTCCCACCACCGTCCGAGTCGTGCCAGGATTCGTTCGATCACAGGTCACCGCTCGAACGTCCCGAATGAATTCGGATGCTTGCGTGTGCCGGCTCGGCCGGAGTCAGACACTCGTCCATGCTTCGACGAAGGCGTTACGTCCGGCCGCATCGGGCGACCTGTGGCCCGCGTGAAGAACGCGCCAGGCGGTGAGTTCCAGGTCCCGGAGCCACAGTTCGCCGATGACCTGCGTCTTGAGATCAGGGAGGTGGTCGGACTCGGCGAGCGCCTGGCCGATCACCTCTGCGGCCGCAACGCGCTGGGGAGGCGTCATCTCGTCCACGGCCGAGAGGATCTGCCCGGCCAGACCGGTTCCCTCTCCGGCCAGCGAACGCAGCACCAGGTCCTTGATATTGGTCGGCAGCAGGTAGGCGGTGCCCGAGGATCTCCACAGGTTCGACCAAAAGGGTTCTCCTGCGTCGGTGGGGGCGGGGAGCGCGGCCAGCAGTCCGAGGAGATGCGCGGTGGCCGCGTAGCCATCGGAGTGGGCCGCCGCGAGGACCGCTATGCCGGCGACACGCTCCACGTCGAAACGGCCGGTTTCGCATGGTGAGGGCAGCCCCAGTCTTTGTTCCAGCTGATCTGCGAGGGGGGCGGATGCGTGGGAGGGGAACTCGGGAAGCATCGGCGGTCCTTGGGCGTAGGTGGGCGGAGATACGCGCTCGGAAGTGGACCGTGGGCGACTTCAGCTACTCCGGCCACTGACCCACCAGCACACGGCACACAGTGAGGCCCGCCCGGCACACGCCGGTCGGGCCTCACTGCTCGGTTCGGCTCACACCTGTCCGTATGTCAGGCGGACAGGGGGAGCACCGGGCGCTGCGGACGCCCGCTGGTACGGGCCGGCCATGGGCGCGGTTGCGGCGGCGGGGCGGGTGCGGCAGGTGAAGCCGAGTTGGGTCATGGCCCTGAGGACTTCGCCGGTGCTGAAATCACGGCGGTCCTGGCGGGTGATGACCTGGCCGACCTGCTTGGCGGGGTAGTGGCGTCGTCCGATGATGACAAACTCACCGGTGACCGGCTCGGGTCTGACGCCCTTCATCGATTCCACCACGCCGCTCTTGGTCAGGTCGAACGGGAAGCGGGCGATGACACAGCGCATGATGCCTCCAGGGAGACGAGAAGACGGGGCCGGGTGGGGTGAGGGCGGTTCAGCGGGAAACGGCGAGGGTGCTCAGAGCGTTGCCGTGTTCGTCGGCCACGGGCGCGGCCCCGAGCCAGCGGCAGCGCATCGCACGTTCGGCTTCGGCCCCAGTGGTCGGCGGTGGGGCGAAGGGCCCGATGACGTCGGCGATGTCCCGCAGGCGGATCCGGTCCGTGTATCCGGAGCCGTCACGAACGGCCGTGAGCCCGGCCCGGGTGACCAGGCCGGTGCGCAGACCGTCCTCGTCGCAGACCGCCAGATGACCTGTACGGGCGGCGGTCATCACGGACAGTGCCACCTCCACGGTCATGTCCTCCCAGACCTGCGGTCCGGCGGTGTCCATGGTGTCGGCCACCGTGCCGTGCTCGGGGTGGGCGCTCGCCGGGCGGAACTGCGTCTGGTCCAGCGTCAAAGGGTGCCTCCTGCGGAGTTGGCCGGCTTCCTGGTCACGAAGGTTCTATGCAGCCGCACCCGCGGTGGACTGCCGTCCGGGCGCACGGCGGGCCGCCGAGACGGGGCGGCGTCGGCCGCGTGAGGTGGCGCCGCGCTTCTTGGGGCGCTCGACCACCGGTGCGGTGATGACGACCGGGATGCCGGAGGGTGCCTGGGCGCCGGTGATGCGGTGCAGGGCCTCTTCGCCGGCGCGGACCCGGGTGGTCTGCGGGACGATGCCGGCCGCTGCCATGAGGCGGGTCAGGGCGTGGCGCTGGTTGGGGGTGACCAGGGTGACGACACTGCCGGACTCTCCTGCGCGGGCGGTACGGCCGCCGCGGTGGAGGTAGTCCTTGTGGTCGGTCGGCGGGTCGACGTTGACGACGAGGTCGAGGTTGTCCACGTGGATGCCGCGCGCCGCAACATTGGTCGCTACCAGTACGTTGACGTGCCCGCTCTTGAACTGTGCCAGCGTCCGGGTGCGCTGCGGCTGCGACTTCCCGCCGTGCAGGGCGGCGGCCCGTACCCCGCTGTTCAGGAGGTGCTCGGTGAGGCCGTCGACGGCGTGCTTGGTGTCGAGGAACATGATCACGCGGCCGTCGCGTGCGGCGATCTGGGTGGTGGCCGTGTGCTTGTCGGCGCCGTGCACGTGGAGCACGTGGTGCTCCATCGTCGTGACCGCGCCGGCCGAGGGGTCGACGGAGTGCACGACGGGGTCGCTGAGGTAGCGGCGCACGAGCAGGTCGACGTTGCGGTCGAGAGTGGCGGAGAACAGCATGCGCTGCCCTTCGGGGCGGACCTGGTCGAGGAGGGCGGTGACCTGCGGCATGAAGCCCATGTCGGCCATCTGGTCGGCCTCGTCGAGAACGGTGATGGAAACCTGGTTCAGCCGGCACTCGCCACGATCGATGAGGTCTTTGAGGCGTCCCGGCGTGGCGACGACGACCTCGGCGCCACCGCGCAGCGCGCTCGTCTGCCTGCCGATCGGCATTCCGCCCACCACCGTGGCCAGCCGCAGCCTCACGGAGCGGGCGTACGGGGCGAGCGCGTCGGTGACCTGCTGCGCCAGTTCACGCGTGGGTACGAGGATCAGCGCCAGCGGCTGCCTGGCCTCGGCGCGCTGCCCGGCCGTACGGGCCAGCAGCGCCAGCCCGAAAGCGAGGGTCTTGCCGGAGCCGGTGCGGCCACGGCCCAGTACGTCCCGGCCGGCGAGGGAATTCGGCAGGGTCGCGGCCTGGATCGGGAAGGGCACGGTCACGCCTTGTGAGCCGAGCGCGGCCAGCAGTGCCCCGGGCATGTCGAGATCGGCGAAGCCCTCTGCGGCGGGAAGCGCGGGTGTGATCGTCCTGGGCAGCGCGAACTCCCCCTGGACCGCGGCGGGCCCGCGACCGTAACCACCGGAGCGGCTCGGCCCGCCGGAGCGGCTCCTGGCCGACGAGCCGAATCGGCTGCCGCCCCTGCCGGAGTCGGTACTGCCGTTACGGGTGCGGGCGAAGCGGTCGTTCGTGCGTGTGCGGTTCATGCGGAACCTTCCTCGAT
Source organism: Streptomyces sp. NPDC001135 (assembly GCF_053598395.1). Taxonomy (NCBI): domain Bacteria; kingdom Bacillati; phylum Actinomycetota; class Actinomycetes; order Kitasatosporales; family Streptomycetaceae; genus Streptomyces; species Streptomyces sp. NPDC001135. The sequence continues at coordinate 175,463 of NZ_JBSFKD010000017.1, read as the reverse complement.
ACGGCACATATCAAGGAATTCCCGCAGCAATGAGCAGCAGAGAGAATTGCAAGAATGGACCGGTGGAATGCGAGAGCGAACCTGACCGACGGAAAATCCGTGCGGGCACAGGCGCTGGAATGAGTGGCGCGAAGCGGACGCACTGTCCGGGCGTCCGCTGCTATGAAGCCCATGAAGGGATGCGTGCACCCCTGAAGGATGCTCCGTATGCGGTGAGCCTACGGGCTTCCTGCTTGTCGTCCGCAGGCGAGACCACTGCGGGAAAATGCGAGCAGCTGGGGCCCGCACCCCGAAGGACGCGGGCCCCAGCTACAAGTACGCGACAGTCGGCGTCAGGCGAGAACGATGTTCTCGGCCGTCGGGCCCTTCTGGCCCTGAGCGATGTCGAAGGTCACCTTCTGGCCCTCCAGCAGCTCGCGGAAGCCCTGGGCGGCGATGTTCGAGTAGTGGGCGAACACGTCAGCGCCGCCACCGTCCTGCTCGATGAAGCCGAAGCCCTTTTCCGCGTTGAACCACTTCACGGTGCCAGCAGCCATGTCATTTCTCCTTTGGGGCAGTGCATCGGGATCCGCACTGCGCGGACCCCGTGTCGCCGCGATGATCAGCCCGTCCGGAAAAAGACCGGATAACAAAAGCGCTTCCCACGGCACAGGCGCCGCCCGGAGGACACTTGGAGTTTTGGGAACCACAACTGCAACTGAGATCGACAGTAGCACGCCGCAGCGGCCTGTGTGCGGCAAAGAATCCCACTCCACTTAAAGCGGTAGAGAATCTGTCTGCCCGTTCCGTTGAAATCTCAGCTCGCGGGCACAGATATTGACCCAGCCGGAGCGTAACGTTTCAGAGAGCATTGGGGGTGCGCCCAGCGTAACGCCTGCTGCCCAAAGGGACGGTGCGGGCACGCACGGGAGCGGCCAGATCGAGGCTCTGGGCATCGGCAACCCTCCTCGCGACGCAGAAAGTGATCGCGGCCTGGCCGGGATGCTCGCTACCGCTTTCGTGGCCGTCGCGGCACAGCGCCCCAAGCGGAACTGGGCGCCCCGAACCGTGTTCCTTGCCGGAGCCGCGTCGATCACCGCCGGAGTGCTGCTCCCGACGCGCCTGGCCGCCATCACCACGCGCCCGCCTTCCCCGTCACTGATCAAAGCCACAGGTCAGGGGCGTACGTCCGGCACGCGACCCGGTCCACGTCATGCGCCCACCGAAACAGGTCGACGCGGTCGGGCCGGATCCTGGGAGTCAGGAAATCAGCAGGTCAGAGCCCCTTCGCGGCAGGCTCCAGAATCGCCACGCACTCCACGTGATGCGTCATCGGAAACAGATCGAACGCCCGGAGCGTCCGCACCCGGTAACCGCCCTCGCGGAAGTACGCCAGGTCGCGGGCCAGCGCAGCGGGATCGCAGGCGACGTAGGCGATGCGGCGGGCGTCCAGGGAGGCGAGGTGGGCGACCGTCTTGCGGCCCGCACCGGCGCGGGGCGGGTCCAGGACGATCAGGTCGACCTCGGTGATGCCGGTGCGCGGCAGGACCGACTCGACCTTGCCCTGTTCGATACGGACCCGTGGGAAGTCGGCCAGGTTGTGCCGCGCGTCCTCCACCGCCCGCTTGCCGGACTCGATCCCGAGGACCGCGCCCTTCTCGCCGAGCCGGTCGGCCAGCGCCCCCGCGAACAGACCCACCCCGCAGTAGAGGTCGAGCGCCGTCTCGCCCTTGCGGGGCAGCAGGCCCTGCATCACCGCCGTCACGAGGGTGTCGGCCGCCTTCGGGTGGACCTGCCAGAAGCCACCGCTCGCGACGCGGTGGGTACGGCCGTCCGCGCGTTCGCGGACGAAGGGGCGGCCGTGGACGCGGTGGATCCCCCCGGACTTCTCGTCGACCCGCAGGACCGACACCGGCTTGTCCAGTTCGACCAGGGGGAGGCGGGCGCCCGGGCGCGGGATCAGGATCACCTGGCGGTCCTGCGATCCCGTCGCCGCGATCGCCTCGACCGACTCCATGCCGGTCCAGTCCCGCCGTTCGATGCCCAGCTCGCTGACGCCCTCCGCCGCGATCATGCAGTGGTCGATGCGCTCGATCTCGTGCGAGCGGTGGCGGCGCAGGCCCGCGTGGCCCTCGGCGTCGACGGCGTACTGGACGCGGGTGCGCCACTGCGGGACCTGGCCGGCGGGCAGCTTGTCGCCCTCGGCCGGCATCACCGTGCCGTCCCAGCCGACCTCCTCGGGCGTGAGACCGGCGAGCCGCTTGAGCTGTTCGGCGATCACCTCGCCCTTGAGGCGGCGCTGGGCGCCGGGCTTGGCGTGCTGCCAGTCGCAGCCGCCGCAGCGGCCGGGGCCGGCGAAGGGGCAGGGCGCCTCGATGCGGTCCTTGGAGGCCTCCAGGACCTCCACCGCGTCCGCGCGGAGGAAGCGGGCTCCCTCCTCGCCCTCGGTCACCCTCGCCACCACCCGCTCGCCGGGCAGCGCGTGCCGGACGAACAGCACCTGCCCCTCGGCGGTACGGGCGATGCAGTGGCCGCCGTGGGCGACGGGGCCGATCTCGACCTCGTACTCCTCCCCGGCCAGCGACTTCTTCGGTTCTGCCTGCATGGCGGGGTGACTCCAGATCGGGAACGGGAAACGGCCGGACAACAGCCCACCAGTTTACGTGGCTGTCGTCCGGCCGCTCACCACAGGCCGCCCCGGGCCCGGTGATCCCGGGCTCACCCCGGGATCAGCGATCCGGGCTCACTCCTTGGCCGCCGACGGCTCCTTGGGCCGCTCCGCCGCCGGACCCCGTCGTACGGCACCCGGTGCGCTCCACTCCTGCCGCTTGCGGGCCCGCATCTTGGCCGCCTCGGAGGACGCCAGCTGGTAGGGCACGGAGGTCACCATCACGCCGGGGGTGAAGAGCAGGCGGCCCTTCAGGCGCAGGGCGCTCTGGTTGTGCAGCAGGTGCTCGTACCAGTGGCCGACCACGTACTCGGGGATGATCACGGAGACCGCGTCGCGCGGGGACTCCTTGCGCAGGCCCTTGACGTACTCGATGACCGGCCGGGTGACCTCGCGGTACGGCGAGTCCAGGACCTTCAGCGGTACGTCGATGCCGCGCCGCTCCCACTCCTCGCGCAGCGCCTTGGTCTCGGCCGGGTCGACGTTGACCGTCAGCGCCTCCAGGGTGTCCGAGCGCATCAGCTTGGCGTAGGCCAGGGCGCGCAGGGTGGGGCGGTGGATCTTGGAGATCAGGACGACCGAGTGCACGCGGGACGGGCGGATCAGGTCGTCGTCCGGCTCCTCGGGTGCCGTGAGCTCCTCGGCGACGCCGTCGTAGTGCTTACGGATCGCGGTCATCGTCGCGTAGAAGATGCACATGCCGAGCAGGGCGACCCAGGCGCCGTGCGTGAACTTCGTGACGAGGACGACGACCAGCACCAGGCCGGTGAAGAAGGCGCCGAACGCGTTGATCGCCCGGGAGCGGATCATGTGGCGGCGCTTGGCCGGGTCCTGCTCGACCGCCAGGTGGCGGTTCCAGTGCCTGACCATGCCGGTCTGGCTGAGCGTGAAGGACACGAACACGCCGACGATGTACAGCTGGATCAGCCGGGTGGAGTCCGCGCCGTAGATGACGGTCAGCAGGGTCGCGGCGCCCGCGAGCAGCACGATGCCGTTGGAGAAGGCGAGGCGGTCGCCGCGGGTGTGCAGCTGGCGCGGGAGGTAGCGGTCCTGGGCGAGGATCGAACCGAGCAGCGGGAAGCCGTTGTACGCGGTGTTCGCCGCGAGGAACAGCACGAGGGCCGTGGCCGCCGCGAGGACGACGAACAGGAAGCTGCCCTTGCCGAAGACCGCCTCGGCGACCTGCGAGATCACCGGGTTCTGGACATAGCCGGAGCCGACCGGGTGGCCGTTGTGGATCAGGTCGGTGGCCGGGTTCTCGGCCATGCGGACCTTGGTCGACATGGCGAGGGCGATGATGCCGCAGAACATGGTGACGGCGAGCCCGCCCATCAGCGCGAGCGTGGTCGCCGCGTTCTTCGACTTGGGCTTGCGGAAGGCGGGGACGCCGTTGGAGATCGCCTCGACACCGGTGAGCGCCGCACAGCCCGAGGAGAAGGCGCGGAGCAGCAGGAAGACGAGGGCGAAGCCCGCGAGGCCCTGGTGCTCGGCCCTGATGTGGTAGTCGGCGGTCGGCGCGTGCATGCTGTCGCCGAGGATCAGGCCGCGTACGGCACCCCACGCGATCATGATGAAGACGCCGCCGACGAACACGTAGGTCGGGATCGCGAAGAGCTTGCCGGACTCCTTCACGCCGCGCAGGTTCATCAGCGTCAGCAGGACGATCACGGCGACCGCGCACAGCACCTTGTGCTCGACCACGAAGGGGACCGCCGAGCCGAGGTTCTCGATGCCGGAGGCGATGGAGACGGCGACGGTCAGGACGTAGTCCACGAGCAGGGCGCTGGCCACGGTCAGGCCCGCCTTGGGGCCCAGGTTGGTGGTGGCGACCTCGTAGTCGCCGCCGCCGCTCGGGTAGGCGTGGACGTTCTGCCGGTAGGAGGCGACGACCGTGAACATCAGCACGACGACCGCGACGGCGATCCAGGGGCTGAAGTGGTACGCCGACACGCCCGCGATGGACAGGACCAGCAGGACCTCCCCCGGCGCGTAGGCGACAGAGGACAGCGGGTCGGAGGCGAAGACGGGGAGTGCGATGCGCTTCGGCAGGAGCGTTTCGCCCAGCCGGTCACTGCGCAGTGCGCGCCCGATCAGGATCCGTTTGGGCACGTCGGTCAGTTTGGACACGACAGAGGATGGTAGGCCTTCGAACAGGCTGCCGCCCACCCGGTGCCGGTGTTCTGCCTCACGAGTGAAATCACAGGCGCACTGAACTGCGGATTCCGCGGTCCGCGCGCTCCCCGTGCCTAGATGGCAGACCCGCCTGTCGTCGCACCTCGGAGGTCCCATGCCCGCCACCGCGGAGCTGATCGGGGCGACCCTCGCCCTCCTCGGCCTCGGAATCCTGACCCTGTGCAGCGTGCGCAGCATCACTCGCCGGCGCCCGCCCCCGGTGATCGCGGGGACGCGGACCGCCGACTCCGCCGACGCGTGATCGCGGAGGGTGATCAAGGGGAACCGGCGCACGGGGGTGCCCGCCCCCCGGCGCCCGTGTGTAGCTTTGGGCGTCGGTCTGAGACCCTGATGCTGAGCGGTAACTTTTGGACACTGGAAGGACGGTCGTGCACATCGTCATCATGGGCTGCGGAAGAGTGGGCTCCACTCTTGCCCAGACCCTGGAGCAACAGGGGCACACGGTCGCCGTGATCGACCAGGACCCCACCGCCTTCCGCCGGCTGGGCCCGGGATTCGGGGGCCGCCGGGTCACCGGCGTCGGCTACGACCAGGACACCCTGCGCGAGGCGGGCATCGAGGAGGCCGGCGCCTTCGCCGCCGTCTCCAGCGGTGACAACTCCAACATCATCTCCGCGCGTGTGGCCCGTGAGATGTTCGGCGTGGAGAACGTGGCCGCGCGCATCTACGACCCGCGCCGTGCTGAGGTCTACCAGCGCCTGGGCATCCCGACCGTGGCCACGGTCCGCTGGACCGCCGACCAGATGCTGCGCCGTCTGCTGCCCTCGGGCGCCGAGCCGCTGTGGCGCGACCCCACCGGGGGCGTCCAGCTCGCCGAGGTGCACGCCTCCGCGAAGTGGGTCGGTCACAAGATCAGCAAGCTGCAGGAGGAGACGGGCGTCCGCGTGGCGTTCCTGACCCGTCTGGGCGAGGCGATCCTGCCTACCTCGCAGACGGTGCTGCAGGAGGGTGACCTCGTGCACGTGATGATGCGGACGGACGAGATCGAGAAGGTCGAGGCGGCGTTCGCCCAGGGCCCGGAAGAGGAGGGCGGTCACTGATGAGGGTCGCCATTGCCGGAGCCGGCGCCGTCGGCCGCTCGATCGCGGGCGAGCTGCTGGAGAACGGCCACGAGGTCCTGCTCATCGACAAGGCCCCGACCGCCATCTCGGTGGAGCGGGTGCCCCAGGCGGAGTGGCTGCTGGCCGACGCCTGCGAGATCACGTCCCTGGACGAGGCGGCGCTGCAGCGCTGCAACGTCGTCATCGCCGCGACCGGCGACGACAAGGTGAACCTGGTCGTGTCGCTGCTCGCCAAGACGGAGTACGGCGTCCCGCGCGTCGTCGCCCGCGTCAACAACCCGAAGAACGAGTGGCTGTTCAACGAGGCCTGGGGCGTGGACGTGGCCGTCTCCACCCCGCGTCTGATGTCCGCCCTGGTCGAGGAGGCGGTCTCGGTCGGCGACCTGGTCCGTCTGCTCCGCTTCAGCCACGGCGACGCCAACCTCGTCGAGCTGACCCTGCCCGAGGAGTCGGCCCTGGCCGGTACCCAGGTCGGGGACGTCGAGTGGCCCGAGGACACCTCCCTGGTCACGATCATCCGCGGCACCCGTGTGCTCACCCCCTCCAAGGAGGACTCCCTGGAGGCGGGCGACGAGCTGCTGTTCGTGGCCGCCCAGGCCCGCGAGGAGCAGTTGGAGGAACTGCTGTCGGTGCGGCGGGAAGAGGCCTGACCGAGCCGGTACGAAGAAGGGCGCCCTTGGCGGCAAGGGCGCCCTTCTTCGGCGTACGAGGGCCGTCTACGCCTCTCGGCGGTGCCGGCCTCCGGCGGCCTCGGCGGCCGCCTTCCTCTCCTCGGCCGCCTTCTCCTCCGCCTCCATCTCCGCGAACACGTCGATGGGGGCCGGCGCCTTCGCGAGGAAGACCCAGGTCAGCCAGACCGCCAGCAGGAACGGCGGGATCTTCAGGGCGATCAGGACCCAGCCGAGCCGGGTGGTGTCGGACCACCAGTAGAGCGGGAAGAGGATCGCGCACTTGGCGAGCAGGATCAGACCCCAGGCCCAACTGGCCTTCGCGTAGGCCTTCTTGCGGCCGGGGTTGCGGGTGCGCCAGGAGAGGTTCTCCTTGAAGACCGGACCGAGGATGAGGCCGATCAGGGGCACCCCGGCGAGGGTCGTGACGATGTACGCCAGCGCCAGGCCCAGCGTGTAGAGCATGCCGGGCAGGTAGAAGTCCTTGGCGTTGCCGGTGAACATCGCGAAGACCACGCCGAAGGCCACGCCGAACACACCGCTGAACGCGTGCTTGACGGTGTCCTTCATCACGAGCCGGATCACGACCAGGACCAGGGAGACGATCAGCGCCGCGATCGCCGACACGTGCAGGTCCTTGTCGACCGTGAAGATCGCGACGAAGAGCAGGCCCGGCACGACCGTCTCGACCATGCCGCGGACACCGCCGAACGCCTCGAACAACGCGGCCTCGGTCACCGCGCGGGCGTCGCCGGGCTCGTCGGGGGGATTCTGGTCGGTGCTTTCGGTCGGCTTGTCGAGGGACGTCACCGGCTACTCCCGTCCGAGGGGTCGCAGTTCGTACTTCGGGTTGAAGAGCACCCGGCGGCCCCGGCTCATCGAGATCCGGCCCGATGCGATCAGCCTGCGCCCCGGTTCTATGCCCACGATGGAACGCCTGCCGAGCCACACCACGTCCAGCGCGGCGGAGCCGTCGAACAGCTCGGCCTCCAGGGCCGGGACCCCGGCGCGCGGTCGCAAGGTGACCGTGCGCAAGGTACCAGTTACGGTGACGATCTGCCGGTCATGGCAGTCACCGATCTTGGTACAGCCTGCTGTCTCGGCATCTTCCCGCAGCTCCTCTGACTCCAGGTCCTCCTGCGAGGAGGAGAGCCGGTCGAGCATGCGCCGGAACCGGCCGGCCGGCTTTTCGGAACGAGGAACAGCACTCATACCTGAAGCGTACCGGGGCCCACCGACGGCTCCGTAGCCCAGCTCACTTCTCGAAGCGGTACCCCATGCCGGGTTCGGTGACGAAGTGCTCCGGGTGCGACGGGTCCGTCTCCAGTTTCCTGCGCAGCTGGGCCATGTACACGCGCAGGTAGTTGGTCTCGGTCCCGTACGACGGCCCCCACACCTCCCGCAGCAGCTGCTTCTGGCTGACCAGGCGGCCCGTGTTGCGGACCAGCACCTCCAGCAGGTGCCACTCGGTCGGGGTGAGCCGGACGTCCTTGCCGGCGCGGTTGACCTTCTTGGCGGCCAGGTCGACGGTGAAGCCCTCGGTCTCCACGGTCGTCAGGTCGTCCTCGCCGGGTCCGACCGGCTCGGCCCGGCGTACGGCGGCCCGCAGCCGGGCCAGCAGCTCGTCCATGCCGAAGGGCTTGGTGACGTAGTCGTCGGCGCCCGCGTCCAGCGCCTCGACCTTCTCGTCGGAGGAGTGCCGGGCGGACAGGACCAGGATGGGCACGCGGGTCCAGCCGCGCAGGCCCCTGATCACCTCGACGCCGTCCATGTCGGGCAGACCCAGGTCGAGGACGACCACGTCGGGGTGCCGGGAGGCGGCGAGTTCGAGGGCCGTACGGCCGTCGGGGGCCGCGTCGACCTCGTACTTGCGTGCCTTGAGGTTGATCACGAGGGCGCGCACGATCTGCGGCTCGTCGTCGACCACGAGCACCCGGGTCGTCATAGGGTCTGCCTTTCTGGTTCTGCGAGGTCCTCCCCCATGGGAGGTTCTGCGAGGTCGACGCCCGCCTCCGGGGGCTCGGGACCCGATCCCGCGGCCCGCAGGCTCAGGACCATGGTCAGCCCCCCGCCCGGTGTGTCCTCGGCGTTGAGGGTGCCGCCCATGGCCTCCGCGAAGCCCCGGGCGACCGCGAGACCGAGCCCGACCCCGGCGCCGCGCGGGGCGTCGCCGTACCGCTGGAAGGGCTCGAAGATGCGGTCCTTGGCCTCGTCCGGCACACCCGGCCCGCGGTCGACCACCCGCACCTCCACCCGGTCGGCCATGGCGCTCGCGGAGACCAGCACGAGCCGCCCGCGCGGGCTGTACTTGACGGCGTTCTCCACCAGGTTGGCCACGGACCGCTCCAGCAGCCCGGGGTCGACCTCGACCATCGGCAGGGTCTCGGGCACGTCCAGCTCGACGCTGTCCTCGGGTACGCCGCCCAGGGCCATCGGGACCACTTCGTCCACGTCGATCTCGCGGATCAGCGGGGTGACCGTACCGGTCTGCAGGCGGGACATGTCGAGGAGGTTGCCGACGAGGTGGTCGAGCCGGTCGGCGCCCTCCTCGATGCCCTGCAGCAGCTCCGCCTGGTCCTCCTCGGACCAGGCCACGTCGTCGGAGCGCAGGCTCGACACCGCGGCCTTGATGCCGGCCAGGGGCGTGCGCAGGTCGTGGCTGACGGCGGCCAGCAGGGCGGTGCGGATGCGGTTGCCCTCGGCGAGGGTGCGGGCCTGGTCGGCCTCCTCCTGCAACCGCCGGCGGTCCAGGACGACGGCGGCCTGCGCGGCGAACGCGGCGAGCACCCGGCGGTCCTCGGCGGGCAGGACCCGGCCGGTCAGCGCGAGCGCCATGTGGTCGCCGACGGGCACGTCGACGTCGGCGTCCTCGGGCCGCTCCAGCGGGCGCCCGAATCCGGCGCGGCCGGCACAGGTCCACGGCTCGACGTCGCCCGCCCGTTCCAGCAGCGCGGCGGACTCCATCGCGAAGGTCTCCCGGACCCGCTCCAGCAGCTCCTCCAGGCTGGTCTCGCCGCGCAGCACGTTCCCCGCGAGGAAGGAGAGGATCTCCGACTCGGCGCGCAGCCGGGCGGCCTGGTGGGTGCGCCGGGCCGCGAGGTCCACCACCGAGGCGACCGACATGCCGACGCCGAAGAAGATCGCGATGGCGACGATGTTCTTGGGATCGGCGATGGTCAGCCGGTGCAGCGGCGGGGTGTAGAAGTAGTTCAGCAGCAGCGAGCCGAAGCCCGCCGAGGCCAGCGCGGGCAGCAGACCGCCGAGCAGCGCCGCCGCGACGGTGACGGCGAGGAACAGCAGCATGTCGTTGGCGAGGCCGAGATCGATCGTGTTCAGCAGCACCGCGAGGACCGCCGGGCCCACCAGGCCGACCGCCCAGCCCCAGATGATCCGGGCCCGCCCGAGCCGTGCGCCGCGGGCCACGGGCAGTCCGCGGCCCTTGGCGACCTCCTCGTGGGTGACGATGTGGACGTCGAGGTCGGGACCGGAGTCCCGGGCGACGGTGGCGCCGACGCCGGGCCCGAAGACGTACTGCCAGACCTTGCGGCGCGAGGAGCCCAGCACGATCTGGGTGGCGTTGACCCCGCGCGCGAAGGCCAGCAGGGCGGCCGGTATGTCGTCCCCGACGACATGGTGGAACGTGCCGCCCAGGTCCTCGACCAGGGTGCGCTGGACGGCCAGTTCCTTCGGGGAGGCCGCGGTCAGGCCGTCGCTGCGCGCTATGTACACGGCGAGCACCTCGCCGCCGGCGCCCTTCTCGGCGAGCCGCGCGGCCCGGCGGATGAGGGTGCGTCCCTCGGGGCCGCCGGTCAGCCCGACCACGATCCGCTCGCGTGAACCCCAGATCCTGGAGACCCGGTGTTCGCTGCGGTACTCGTTCAGGTACTCGTCGACCCGGTCCGCCACCCACAGCAGGGCCAGCTCGCGCAGGGCGGTGAGATTGCCGGGGCGGAAGTAGTTGGACAGGGCCGCGTCGACCTTGTCCGGCTGGTAGACGTTGCCGTGGGCCATGCGGCGGCGCAGGGCCTGTGGGGACATGTCGACCAGCTCGATCTGGTCGGCGCGTCGTACGACCTCGTCCGGGACGGTCTCGCGCTGCCGCACCCCGGTGATCGACTCCACGACGTCGCCGAGTGACTCCAGGTGCTGGATGTTGACGGTGGAGACGACGTCGATGCCGGCGGCGAGCAGTTCCTCCACGTCCTGCCAGCGCTTGGCGTTGCGTGAGCCGGGGATGTTGGTGTGGGCGAGTTCGTCGACCAGGGCGACGGCGGGGGCCCGGCGCAGCACGGCGTCGACGTCCATCTCGCCGAAGGCGGTGCCCCGGTACTCCAGCTGCCTGCGCGGCACCTGTTCCAGGCCGTGCAGCATCACCTCGGTGCGCGGCCGGTCGTGGTGCTCGACGAAGCCCACGACACAGTCCGTGCCCCGCTCCACCCGGCGATGCGCCTCGGAGAGCATGGCGTAGGTCTTGCCCACGCCCGGTGCCGCGCCGAGGTAGATCCGAAGCTTGCCGCGTGCCATGGCTCCATTGTCTTCCGGTGACTGCTGCCTACGCAGCGTCGACCTTACGGCCAACAATCACGGCAAACGGGACAGGGGGGTGGGCCGGGGGCAACTTTGACGCAACCCTGATGACGGGGCGCGGGGCACTGCGCGAGCGACCGCGACGGACCCGCACCCGGCAGTGAACAGGCTCCCCCGGCGGCGCGACCCGCGAAGAACGGGCCGCGCCCCCTCGGAGGCACGGCCCGTGTATCCCTGCTGAACCCAGCGGAGCGCCTAGCGGACCTCTGTGATCTCCGGCCCCCGCTGCAGCTGTCCCATGCCCCCCGAGAACCGCGAGGACTCCTCCTGCTGAACCCCCTCCGGCACCATCTGCGCGTCGTTGGGCAGCTTCAGGACGATCGGGTCGCGAGGCGCCATCGGCCCCTCACCGCGCACCACGACCGTGTCGCGGAAGATCTGCTCCAGCAGCCCGGCGGCCTGCGGCTGCACCGCGCCCTGCCCGGAGATCACACCGCGCAGGAACCAGCGCGGACCGTCCACGCCGACGAACCGCACGACCTGGAAACCACCCGTGCCGTCCGGCAGCTGCACCGGCACCTGGGCCCGCAGCTCCCACCCCAGCGGCCCCTCGACCTCGTCGACGATGCCACCCTGCTGGGTGATGCCGCTCGCGATCTCCTCGCGGACCTCACCCCAGATGCCCTCACGCTTGGGCGCGGCGAAGGCCTGGAGCTGGACGGCGCTGTCGCGCAGCACGACCGTCGCGGCGACGATCGCGTCACCGGCCACCTCGACCCGCAGCTCCATGCCGTCGACGCCCGGAATGAACAGCCCGCCGAGGTCCACGCGGCCCTCGCCCGGGTCGCGCACCTCCTCGCTGTCCCACGGCCCGTCGGGCCGCGGCCCGGGCTCCAGCCGGACGCGCTCGCGCTCGGCCTCTGCTTCCTCGTCCGCCTCGGTGTCGACGTTGTCGACGACCTGCTCGGCCTCGCCGGCCGCGTCCTCGGCGGCACCCTTCTTGTTGCGACGTCCGAACACGTCACTGTCCTTCCCGGTCGGATACGACCGAAGCGTATCGATTCCCACCCGTCAGGCCGCTCACGGCGGCCTGACCGCTTGTGCCGCTCTCGTCGCCCACCGCGGCATGGCCACCGGTGGACCCGAAGCCCCCTTCGGCCCGCGCCGAATCGGGAAGTTCCGCGACCTCCTGGAAGCGGACCTTCTCGACCTGTTGGACGACCAGTTGGGCAATCCGGTCGAAACGCTCGAACCGCACACTGTCGCGCGGATCGAGATTCACCACGATCACCTTGATCTCCCCACGGTACCCGGCATCAACCGTCCCCGGGGCATTCACGAGGGCGACACCGCAGCGGGCGGCGAGACCGGAGCGCGGATGCACGAAGGCCGCGTACCCCTCGGGCAGGGCGATCGACACCCCCGTCGGCAGCACGGCCCGCTCCCCCGGCCCGAGCTCGCACGGCTCGGTGGTGCGCAGATCGGCGCCGGCGTCACCCGGGTGCTCGTACGCCGGAAGCGGTACGTCCGGATCAATGCGCCGCAGCAGTACGTTCAGGGGATCGCGGCTCACGGGTTCACCTCGAAGGCGCGGGCGCGCCTGACCTGGTCGGGGTCGCTCATGGCGGCCTGGATCTCCTCCTCGCGGCCGTGGTCGATGAAGTGGTCGACCTTGACCTCGATGAAGAGGGCGTCGGCGCGGACGGCGACGGGCCCGTCGGGGCCGCCGATGCGTCCGGTGGCGGTGGAGTAGATCTTCCGCCCGGCGACGGCGGTGACCTCGGCCTCCAGGTACAGCGTGGTGCCCAGCGGGACCGGTCGTACGAAGTCGGTCTCCAGCCGGCCGGTGACGGCGATGGTCCGCAGCAGCCAGTTCAGCGAGCCGAGGGTCTCGTCCAGTGCCGTGGCCAGCACTCCGCCGTGGGCGAGGCCCGGGGCGCCCTGGTGGGCGGGCTGGACGGTGAACTCGGCGGTCAGCGAGACACCGTCGCCGGCGCGGGCCTCCAGGTGCAGGCCGTGCGACTGCCCGGGGCCGCAACCGAAACAGTGTTCGTAGTGGGCACCGAGGAGTTCCCCGGGCGCGGGCGCCTCGGGGTGCCGTACCGGTTTCACCGCGTCGGCGGGGGGCTGAAGGCTTGCGGAACTACCTCTCACAGCCGCAGACCTTACCCGCGCGTCGGCGAAGTGCCGATCCCGTGCCAAGCTTGGCTCCATGCAGCTCTCCGCCACCCCCTACGAAGAACGCCTCACTGCCCCCCGCTCGTGGTGGCTGGTCAGCTTTCTCGTAGGTGTCTCGTTCGCCCTGATCCTGCTTCCGTTCGGCACCCTGCCGCTGCTCGGCGGCCTGGTCGGCGGTACGGCGGCCGCGGCGGTGGTGGCCAGTGCGTACGGCTCCCCGCGCATCCGCGTGGTGGGCGACTCGCTGATCGCGGGCGAGGCGAAGGTCCCGGTGTCGGCGCTGGGCGATTCGGAGGTGCTGGACGCGGAGGAGGCCCGCGCCTGGCGGACGTACAAGGCCGACACGCGCGCGTTCCTGCTGCTGCGCGCCTACATCCCGACGGCCCTGCGCGTGGAGGTCACGGACCCGGAGGACCCGACGCCGTACCTGTACCTGTCGACGCGGGAGCCGGAGAGGCTGGCGGCGGCGATCGAGGCGGCGCGCACGGCCAACGCCTAGAGCTCTTCCGGGAGGTCGCGCAGCCTCAGCGGCTCCGCCGGCTTGTCCAGCGGAGGAAGCTCCGGCAGTTCCTCCCAGGGGACCTGGATCTTGCGCAGGTCGGCCCGGATGCGGGTGGCGAGCCTCCTGGTGTCCCTGCGGTTGAGGACCGCCCCGACCGCGGCGCCCACCATGAACGGCATGAGGTTGGGCAGGTCGCGGACCACCCGCTTCATGATCTGCTGGCGCAGTTCGCGCTTCATACGGCCACCGAGGGCCGTGTCGTACGTCGACGGCTTCATCACGTCGATCCCGCGCTCCCCCGACCAGGAGGACAGATACGCGGTACTGCGGGCCTTCAGGTTCCCGGGCGCCCGTACGCCGTAGACCTCGTGCAGTTCGGCGATGAGCTTCAGCTCGATCGCGGCGACCCCGGTGATCTCCGCGGCCAGTTCGGTCGGCATGGCCGGCGGCACCGGCAGCATCGCCGCCGCTCCGACCCCGGCCCCGATCGTCGAGGTGCCGGCCGCCGCGCCCGCCACGAGTTTGTCGGCGATTTCCTCGGGCCCCAGGTCCGGGAACTGCCGACGCAGGGTCGCGAGGTCGCGTACGGGGACACGCGGGGCGATCTCGATGATGCGGTCCGCGAGGTACGCCAGGCCCGCGCGAGCGCGGCTGCCGCCCCTACGGGCCCCTTCCCGGGCCATGTCCCGGGCCTTGTCGCGCATCACCCCGGCCCGTCGCCGAGCGACGGGCGCGGGCTGCCGCACCGGCGCCGGGTGGTCTGCCCGGTCGGTCGCCGATGCGAGCGGGGCCACCGCTCCGGGTGAGCCCCGCTCGTCGTCACGCGCGCCGTGCGGGCCGTCGGACGGCCCTTCGTCCGCTTTCCCGAGGGAGAAGCGGTGCTTCCGCGGAGGGGTCGAGCCAGTCACGGCCGACCCGACCTCAGTCGCAGTCGCGGCAGATCGGCTGACCGTTCTTCTCACGGGCCAGCTGGCTGCGGTGGTGCACCAGGAAGCAGCTCATGCAGGTGAACTCGTCCTGCTGCTTCGGCAGGACCCGGACGGCCAGCTCCTCGTTCGAGAGGTCGGCGCCGGGCAGTTCGAGGCCTTCGGCGGCCTCGAACTCGTCGACGTCCACCGACGAGGTGGACTTGTCGTTCCTCCGGGCCTTCAGCTCTTCGAGACTGTCCGAGTCGACGTCGTCGTCGGTCTTGCGTGGAGTGTCGTAATCGGTTGCCATATCGCTCTCCCCCTCTGGGTGTCTGCGGTGTCTCCAGCGCACGTAACGCGTGAGAGGCCGGACTTGTGCCCGACCTGAGGCGGAGATTTTGCCTCACATCAAGGTCTGTTACTCAATCGACACCCAACCCGACCCCTCAAGAGTGATCGGCTTGGATGGCGGTGAGGACCGTACACGGTTCGAATGCCGCGCCTCAAAGGCGCCTCACCGTGTACTTCCCGTGATCAAGAGCCCTGAAAACCAGGACTTTCCCGGCTTTCTGGCATCTGTCATGATCACGGAACGTACATGGCTGGAAATCCACCCATGTGATTGATCACACAGCGTGAACCCCGTCCAGCGTCCTGAAAATTCCGCGCAAAGCGAACATCCTCCGCGTGTGTCCATTCCGGATCACAACGGCAGGGTGACACGCATCACCAGGCCGCCGCCCTCGCGGGGCTCCGCCACGATGTGACCGCCGTGCGCCCGCGCCACCGACCGGACGATGGACAGGCCGAGTCCGACGCCCTTGTCGCTGCCCGTGCGCTCCGTGCGGAGCCGTCTGAAGGGCTCGAAAAGGTTGTCGATCTCGTACGCCGGCACGACCGGTCCGGTGTTCGTGACGGTCAGCACCGCCTGCCCGTGCTGGACGTCGGTGTTCACCTCGACCCACGCGTCCTCGGTCACGTTGTACCGCACGGCGTTCTGCACCAGGTTCAGCGCGATCCGCTCCAGCAGCACGCCGTTGCCCTGCACCACGGCGGGCTTGCGCTCACCGCGTATCTTCACGCCCTTGGCATCGGCCTCGCCGTGCACCTGGTCGATGGCCTGGGTGGCGACCTCGGCCAGGTCGACGGGCTTGCGCTCGACGATCTGGTTGTCGCTGCGGGCGAGCAGCAGCAGGCCCTCGACCAGCTGTTCGCTGCGCTCGTTGGTCGCCAGCAGCGTCTTGCCGAGCTGCTGCAGCTCCACCGGGGCGTTCGGGTCCGACAGGTGGACCTCGAGCAGCGTTCTGTTGATCGCCAGCGGGGTGCGCAGCTCGTGCGAGGCGTTGCCGACGAAGCGCTGCTGGGCGGTGAAGGCCCGTTGCAGCCGCTCCAGCATGTCGTCGAAGGTGTCCGCTAGCTCCTTCAGCTCGTCGTCCGGGCCGTCCAGCTCGATCCGGCGGGACAGGTCGGATCCGGCCACCTGGCGGGCGGTACGGGTGATCCGGCCGAGCGGGGACAGTACGCGGCCGGCCATCGCGTAACCGAACGCGAACGCGATCACGGCGAGGCCCAGAAGGGCCAGCAGCGAGCGGCTGAGGAGGTCGTCCAGGGCCGTCTGGCGCTGCTGGTCCACGCAGTGGGCGATGGCGTCGTTGAAGTCGGACAGCGGCAGCGGACTGGAATTGATCGCGGTGATCGCGGGGCAGTTGTCGCTGGAGACCCGGATCTGCGAACCGCTGACGATCTTGAACAGGGGCTGGTTGCCGGTGCTGATCGCCTGCGCGGCCAGCAGATAGATGATCGACAGCAGCAGGATGCCGGCGATCAGGAACATGCCGCCGTACAGCAGCGTCAGCCGTATCCGGATGGTGGGGCGCAGCCACGGGAAGGGGGGCTGCGGCCTCCTGGGGTCCCAGGTGGGCTTCGGTGGGGCCTGGGGCGGCGCGGGGGTGGCGGCCATGGCGGATCAGATCCGGTAGCCGGAGCCGGGAACGGTGACGATCACCGGAGGCTCGCCGAGCTTGCGGCGCAGGGTCATCACGGTGACGCGCACGACGTTGGTGAACGGGTCGGTGTTCTCGTCCCAGGCCTTCTCCAGCAGCTGCTCGGCCGAGACGACCGCGCCCTCGCTGCGCATGAGCACCTCCAGGACCGCGAACTCCTTGGGCGCTAGCTGGATCTCCCGGCCCTCGCGGAAGACCTCGCGACGGTTGGGGTCCAGCTTGATGCCGGCGCGCTCCAGGACCGGCGGCAGGGGCACGCTCGTACGGCGGCCGAGGGCGCGCACGCGCGCGATCAGCTCGCTGAACGCGAACGGCTTGGGCAGATAGTCGTCGGCGCCGATCTCCAGGCCCTCGACCCGGTCGCTGACGTCGCCGGAGGCGGTGAGCATGAGCACGCGCGTGGGCATGCCCAGCTCCACGATCTTGCGGCAGACGTCGTCGCCGTGCACGAGCGGGAGGTCGCGGTCGAGGACGACCACGTCGTAGTCGTTGACGCCGATGCGCTCCAGGGCGGCCGCACCGTCGTACACGACGTCGACGGCCATGGCCTCCCGGCGCAGTCCGGTGGCCACCGCATCGGCGAGCAGCTGCTCGTCCTCGACGACGAGTACGCGCACGTCGCAAGTCCTTCCTCTGTCCGCCCGCACAGTGCGCCGTGGGCGCCCGCGGGCAGGGGTCTTCGTGGGGTGTGACCTCCATCCTGCCCTTTTCAGCCGTAAGTCGGCTGTAAGGCGGGTTGCGGACCGCACGGGCCGGCGCCCGGGGCGGGAATACGAGATTTTCTCCTCCGGTTGAGGTTTCCGGGCAAGGGAGTGGGGGGAGGACGGCTTTACACCCCGCGATCACGCTCTGCATGTGCCGCAGCACCATGCGGTACTCCGCGACCCGCTTGCCGCAGAGTGGGCGCGGGTGTCCGGCACCGTCGCCGCCCAGCAGGGCAGCGCTGGGCACCTGCGAGAGACGTGATCGCCCTTTTCCCAACAGGCACACCCCCGTGCCACCGACCCACGACCCAGGACGAGGGGGCGCAGCATGGACGCTTTCACCGCAGGACTTCTGCAGCGCATAAGGGCGACCGAGTCCGACCTGTCGCGGGCTCGTGACGAGGGTGACGACTTCCTCGTCGAAGTGGAGCAGGCAGAGCTCGACGACCTGCGACGCCTCGCCGCCGAACACGGTGTGGAGGTCGGCGCGTCACGCGTCTGATCGGCTCGAAAGCGCAAGGAGGGACCCCGGCGAATCCAGCGCCGGGGTCCCTTTGCGTTCAGCGGCCGGTGACGGTCGCGCTCAGTCGTGCCACGCCCCGAACTCCTCCAGCAGCCCCTGCAACGGCTCGAACACCCCCGGCGGTCCGGCAACGGTCAGGTCCCGTGACGGACGCTCCCCCGGCCGCCCGCCGACCAGCGCCCCCGCCTCCCGGGCGATCAGGTCACCCGCCGCGTAGTCCCACGCGTTGAGCCCCCGCTCGTAGTACCCGTCGAGCCGGCCGCAGGCCACGTCGCACAGGTCGACCGCCGCCGAGCCGCTGCGCCGGATGTCCCGCAGCAGCGGGACGAGCCGGCCGGCGACCTCGGCCTGATGCGCGCGTACCTCGGTGACGTAGTTGAATCCGGTGGAGACCAGCGCCTGCTCCAGCGGGGGCGCGGGACGGCACGCGAGCGCCCGCTCGCCCTCCCACGCGCCGGTGGCCCATGCGCCGCCCCCGCGCACGGCGTGGTACGTCTCGCCGCGCATCGGGGCCGCGACGACCCCGGCGACCGTC
This sequence comes from Streptomyces sp. NPDC001135, assembly GCF_053598395.1. Classification (NCBI taxonomy): domain Bacteria; kingdom Bacillati; phylum Actinomycetota; class Actinomycetes; order Kitasatosporales; family Streptomycetaceae; genus Streptomyces; species Streptomyces sp. NPDC001135. The sequence continues at coordinate 157,014 of NZ_JBSFKD010000017.1, read as the reverse complement.
TCGCCGTCCTGCTCGGCCGCGATGGACACCGCCCAGGTCGGCAAGCCGTACAGGTAGTTCACCGTCCCGTCGAGCGGGTCGATCACCCAGCGGACGCCGCTGGTGCCCGGGGCGGAGGCGCCCTCCTCGCCGAGGAAGCCGTCGTCGGGCCGCCGGCCGGAGATCAGGTCGGTGATCAGCTTCTCCGCCGCGATGTCCATCTCGGTGACGACGTCGATCGGGCTGGACTTGGTCCGCGCCACGGCCAGGTCCGCGGGGCGGCCGTCGCGCAGCAGCTCACCGGCGCGGCGGGCGGCCTCCTGAGCCAGTTCCAGCAGTTCCCGGTGCAGGGGGTCGGTCACGGGTCTCCTCAGGCGTAGGGGCTGTCGGCGCCCGCGGCGGCCGGGTGGGGCGTGCGAGCCGGGCAGCAGCCGACGGGGCAGACGTGGTGGCTGGGGCCGAGGGCACCCAGGGCGCAGGGGGTGACCTCCTGGCCGCGCTCCACGGCGGCGCGCTCGGTGATCAGCTCGCGCACGGCGGCGGCGAACCGCGGGTCGGCGCCCACGGTGGCCGAGCGGCGCACCGGCAGGCCCAGTTCCCCGGCCTTGGCCGTGGCCTCGGTGTCGAGGTCGTAGAGGACCTCCATGTGGTCGGAGACGAAGCCGATGGGCGCCATGACGACGGCCGGGACACCCGCCGCGTGCTGCTCCTCGAGGTGGTCGCAGATGTCCGGTTCCAGCCACGGGATGTGCGGGGCGCCGGACCGGGACTGGTAGACCAGCCGCCAGGGGTGGTCCACACCCGTGCGCTCGCGGACGGCGTCGGCGATCAGCTGGGCCACGTCCAGGTGCTGCTCCACGTACGCGCCGCCCTCACCGTGGGCCTCGACGGGCCCGGAGGTGTCGGCGGCGGCGGTCGGGACGGAGTGCGTGGTGAAGGCGATGTGGGCGCCCGCGCGCGTGTCCTCGGGGAGGTCGGCGAGGGAGCGCAGCACGCCGTCGACCATGGGTTCGACGAAGCCGGGGTGGTTGAAGTAGTGCCGCAGCTTGTCGATCCTCGGCGGCTCCAGGCCTTCGGCCTCCAGCGTGGCCAGGGCGTCGGCGAGGTTCTCGCGGTACTGGCGGCAGCCCGAGTACGAGGCGTAGGCGCTGGTGGCGAGCACCAGGATGCGGCGGCGGCCGTCGGCGGCCATCTCGCGCAGGGTGTCCGTGAGGTACGGCGCCCAGTTGCGGTTGCCCCAGTAGACCGGCAGGTCCAGGCCGTGCTCGGCGAAGTCCTTGCGCAGGGCGTCCAGCAGGGCGCGGTTCTGGTCGTTGATGGGGCTGACCCCGCCGAACAGGAAGTAGTGCTGCCCGACTTCCTTCAGGCGTTCCTTCGGGATGCCGCGCCCGCGCGTGACGTTCTCCAGGAACGGGACCACGTCGTCCGGGCCTTCGGGGCCGCCGAAGGAGAGCAGGAGGAGGGCGTCGTACGGGGTGGCATCGAGCGCGTCTGGCATGTCTCGATCCTGCCACCCGGTACTGACAGCCGGGCAACAGCGGGGTGAAGAGTCGGATTCCAGTCGGTTTATGCCTGTTTTTCCCAGGGATAAACGAGGTGCGATTAGGGTGCCCTAACTCGTAACCTGTACCGGCCGCATTCGCGCCTTTCCAAGCCGCTTCGGAGACCACGTGCCCAGCCCCTACAGAGCCCTGTTCGCCGAGCCCGGCACCAAGGCCTTCTCCGTCGCGGGATTCCTCGGCCGGATGCCGCTGTCGATGATGGGCATCGGCGTGGTCACGATGGTCTCGCAGCTGACCGGGCGGTACGGGCTCGCGGGCGCGCTGTCGGCCACCATGGCGCTGTCCGCCGCGGCGACCGGCCCGCAGATCTCCCGGCTGGTCGACCAGCACGGGCAGCGCCGGGTGCTGCGCCCCGCCACCCTGGTGGCCCTCTCGGCGGCGGCCGGGCTTCTGCTCGCCGCGCACCTCCGGGGGCCGGACTGGGTGCTGTTCGTGTGCGCGGCCGGGATCGGCTCGGTGCCGAGCCTGGGCGCGATGATCCGGTCCCGCTGGGCGGCGCTGTACCGGGGCACCCCGAAGCTGCACACCGCCTACTCCTTCGAGTCGGTCGTCGACGAGGTCTGCTTCATCTTCGGCCCGATCATCTCCATCGGGCTGTCCACGGTCTGGTTCCCGGAGGCCGGGCCGCTGCTCGCCGCCTGCTTCCTGGCCGCCGGCGTCTTCTGGCTCACCGCCCAGCGCGCCACCGAGCCGGAGCCGCACCCGCGCGAGAAGCACGGCGGCGGTACGGCCCTGCGCTCGGCCGGGCTCCAGGTGCTGGTGGCGACCTTCATGGCGACCGGCGCGATCTTCGGGTCCGTGGACGTGGTCACCGTCGCCTTCGCCGACGAGCGCGGCCACAAGGGCGCCGCGAGCGTGGTCCTCGCTCTGTACGCGGCCGGTTCCTGTGCGGCCGGCGTGGTCTTCGGGCTGCTGCGGTTCGCCGGGGCGCCGGAGCGTCGCTGGCTCCTGGGCGTGGCGGCCATGGCCGTGAGTATGATCCCCCTCCTACTGGTCGGAAACCTGCCGCTTCTGGCCGTGGCGCTGTTCGTTGCGGGGCTGTCCATCGCACCGACGATGATCACGACGATGTCCCTCATAGAAGAGCACGTACCTCGCGCACAGCTCACCGAGGGCATGACCTGGGTGAGCACCGGCCTCGCGGTCGGTGTCGCGCTCGGCTCCTCCGCGGCCGGCTGGGTGATCGACGCCGCCGGGGCGCGGGCCGGGTACGGGGTCCCGGCCGTCTCCGGGGCCGTCGCGGTCGCGGTCGGTTTCCTCGGGTACCGCCGGCTGCGCAGGCCGGCCGCGGGTCGGGGAGGCACCGTTGAGCAGCACAGCGAGCGGGAAGAACGGCACCTGGCGTAACTGGGGCGGGAACGTCTCCGCCCGGCCCGCCCGGCAGGTCGCGCCGGCGTCGGTGGACGAGCTGGCCGCGGCGGTGCGCCGGGCGGCCGAGGACGGCCTGAAGGTGAAGGCGGTCGGGACGGGCCACTCCTTCACGTCGATCGCCGCCACCGACGGTGTGTTGATCCGGCCTCAACTCTTGACCGGTATCCGCAATATCGACCGGTCGTCCATGACGGTCACGGTGGAGGCCGGCACCCCGCTCAAGAGACTCAACGCGGCGCTGGCGCGCGAGGGTCTGTCGCTGACCAACATGGGCGACATCATGGAGCAGACCGTCTCCGGGGCCACCAGCACCGGCACGCACGGCACGGGCCGTGAGTCCGGCTCCATCGCCGCCCAGATCAAGGGACTCGAACTCGTCACGGCCGACGGCTCGGTGCTCACCTGTTCCGAGAAGGAGAACCCGGAGGTCTTCGCGGCCGCCCGCATGGGCCTCGGCGCCCTCGGCGTCGTCACCGCGATCACCTTCGCCGTGGAGCCGCTGTTCCTGCTCACCGCGCGCGAGGAGCCGATGCCGTTCGACCGGGTCCTCGCCGAGTTCGATCAGCTGTGGGCCGAGAACGAGCACTTCGAGTTCTACTGGTTCCCCCACACCGGCAACACCAACACCAAGCGGAACAACCGCAGCGCCGGCCCCGAGCAGCCCGTGGGGCGGCTGGCCGGCTGGTTCGAGGACGAGTTCCTCTCCAACGGCGTATTCCAGGTGGCCCAGTGGGTCGGCCGCGCCGCCCCCGCCACCGTCCCGGCCATCGCCCGGATCTCCAGCAAGGCCCTGTCCGCGCGGACGTACACGGACATCCCCTACAAGGTCTTCACCTCGCCGCGCCGGGTGCGCTTCGTGGAGATGGAGTACGCCGTCCCGCGCGCGGCCCTGGCGGAGACCCTGCGCGAGCTGAGGACCATGGTCGACCGCTCGGGCCTGCGCGTCAGCTTCCCCGTGGAGGTGCGCACCGCACCGGCCGACGACATCACCCTGTCCACCGCGTCCGGCCGGGACAGCGCCTATGTCGCCGTCCACATGTTCCGGGGCACGCCGTACCAGGCCTACTTCACCGCCGCCGAGCGGATCCTCACCGCGCACGAGGGCCGGCCGCACTGGGGCAAGGTGCACACCCGGGACGCCGAGTACTTCGCGCGCGTCTACCCGCGCTTCGCGGAGTTCACCGCGCTGAGGGACCGCCTTGACCCGGAACGGCTGTTCCAGAACGACTACTTGCGGAGGGTTCTGGGGTCGTAGGCCCCGTGGCGGATCCGCTGGGCGTGGGGGTCGGGGACGGGCCAGGAGCGTCGCTCGGCTCCCCGCCCGGGGAGCCGCCGGACGTCGGGGCCGTGCTGTGCGCCGTGCCGCCGCCCGCATCGGGCGTGTGTCCGCGGGACGGCGTGCCCGAGGGGGCCGGTACGTCGCCGGTCGCGGCGGGGGAAGTGGAGGGGGACTCGGTCGTGGAGGGGGAATCGGCCGGGGCGGAGGACGAACCCCGGTCCCGTCGCTGAACTCGCCCGGAGCCCGTGCCACTTGCCCCCGGGGGCGGGTCGCGACCGTCGCCCCACGGAACTGCTCCCCGGTCCGAAGCACGAGGCGAGTCTGGCCGCCACGACGGCCGCCAGGGCACTGCCCGCGACCTGGGGGACGCTCAGGTCGACCCGCTTGCGACCCGCATCGGGCGTTTCACGCATACCCGGAACTTGCCCGCCCTTCTCGTACCTGACGGTGCACTTGATGACATTGACCGACCAACTGCACGAGAGAGGGACGTACGAACGAAACCAATAGTTCCGTTTCTGCGGATTGCGTGAAGTTCGCCACGTTCATGATCGGTAAAACCGGTTGCCAAGGGCCAAGTCGCAAGCCTTGCCAGAAGTTGGGCGGCGCGCCCATCCACGCACATGGTCCAAATGGAGTACTGTTGCGAGCCCTGGGTCCGGTCTCCCACCAGGGTGTCCGCGGCCTTGCAGGACCGCCGGGAGGGGGGCTAGTTGCACAGGGTGACAGACTTGGTCACTTAGCGTTGCGAACAGGTAACCGTGCCATAACGGCGACCCAGGGTCCGTGCCCGACACGCCGGGCAACTCGGCAAGGTTGTGGCAGGCTGCACCCGGGCAGGCCACACTCGACTAGCGGAAGCAGCGACGCACGTGACGTCGGCAGGCACCACCCGGGAGGTCCCCATGCCCGAACTGCGTGTCGTGGCCGTCTCGAATGACGGCACACGGCTGGTGCTCAAGGCTGCCGACTCTACGGAGTACACGCTTCCGATCGACGAACGGCTCCGCGCCGCCGTGCGCGGCGACCGGCCCCGTCTCGGTCAGATCGAGATCGAGGTCGAGAGCCATCTGCGCCCGCGTGACATCCAGGCGCGTATACGCGCCGGGGCCACCGCGGAAGAGGTCGCCCAGCTCGCCGGCATCCCCGTCGACCGGGTACGGCGGTTCGAGGGCCCGGTGCTGGCCGAGCGCGCCTTCATGGCCGAGCGCGCCCGCAAGACCCCGGTCCGCCGTCCCGGCGAGAACTCCGGACCGCTGCTCGGCGAGGCCGTCCAGGAGCGGCTGCTGCTGCGCGGCGCCGAGAAGGACTCCGTGCAGTGGGACTCCTGGCGCCGCGACGACGGCACCTGGGAGGTGCTCCTCGTCTACCTGGTCGCGGGCGAACCGCACTCGGCGAGCTGGACGTACGACCCGCCCCGGCGGCTCGTCCAGGCCGTGGACGACGAGGCGCGCTCCCTCATCGGCGAGTCCGACGACCTCGCCGTGCCCGAGCCGAGCTTCCCGTTCGTCCCGCGCATCGCCCGGCTGCCACGCGAGCGTTCGATGGACCGCGCGCTCGACCGGAGCGACCGGGAGCGGCCCGGCCTGCCCGCGCAGCCGTCCGAGCCCACCGAGGAGAGCACGGGCGAACGCGACTCGCTGACCAGCCTGCTGGAGGCCGTGCCGAGCTTCCGGGGCGACCTGGTGGTTCCCGAGCGCCCGGCGGAGACGCCGGAGGAACCCGCCGACGAACCGGCCGCCGAGGAGCCGCCGGCTCCGGCCGCCTCGGCCGGCTCGGCCTACGCGGACGTCCTCATGCCCCGCTCCGTCGGCAGCCACCGCGACCGGCTCATCGGCGCGACCGACCGGCAGGCCGAGGCCGACGGCGTCCGCCCCGGCCGCCGCGCGGCCGTCCCGAGCTGGGACGAGATCGTGTTCGGCACACGGCGCAAGAAGCAGGAGTGAGCAGGCCGTAGGGGAAGGGCGGGGGCACGCGTGCGGGCCCCCGCCCTTCCGGCTGCCGCTACTGCGGATCCGCCCCGACGGCCACCGGCCGGGACGGGTCCGAGGACCACTCCGACCACGAACCGACGTACAGGGCCGCCGGAATACCGGCCACGGCGAGGGCGAGGACCTCGTGGGCACCGGAGACGCCCGAACCGCAGTACACGCCCACCTCGGTGCCCGCGGAGACACCCAGCGCCTTGAAGCGGTCCCGCAGCTCCGCCGCGGGCAGGAACCGGCCGTCGGGGCCCACGTTCTCCGTCGTGGGCGCGGACACCGCGCCCGGGATGTGCCCGCCGACCCGGTCGATCGGCTCCACCTCCCCGCGGTACCGCTCCCCCGCGCGCGCGTCCACCAGCACGCCCGCACGGGCCAGGGCCGCGGCCCCGTCCGCGTCCAGCAGCCCCGCGGGGGCCGGCGCCGGCCGGAAGTCGCCCTCGGCCACCTCCGGCACCTCGGTGGACAGCTCGCCCTCCCAGACCGCCAAGCCGCCGTCGAGGACCCGCACGTCCGGGTGACCCGTCCAGCGCAGCAGCCACCAGGCGCGCGCCGCCGCCCAGCCCTGGCCGCCGTCGTACACGACGACCGGGCGACTGGCCGACACGCCCGCACGGCGCATCGCGGCACCGAACACCGCGAGGTCCGGGAGTGGATGCCTGCCCTGTTCCCCCGGCTCTCCGGCCAGTTCGCGGTCCAGGTCGACGAAGACCGCGCCGGGGAGGTGACCGGCCGCGTACTCGGCCCGCCCGTCGAAGGCCGGCTCGCCCGCCGCCTTGGCCAGGCTCAGCTGCCAGCGCACGTCCAGCAGCCGCGGGGGGCGGTCCCCGGTCAGCTCGAGTGCGAGATCGGTTGCGGTGATGATGGCTGTCATGGCGTCCATCCATACGCCAGGGGTGGCCGCGGCGTCCAGGTCCGGCTACTCTGCTCGGCCGGACACGCTCGATCACGAGGCGTACGGGATCGGGCACGGGCTGTACAGCCGGCGGACACCCGCCGGCCATCGTCAGGAAGCGGCGAAAGGCGATAGATCGGGCATCCTCCCGGAAGTAGCGCCGGGCGGCTGCGCGGTATCGCTCGCGGCGCAGTGGAGGATGCGGGCACCGGCACGGGCGTTACCCGCCGCCGGCGTGGACACCCCTTCCGGGGAGCGGAAGCGACACGGCCACCGCGAGGGGCCGGGGAGAGAGTGATCGATGACCGAGGCACGGGAGCCGGCCGGTCCGCACGCGCGGCGCGCGCCCGGCACGCCCTGCTGGGTGAGCCTGATGGCGCACGGGCTGGCCGCCACCGAGGAGTTCTACCGTGAGCTGTTCGGCTGGGAGTTCCGGCCGGGCCCGCAGCAGCTCGGCCCGTATGTGCGGGCGCTGCTGGACGGGCAAGAGGTGGCGGGCATGGGCCAGCTGCCCCCGGACCGCCGGCTGCCGATCGCCTGGACGCCGTACTTCGCCTCGGACGACGTGGACCACACGGCCGACACGGTACGGGAGTGCGGCGGCACGGTGGCGGTCGGCCCGCTGGACGCGGCCGAGGCCGGGCGGATGGCCATCGCCGCGGACCCCTCCGGGGCGGTGTTCGGCATCTGGCAGGGTTCCGCGCACCTCGGCACCGCGCTCACCGGTGTGCCCGGGACACCCGCGTGGAACGAACTGGTGACCTTCGAGACCGAGAGCGTCGCCAAGTTCTACGCGACCGTGTTCGGGTACGAGCAGGTGCCGGTGGTGTCCGCCGACTTCGACTACGTGACCCTCCACCTCGCCGGCCGCCCGGTGGCCGGACTGCACGGCGTGGGCCACGCCCTGCCCCGCGATCGCGGACCGCACTGGCAGACGTACTTCGAGGTCGCCGACACCCACGCGACGACGCGTCAGGTCGCGGACCTCGGCGGCCGGGTCATCCGGCCGCCGCATGACAGCCCCCACGGCCGGGTGGCCACGGTGGCGGACCCGGAGGGCGCGGAGTTCTCGGTGGTCCAGAACCCGCACTGAGCGAGACGGCACACCTCAGAACGTGCCCGGCCGGGCCGGGAGGGGGCTCGGGCCGGGCCGGGAGGGGCTCGGGGTGGTCGGAGGGGTCAGGACGACGAGACGGGGAGGACGTCCGGGGACAGGGCCGCCGCGCGGGCCGTCGCGGCGGTCATCCGGCGGCGGTGGTGACGGCGGCACAGCACTTCGTAGCCGACCTCGCCCGCCGCCTGGTTGACGTCGCCGACGACCACCTGGGCGCCCTCCACGACCATCTCGCCGCCTATCGTGCGGGCGTTGTGCGTGGCGCGGGCGCCGCACCAGCACAGCGCCTCCACCTGGAGCACCTCGATGCGGTCGGCCAGCTCCACCAGCCGCTGCGAGCCCGGGAAGAGCTTGGAGCGGAAGTCGGTGGTGATCCCGAAGGCGTACACGTCCAGGCCGAGATCGTCCACCACGCGCGCGAGCTGGTCGATCTGCCCGGGCGCGAGGAACTGCGCCTCGTCCGCGATCACGTAGTCGGCCCGGCGGCCCTGCGAGAGGTGTTCCACGAGAGAGGCGTACAGGTCCTGGTCGTCGGCGACCTCCACCGCGTCGGTGACCAGGCCGAGCCGCGAGGACAGCTTGCCCTCGCCCGCGCGGTCGTTGCGGGTGAAGATCATGCCGACGAGGCCCCGCGCGGAGCGGTTGTGCTCGATCTGCAGAGCCAGGGTCGACTTCCCGCAGTCCATCGTTCCGGAGAAGAACACCAGCTCGGGCATGAGGAGTTGAGCACCTTTCGGCGAGTAGTCACAGGGGGAGCGCCAGGGGGGCGTCAGGAGCGTACTTCGAGCAGCGGGACCAGCTGCTCGGCGGGCGTCATCGAACCGTGGTTGCCGACCAGCGCCGACTCCTTCGGCTCCCGCTCGGACGCGATGATCAGGACGTCGTCGTGCGCGGCCGCCACCACGTCCCCGAGCCGTGGATACACCCGCTCGTCGATGTGCGGCCCGAACCAGCCCGCCTCGATCGCCTCGTCCCGCGAGGCCACCCAGAACTGCTCGCCGAGCACCTCGCGCCAGACGGTCAGTACGTCGTTCTCGGCGCCCGGCACCGCGTACACGTGCCGCGCCCGGCCCTCGCCGCCCAGCAGGGCGACCCCGGCGCGCAGTTCCCAGTCCGTGTCGAAGTCGAGGCGGTGCTCGTCGTCGAACGGGATGTCGACCATGCCGTGGTCGGCGGTGACGTAGAGCGCGCTGCGCGGCGGCAGCTGCTCGGCGAGGCGCTGGGCGAGCCGGTCGACGTACATCAGCTGGCCGCGCCAGGTGTCGGAGGCGACCCCGTAGCGGTGTCCGGCGCCGTCCAGCTCGGAGTAGTACGTGTAGACCAGCGAGCGGTCCCCGGCGGCCAGTTGCCCGGCCGCGAGATCCATGCGCTCCTCGCCGCTCAGCCGGCCGTGGAAGCCGCCGCCGCTGAGCGCGATCCTGGTGAGCGGAGTGTGCTCGAAGGCGGGCGAGGTCACCTGAGCCGCGTGCACCCCGGCTCGCTCGGCCAGCTGGAAGACGGTCGGGTACGGCTGCCAGGCCCGCGGGTCGGTGTACGGCTGCCAGCGGAGCTGGTTCATCAGCTCGCCGGTGGCCGGGTTGCGGACCGTGTAGCCGGGCAGGCCGTGGGCGCCGGGCGGCAGGCCCGTGCCGACGGAGGCGAGGGAGACGGCGGTGGTCGCCGGGTAGCCGGCGGTGAGCGGGCGGCCGGTGCCACCCCGCGAGGTGCCGAGCAGCGAGGTCAGGAAGGGCGCCTCGTCCCGGTGGGCCAGCAGCTGCTCCCAGCCGAGCCCGTCGATCAGGAAGACACAGACGCGGTCGGCGGCGGTCAGTTCCGGGATCGTCGCGGTCATGCCGGGGACGCCCATTCCGGCGGCCAGGGTGGGCAGCAGATCGGCGAGGGAGCCGCTGCCGTACTCGGGCAGCGGCGCGGTGTCCAGGGCGAGGGGTTCCGGGTGGTCCCAGGCGGAGAGCTGGGACATCAGCGGGCGACGTCCGCGGTCGCCTCCGAGATGGCCTGTGCGAAGGCGAGCGCCTGGCGCACCGTCTCCGGGCCGTCCCCGGCCTCGCTGACGCGCAGGCTGAGGTCGTCCGCCGTGGAGCTGCCCGTGTAGCCGTGATCGGCGTCGCAGTTGGGGTCGCCGCAGGCGGCGGGCTCCAGGTCGATACGGCTGACCGCGCCCCAGCCGATGGTCAGCACGACCTCCCGGGGCAGCGTGCCCGGCGCGTACTGCTCCGGGTTCGCGACCACGCGGCTGACCACGACCGAGGAGATCCGGCCGAGCTTCACGGACTCGGTGGAGGTGGTGGCGTACGGCGTCGGGGAGGTGCTGTCGGCGGCCTGCTCGTCGGTGTGGCTGACGATGAAGCGGTTGCCGGTGAGGACCAGCACCGTGACGTGCCGGCGGACCTCGTTCTGGTCGAACGTCGTCTCCTGGTGGACCAGGTACGACCGGATGGGCTCGCCGCCCACAGCGGCCTCCACCGCCTCGGCCACGAGGGCCGGGTAGTAGCCGCTGCGCTCGATCGCCGCGCGCAGCCCCTGGGTCGTCGTACTGGTCTTGGCCATGGCGTCCATCCTAATCCGTGGGCAAGGGGGGTCCGGGCCAGTCACGCAGACCCGGGGAGGCCTTTGCACGCGCGCGTGGCGGCCTGCGGACGAGCCCCTGGCGGACGCCGAGCCACTCGGCGGCGACCGGACAGGAGACGGGCTCCGGGCCACCGGCGTCCGTCCCGAAGACGACGACGAGCCGCGATGCCCCGCCCGGGGTCCGACCCGGGCAAGCAGTCTCCCCGGCCGTGGACGCGCGAAGGACCGGCTCCCGGACAGCGAGCCGGCGGGAGAGCCGGGCGGGGGCGGCCGAGTCGGCCTCCGGGCCGTGGGGGTCCGTGAGGCCGCACCCGGTGGCCGGCCGCAGCCGCGCGGCGTCCCGGCCGGGCACCTCGCAGCCCCACCAGCTGCCCCCGGGCAGCCGCCGGCCGGCGATCTCCATGTGCTCCCCCTCCCCCGCTCAGTAGGCCGGCATCGTGCGCGGGCCGAGGTCGTCGCGGGCGGGCGGGGGCGCGAGCCGTACCGTGGCGCCGAGGGCGCTCACGCCGTGCGGGGCGACGACGACCGGTTCCAGGGTGACGGCGACCACCTCCGGGTGATCGTCGACCAGCCGGGACACCCGCAGCAGCAGCTCCTCCAGCGCCGGGGTGTCCACGGGTGTGGAGCCGCGCCAGCCGAACAGCAGCGGCGCCGTACGGATCGAGCGCACCAGGGAGGTCGCCTCCCGGTCGGTGACCGGGACGAGCCGGTGCGCCATGTCCCCGAGCAGCTGCGAGGCGGCCCCGGCGAGCCCGAAGGACAGGACGGCTCCGGCCGCCGGGTCGATCACCGCCCGTACGACGGTGTCGACACCGCGCGGCGCCATGCCCTGCACCACCGGCCGCAGCTCCTCCGGCTTGCCGAACAGCTCGGTCAACTCGGCGTACGCGCGGCGCAGTTGCTCCTCGTCCGCGAGGTCGAGGCGTACGCCGCCCAGGTCGGCACGGTGCCTGAGGTGCGGGGCGGTGGCTTTGAGGGCCACCGGGTAGCCGAGGGCGCGGGCGGCCTCGGCGGCGTCGTCGGGCGTGGGGGCGGGGAGCGCTCGCCGCAGCGGGATGCCGTACTTCCCGAGCAGCTCGCAGGTCTCGGCGTCGGAGATCGTGAGCCCCTCCCCACGCGCGAGCAGCTCACCGATCAGCCGCGCGGCACCCTTCTCGTCGATGTCGTCGTACTCGGGCACCTTCCCCGGGTCCGCGGCCTCCCGCCGCCACTGCCCGTACTTGACGGCCTCGGCGAGAGCCCGCACGGCGCGTTCGGCGGCAGGGTAGGCGGGGATGAGATGTGTGCCTTCGGGCGGGGCCGCAGGTGCGGCGGGCAGGCCGTCCGCTCCCGCGGTGGACGGTCGTTCCGCGGGGCGACGGGGGTCCCCCCGCTCGAGCGGAACCGAGGGCGGGCCAGGGTGGGCACCGCCCGCAGTACCGGGTGCCCTGTCGACGGCCCGGGGTGCCGTACTGGCCGCGGCCGACAACGCCTCGGCGAGACCCCCGAGCTCCACATGCACCACCAGCACCGGCTTGCCCGGGACCGCAGCCGCAGCCGACCGCAGCGCCTCCGCCAACTCCGCGTCCCCCGGCGACGCTTCCCCGATGGCCGGTATCGCCGTCACCACGACGGAGTCGCAGGTGTCGTCGGCCAGCGCTCGCGTCAACGCCCGATGGAAATCCTCCGCGGTCGCCCCCGTCGTCAGATCCACCGGACGCGAGGGCCGTAGCCCCTCGGCGAGACAGCGGTCGTACGCCAGCACCCCCAGCGACTCGGAGTTCCCGAGGATCGCCACTCTCGGCCCCGCGGGGAGCGGCTGCCGCGCGAGCAGCAGCCCCGCGTCGACCAGCTCGGTGATCGTGTCGACCCGGAGCACCCCGGCCTGCCGCAGCAGCGCGGAGACGGTGGCGTGCGGCAGCCGGGTGGCCCGTACCGCGTGCCCCTGCGGCGCGGAACCGACCCCCTGCACCACGACCAGCGGCTTCGCCGCCGCCGTCCGCCGCGCGAGGCGGGTGAACTTGCGGGGGTTGCCGATCGACTCCAGGTACATGAGGGCGACGTCGGTCTCGGGGTCGTCGTACCAGTACTGGAGGACGTCGTTGCCGGAGACGTCCGCGCGGTTGCCGGCGGACACGAAGGTGGACACGCCCGTGACCCCGGTGACCCCTCCCCCGCGCCGGTGCAGCCGGGACAGCAGGGCGATGCCGATGGCGCCGGACTGGGCGAACATGCCGATGCGGCCGGGGCGGGGCATCTCCGGGGCCAGGGAGGCGTTCAGCCGGACGTCCGGTGCGGTGTTGATGATCCCGAACGCGTTCGGGCCGATGATCCGCATGCCGTACGCGCGCGCCTGCCGTACGAGCGCCCGCTGCCGCTCGCGCCCCTCGGGCCCGCTCTCCGCGTACCCGGCGGAGAGCACGACGAGCCCCTGGACGCCGTGTTCTCCGCATTCGGCGACCACGGCGGGCACGTACGCGGCGGGTACGGCGACGACGGCGAGGTCCACCGGGCCGTCGATGTCCCGCACGGACCGGTGCGCCGGCACCCCGTCGACCTCCTCGAGGTCCTCCGGGAAGGCCTTGTTCACGGCGTGCAGCCGGCCGCCGTAGCCGGCGTCCCGGATGTTGCCGAGGACGCTGCGGCCGACTCCGCCGGGGGCGCGGCCGACGCCGACGACCGCGACCGAGCCGGGCACGAGCAGCCGCCGTACCGAGCGGGCCTCGGCGCGCTGTTCCCGCGCGCGCTGCACGGCGAGGGAGCGGTCGGTGGGTTCGAGATCGAACTCCAGGCGTACGACGCCGTCCTCGAAGCTGCGCTTCTGGGTGTAGCCGGCGTCCGTGAACACCTTGATCATCTTGGTGTTGGCCGGCAGGACCTCGGCGGCGAAGCGGCGGATGCCGCGCTCGCGGGCGACGGCGGCGATGTGCTCCAGCAGGGCGGAGGCGACCCCGCGGCCCTGGTGGGCGTCCTGCACGAGGAAGGCGACCTCGGCCTCGTCGGCGGGCGCGGAGGCGGGCAGGCCGTCGGCGCCGATGCGGTCATAGCGTACGGTGGCGATGAACTCGCCGCCCACGGTGGCAGCGAGTCCCACCCGGTCCACAAAGTCGTGGTGCGTGAAGCGGTGGACGTCCTTGGCGGAGAGCCTGGGGTACGGCGCGAAGAAGCGGTAGTACTTCGACTCGTCCGAGACCTGCTCGTAAAAGCTGACCAGGCGGTCGGCGTCATCGATGGTGATGGGCCGGATGCGTGCGGTTCCCCCGTCGCGCAGCACCACGTCCGCCTCCCAGTGGGCGGGGTACTGGTGCCGGTCCTGCCGGTCCGCCGAGGTCTGCATGGGCCCCAGAGTACGGCTCGCGTACGACAACGGCGCGGGGCAGTCTGTGGGGGACGAAAGCCGGACCGAGGCCGCGGTCCGACGACACGCCGGGGCTGGACGGAGGTCCGCTCCGGGCATGCTTCGCGATATGGGAAACTGGTCTAGACAACCCTGAAGACTGAAGGGCAGCAACACATGGCTGAGCGCCGCGTCAACGTCGGCTGGGCCGAGGGCCTCCACGCCCGCCCCGCCTCCATCTTCGTCCGAGCCGCCACGGCCGCAGGCGTCCCGGTGACGATCGCCAAGGCTGACGGCAACCCCGTCAACGCGGCCTCCATGCTGGCTGTCCTGGGTCTGGGCGCCCAGGGTGGCGAGGAGATCGTCCTCGCCTCCGACGCCGAGGGCGCGGACGCCGCCCTGGACCGTCTGGCCAAGCTGGTCTCCGAGGGCCTGGAAGAGCTGCCCGAGACCGTCTGAGCAAGGCGAGGGAGCCGCGCCGCCCATTCCGGGTGGCGCGGCTTCCGCGTTTTTCGGCCGTTGAATTCAGGGCGCACGGGAAAGGGGCAGCGGAAATCCAGGTCCACCGAATACCCCTTCTTTGTATACGGCTCCCGTGTTAATGCCGGAGACTCGGCATGTTTACGGCACGTTGCGAGGTCCTCACACGCTCGGCGGCCCCGGGACGACGCAACCGGTGCGCGGCCGCCGCACGCTCGGTGTGCAGCGCCGTGACCGCCCGCGCGCGCTCGCCGTCACCGCGCGCCACCGCGTCGACGATGGCGCCGTGTTCCGCCCAGGACTCCACCGGACTCGGCGGCGCCTCCACCGCGTACATCCAGGCGATCTTGTGCCGCAGCTGGATGAGCATCGCGGTCAGCGAGGGGCTGCCGCAGGCCTGGGCGAGCGTCTCGTGGAACCAGCCGCCCAGTGAGCGCAGATCGTCGCTGTGCCCCCTCCTGGCCCGCTCCTGACCGATCCTGACCAGGCCGCGCAGCACCTTGAGGTGGGCCTCCGTGCGGCGCTGGGCGGCCCGGGCGGCCCCGAGCGGCTCCAGGAGCACGCGCATCTCCAGCAGGTCGGCGGCCTCCTGCTCGGTCGGTTCGGCCACGCACGCGCCCGCGTGCCGGCGGGTCACCACGAAGCCCTCCGCCTCCAGGGTGCGCAGGGCCTCGCGGACGGGGACGCGCGAGACGCCGTAGCGGCGGGCCAGGACTTCCTCGGTGAGGCGGCCGCCGCGCTCGTGGACACCGGCGACGATGTCGTCCCGGATCGCCGTGCACACCGAGTGCGCCGGAATACGCATGACCGACCTCCGCCTTAATCCCCGTGAAACGTCGACGATGGACGCGTGTTCCGTGACTCTATTCCAATGCGTCGGAAATTCCGACGGCGGGCCGGAATCCATGGATATTTTTTGGTCGGCGGGTCCGGTGGACGCCCCAGAAAACAGCGAAACCCCGGCCGGTGCGGGCCGGGGCTGCGCGGGCGGAGCCTGGGACGTCAGACGCTCACACCGTGCCGGCGCAGGTAGGCGACGGGGTCGACGTCCGAGCCGTAGTCGGGGGTCGTGCGGGCCTCGAAGTGGAGGTGCGGACCGGTGACGTTGCCGGTCGCGCCGGACAGACCGATCTGCTGGCCCGGGGTGACCTGCTGGCCCACCGTGACGCCGATCGACGAGAGATGGCCGTACTGGGTGTACATGCCGTCGGCCATCCGGATCACGATCTCGTTGCCGTACGCGCCGCCCCAGCCGGTGGAGACGACGGTGCCCACGCCGACCGCGTGAACGGGTGTGCCGCTGGCCGCGTGGAAGTCGATGCCGGTGTGCGAGCCGGAGGACCACAGGGAGCTGCTGGCCTTGTAGGCCGTCGACACGTAGGAGTGCGCGATCGGGGCGACGAAGGCGTTCAGACGCTTGCGCTCGGCCTCGCGGGCGGCGCGCGCCCTGGCCTCGCGGACCTCCCGGGCCCTCTTGGCCGCGGCCTGTTCGGCCGCCTTCTGCTCGGCGACCTGCTGCTGGGCGGCGGCCTGCGCGTCGATCTGCTCGGCTATGTCGTCCCCGACGCTCACCACCGGGGTGAGGCCGGTCTGCTCGGCGGTGTTCTCGGCGGCGAACGCATGAGGCGCCGCGACGGTGCCGATGACGCCGGTGGTGGTGAGGGCCGCGATGCCGGCCGCCTGGGCGGTGGTGCGCTTGACCCGGCCGGGCTTGCGGTGCTTCCCGGTGGCGCACATGAACGCCATGAAGTGGCTGGTCCTTTCCTTCCCTCTCGCCTACCGGGTTAGCTGACGGGTTCGGAGCAGGAAGGTCTCCTACGGGCCCCCTCGCTCGCGCGCGGGCGCCCGATTCACCCCAGGGACGGTGGGTCCCCGGCTCCCCTGGCTCGCGCCGTACGGGGACTCGGCGATGGCTGTCCGGTGCCGCGGGTGCGGCGCACTGCCTGACGAACAGCCCGGACGACGCTACGGAAGCCCGCTTTCCAACCCCAAACGGATCCGGGCTTTTGTAGCGCATCCCACAGGGCAGACAGGCAACCTCCGCCCCAATTCGGACATCTGGGAGGTGGAGAGCGGAGCGCACAAGGGGCCCTGACGACCCGTCGGTCGCCAGGGCCCCACGCGCGTGTGCCGCTACTCGGCCGCCACCACGGTCACTTCGCCGATGCCGAGTGCCTCGACCGGCGCCTTGACCTGGGCGGCGTCACCGACGAGGACGGTCACCAGGCGGTCCACCGGGAAGGCGTTCACGACGGCCGCCGTGGCCTCCACCGTGCCCGTCGCGGCCAGCTGCTGATACAGCGTCGCCTGGAAGTCGTCGGGCAGGTGCTGCTCGACCTGGTCGGCCAGCGTGCTCGCGACGGCCGCCGCGGTCTCGTACTTCAGCGGCGCCACCCCGACGAGGTTCTGCACGGCCACGTCCCGCTCGGCGTCGGTCAGGCCGTCCGCCGCGAGGGTGCGCAGCACCTTCCACAGGTCCTCCAGCGCGGGACCGGTGTTGGGGGTGTCCACGGAGCCGCTGATGGCGAGCATCGAGGCACCCGTACCGTCCGGAGCGGACCTGAGGACCTGCCCGAAGGCGCGCACCCCGTAGGTGTAGCCCTTCTCCTCGCGCAGGACGCGGTCCAGGCGGGAGGTGAGGGTGCCGCCGAGGCAGTACGTGCCGAGCACCTGGGCGGGCCACACGCGGTCGTGCCGGTCGGGGCCGACGCGGCCGATGAGTAGCTGCGTCTGGACGGCACCGGGCCGGTCCACGATGACCACGCGGCCGGTGTCGTCCGCGGTCACCGGCGGCACGGGCCGCGGCTCGCCCGGGGTGCCGGTCCAGGCGCCCAGGGTGTCGCCGAGCAGCGCGTCCAGGTCGGTGCCGGTGAGATCACCGACCACGACGGCCGTGGCCGTGGCGGGGCGAACGTACCGGTCGTAGAAGGCGCGTACGGCGGCGGCGTCGATCTTCTCGACGGTCTCCTCGGTGCCCTGGCGCGGACGCGACATGCGCGAGGTCGCCGGGAACAGCTCCTTGGAGAGCTCCTTCGCGGCCCGGCGGGAGGGGTTGGCCAGCTCGTGCGGGATCTCGTCCAGGCGGTTGCGGACCAGCCGCTCGACCTCGCTCTCGGCGAAGGCGGGCGCGCGCAGGGCGTCGGCGAGCAGGCCGAGGCCCTTGGCCAGGCGGGAGGCCGGGACCTCCAGGCTGAGCCGGACGCCGGGGTGGTCGGCGTGCGCGTCGAGCGTGGCGCCCGCGCGCTCCAGCTCGGCGGCGAACTCCTCGGCGGAGTGCTTGTCGGTGCCCTCGGAGAAGGCCCGCGCCATGATCGTGCCAACGCCGTCCAGGCCGGCCGGCTCGGCGTCCAGGGGTGCGTCGAGCAGCACCTCGACGGCGACGACCTGCTGGCCGGGGCGGTGGCAGCGCAGCACCGTCAGGCCGTTGTCGAGCGCGGTGCGCTCGGGCGCCGGGAACGCCCAGGGACGGGCCTCGCCGGGCTGCGGCTGGGGGTGGAAGTCCATGGTGGCGAGCTCGGTCACTTGGCCGTCTCCTCGTTCTCGTTACCGGCCTCTACGGTCGCTTCCTGCTCGGGGTCCTCGGGGACGTCGGCGTCGGGGGCCTCCGGGGACTTCGGTTCGTAGACCAGGACCGCGCGGTTGTCGGGGCGCAGACGGGCCTTGGCGACCTCCTGGACCTCCTCCGGGGTGATCTCCAGGACGCGCTTCACGGCCGTGAGGGCGAGCTGCGGGTCGCCGAACAGGACGGCGAACCGGCACAGTTCGTCGGCGCGGCCGGCGACCGTGCCGAGCCGGTCCAGCCACTCGCGCTCCAACTGGGCCTGGGCGCGCTCCATCTCCTCGGGCGTGGGGCCCTCCTCGGCGAACCGGGCCAGCTCCTCGTCGATGGCGGCCTCGATGACCGGCACCTCGACGTCACCGGAGGCCTTCACGTCCAGCCAGCCCATCGAGGGTGCGCCGGCCAGCCGCAGCAGGCCGAAGCCGGCCGCGACGGCCGTGCGGTCGCGGCGCACCAGCCGGTTGTACAGGCGGGAGGACTCGCCGCCGCCGAGGACGGTCAGGGCGAGGTCGGCCGCGTCGCACGCGCGCGTGCCGTCGTGCGGGAGCCGGTAGGCGGCCATCAGGGCGCGCGCCGGGACCTCCTCGACGAGGACCTCGCGCTTCTGCTCGCCGATGATCTCCGGCAGGGAGCCGTCACGCGGCGCGGGCTTGCCGTCGTGCGCGGTGATCGAACCGAAGTACTTCTCGATCCAGGCCAGCGTCTGCACGGGGTCGATGTCGCCGACCACGGAGAGCACCGCGTTGTTCGGCGCGTAGTAGGTGCGGAAGAACTGGCGGGCGTCCTCCAGGGTGGCCGCGTCCAGGTCCGCCATCGAGCCGATCGGCGTGTGGTGGTAGGGGTGGCCCTCCGGGTACGACAGCGCGGTCAGCTTCTCGAAGGCGGTGCCGTAGGGGACGTTGTCGTAGCGCTGACGGCGTTCGTTCTTGACGACGTCCCGCTGGTTCTCCATCGACTCGTCGTCCAGGGCGGCGAGGAGCGAGCCCATGCGGTCGGCCTCCAGCCAGAGGGCGAGCTCCAGCTGGTGGGCGGGCATGGTCTCGAAGTAGTTGGTGCGCTCGAAGCTGGTGGTGCCGTTCAGCGAGCCGCCGGCGCCCTGCACCAGCTCGAAGTGACCGTTGCCCTTGACCTGCGCCGAACCCTGGAACATCAGGTGCTCGAAAAGGTGAGCCAGACCGGTGCGTCCCTTGACTTCGTGGCGGGAGCCGACGTCGTACCAGAGGCAGACCGCCGCCACCGGGGTCAGGTGGTCCTCGGAAAGCACCACGCGCAGACCGTTGGCCAGGCGGTGCTCGGTCGCTGTCAGGCCCCCGGAGCCTGCCTCGGCTGTGGTCGTGTGACCCATGGGCATGTACATCCCTTCGCGAGCGGATGCGGTTGTGGAAACCGCGGTCTTCCTGCCGTTCCTGCCACTGTATGCACAGCGTGCGGGGGCTCGGCGAAGTTCCCGCGGGACGTACGCCCACAGCGGATCGCGTAGCCTGCCCCGGACCCGGCCCCCGGGGCCGGGGAGCTTGCCGGGACCGGGGCGTGGCACAGGCTGTCAGTGCCTCGGTCCACAATGGTCGGCGTCAGATCCGTCCCACGCTTCAGCAAGGCGACCGAACAGATCAGAAGGAGCCAGGCAGCGATGGCCCGCCGCAGCACGAAGACCCCGCCGCCCGACGATTCGTACGAGGAGAAGATCCTCGACATCGACGTCGTGGACGAGATGCGTGGCTCCTACCTCGAGTACGCGTACTCGGTCATCTACTCGCGCGCCCTGCCGGACGCCCGTGACGGCCTCAAGCCGGTGCACCGCCGGATCGTGTACCAGATGAACGAGATGGGCCTGCGCCCCGACCGCGGCTACGTGAAGTGCGCGCGTGTCGTCGGCGAGGTCATGGGCAAGCTGCACCCGCACGGCGACGCGTCGATCTACGACGCCCTGGTGCGCATGGCGCAGCCCTTCTCCATGCGCGTGCCGCTCGTCGACGGGCACGGCAACTTCGGCTCGCTGGGCAACGACGACCCGCCGGCCGCCATGCGGTACACCGAGTGCCGCCAGGCCGAGGCGACGAGCCTGATGACCGAGTCGATCGACGAGGACACGGTCGACTTCGCGCCCAACTACGACGGCCAGGAGCGGGAGCCGGTGGCGCTACCCGCCGCCTTCCCGAACCTGCTGGTCAACGGCTCCTCGGGCATCGCCGTCGGCATGGCGACGAACATGCCGCCGCACAACCTCGGCGAGGTGATCGCTGCCGCCCGCCACCTGATCCGGTACCCGAACGCGGACCTGGACACGCTGATGAAGCACGTCCCCGGCCCGGACCTGCCCACCGGCGGCCGGATCGTCGGTCTGGACGGCATCCGGGACGCGTACGCGACGGGCCGCGGCACCTTCAAGATCCGTGCCACGGTGTCGGTGGAGACGGTGACGGCCCGCCGCAAGGGCCTGGTCGTCACCGAACTGCCCTTCACGGTCGGCCCCGAGAAGGTCATCGCGAAGATCAAGGACCTGGTCAACTCGAAGAAGGTCCAGGGCATCGCCGACGTCAAGGACCTCACCGACCGCGAGCACGGCCTGCGCCTGGTCATCGAGATCAAGAACGGCTTCGTGCCGGAGGCCATCCTGGAGCAGCTGTACAAGCTGACCCCGATGGAGGAGTCCTTCGGCATCAACAACGTCGCCCTGGTGGACGGCCAGCCGCTCACGCTGGGTCTGAAGGAGTTGCTGGAGGTCTACCTCGACCACCGCTTCGACGTCGTCCGGCGGCGCAGCGAGTTCCGCCGCGGCAAGCGCCGCGACCGGCTGCACCTGGTCGAGGGCCTGCTGACCGCGCTGGTCGACATCGACGAGGTCATCCGGCTGATCCGGTCCAGCGAGAACTCCGCGCAGGCCAAGGAGCGCCTGATGGAGCGCTTCTCGCTGAGCGAGGTGCAGACGCAGTACATCCTCGACACGCCGCTGCGCCGGCTCACCAAGTACGACCGCATCGAGCTGGAGGCGGAGAAGGACAGGCTCACCGCGGAGATCGCGGAGCTGACCCGGATCCTGGACTCCGACGCGGAGCTGCGCAAGCTGGTCTCGGCCGAACTGGCCGCCGTGGCGAAGAAGTTCGGCACCGACCGGCGTACGGTCCTGCTGGAGTCGGCGGGCGCCCCGGTGGCCGCGGTGCCGCTGCAGGTCGCCGACGACCCGTGCCGGGTGCTGCTGTCCTCGACGGGTCTGCTGGCCCGTACGTCGACCGGCGAGCCGTTCCCGGAGCAGGAGGGCGGCAGGCGCGTCAAGCACGACGTGATCGTCTCGGCGGTCCCGGCGACCGCGCGCGGCGAGATCGGCGCGGTGACCTCGGCGGGCCGCCTGCTGCGGATCAACGTGGTCGACCTGCCCCAGCTGCCGGAGACGGCGACGGCCCCGAACCTGTCCGGAGGGGCGCCGCTGGCGGAGTTCGTCTCCCTGGAGGACGACGAGACGGTGGTCTGTCTGACCACGCTGGACGAGTCGTCGCCGGGCCTCGCGCTGGGCACCGAGCAGGGTGTCGTCAAGCGTGTGGTGCCCGACTACCCGTCCAGCAAGGAGGAGTTGGAGGTCATCACGCTGAAGGAGGGCGACCGGATCGTCGGCGCGGTGGAGCTGCGCACCGGCGAGGAGGACCTGGTCTTCATCACCGACGACGCGCAGCTGCTGCGCTTCCAGGCGTCCATCGTGCGCCCGCAGGGCCGCCCGGCGGGCGGTATGGCGGGGGTCAAGCTCACCGAGGGCGCGAAGGTGATCTCCTTCACGGCCGTCGACCCCGCGGCCGACGCGGTGGTGTTCACGGTGGCGGGTTCGCGCGGCACGCTGGACGACTCGGTACAGACGACGGCCAAGCTGACGCCGTTCGACCAGTACCCGCGCAAGGGCCGGGCCACGGGCGGCGTGCGCTGCCAGCGGTTCCTGAAGGGGGAGGACTGCCTGTCACTGGCCTGGGCGGGACCGGCTCCCGCGCGCGCGGCGCAGAAGACCGGCAGCCCGGTGGAGCTGCCGGAGCCGGACCCGCGCCGGGACGGCTCGGGCACATCGCTGGCGAAGACGGTGTCGGTGGTCGCGGGGCCGGTGCTCTAGGCCTCGTACGACGCCTCGCAGGACTCCGCGTCGGGCTCCTCCTCGGAGCCCCGGACATAGCGCAGGACGCCCCACATGCCGTGTTCGTCGGTGTGCGGGGCGTCGTTCCGGCACCCCTTGAGCTCCTGGCCGAGGGCCTCGGTGTCGATGCCGGAGCCGATCAGCACGAGCTGGGTGCGGCGGTCGCCGGCAGCACCCCAGGGCTCGGGGTAGAAGCGCAGGAACCGGCCGACTGCGTGCACGGCGTACCGGTTGACGGGGTCGTACGGCCCGAAGTCGAGGTATCCCTTGATCCGGTACAGCCCCTCGGGCCGGCCGTCCAGGAACCGCATGAGGCGGCGGGGTTCCAGGGGGACCTCGGAGGTGAAGGACAGGCTGTCGTAGCCGGTGTGCAGGTGCCCGGCGTGTTCCTCGGGCTCGTCCTCGGTGTGCTCGTGGAGGTCGTCGAAGGACAGCTGCCCGATGCGCTCCTCGCTCGGCCTGCAGTCGAAGAGGAACTCCGGGTCGATCCGGCCGTAGGTGGCGGGGACGACGGCGGCGCGGTCCGTGAGGGACCGGACCAGATCGAGGACCCGGTCACCGTCCGCTGCACGGTCGAGCTTGTTGACCACCACCAGGTCGGCGAGGGCCAGATGCCGGTCGATCTCGGGGTGCCTGGCACGGGTGTCGTCGAACTCGGCGGCGTCCACGACCTCGACCAGGCCGCCGTAGACGACCCTCGGGTGTTCGCTGGCCAGCACCATCCGCACGAGTTCCTGGGGCTCGGCGAGCCCGCTGGCCTCGATGACGATCACGTCGATGCCGGTGTCCGGGTCGGCGAGCCGGTCCAGGTAGAGGTCGAGTTCGCCGGTGTCGACGGCACAGCAGAGGCAGCCGTTGCCCAGCGAGACGGTGGAGTCGCCGAGGGCACCCGCGACGGCCATCGCGTCGATCTCGATGGCCCCGAAGTCATTGACGACCGCGCCGATACGGCTGCCTCCGCTGCGGTGCAGGAGGTGGTTGAGGAGCGTGGTCTTCCCGGAGCCCAGGAAACCGGCGAGCACGACGACCGGGATCTGCGGACCGCTGCTGTTCCCCAACGGGTGACCTCTCTGCTGTGGACGGGGTGGCCCCGGTGGACCGGGTCCGTGGGGACCGGGTCCCTGCGGACCGGCTGCCGGACCAGCATAAGAGGGTGCCGCTGCCGCCTCGTGCCGTCAGCGGGCGGCCGGTACCGCGACCGGCGGCTGCGGCCCCACGTACCGCGCCACCGGCCGGATGATCTTCGAGTCGGCCGCCTGCTCCAGGATGTTGGCGCTCCAGCCGACCACCCGTGCCGCGGCGAAGGTGGGAGTGAACATCTCGCGGGGCAGGCCGCAGAGTTCCATGACCACACCGGCGTAGAACTCGACGTTGGTGTGCAGTTCGCGGCCGGGCTTCAGCTCGGCGAGGATCGCCTCGACCCGGCGCTCGACCTGCACCGCGAAGTCCACGCGCGGACCGCCGAAGCCGAGGGCGATCTCCCGCAGCATCCGTGAACGGGGGTCCTCCGTGCGGTAGACGGCGTGCCCGAAGCCCATGATCCGGTCACCGGCGAGCACCCGCTCCCGGATCCAGGGGTCGATCCGGTCCGGGGTGCCGATGGCGTCCAGGGTGTCCAGGGCCCGGCTGGGCGCGCCTCCGTGCAGCGGACCGGACAGGGCGCCCACGGCTCCGGTCAGGCAGGCGGCCGCGTCGGCGCCGGTGGAGGCGATGACGCGGGCGGTGAAGGTTGACGCATTGAATCCATGATCAATGGTTGATATCAAGTATTGCTCGACAGCACGCGCCCGCCGCGGCTCGGGCTCCTCACCGTTCAGCATGTACAGGTAGTTGGCCGCGTAGGAGAGGTCGTCGCGCGGCTCGACCGGGTCGAGGCCCTGTCCGAGCCGGTACAGCGCGGTGAGCAGCGTGGGGACGGCCGCACAGACCGCCACCGTGTCGGCGCGGCGCCGGTCCGCGTCGATGTCGTACACCGGTCGCAGCCCCCGCGCCGAACCCAGCAGCGACAGAGCCGTGCGCAGTCCGGACAGCGGGCCGGGGCCGCGGCCGGCCGCGGCGATCGCGGGCAGCGCGGCCCGGACCTCCTCGGGCAGCCGGCGCAGCGCCGCGGTCTCGGTGGTGAAGGCGGCGCGGCGCGCCGCGTCCGGGAGCGAGCCGTGCACCAGGAGGTGCCAGACGTCCTCGAAGCCCCGGCTCCGCGCGAGTTCGACGGCCGAGTACTGGCGGTAGTGGTAGAAACCCTCCCGCCCGCGCACGTCGCCGATCTCGGTCTCGGTGACGACGACGCCGGCGAGACCGCGCGGTGCGTCGATGAGTGCGGTTGCGGTCCTGTTGATGGCCATGGTTCTCCTCCCTGGACTTGATCCGACTGTCCATGCTTGACTAATTTCTTGTCAATATTGATTGAATCAATGCAGTGCGATCAAGGTATGCCGAGGCGGCTACGGTGGCCCCATGCGCGATCACGAACCCGCTCCTCCCGGCCGTCCCGGGCGGAGGCTGACCACCAAGGAGACCGCCGAACTGCTCGGCGTGAAGCCCGAAACCGTGTACGCGTACGTGAGCCGCGGCCTGCTCAGCAGCAGACGCGAGCCCGGCGGCCGTGCCAGCACCTTCGACGCGAAGGAGGTCGAGGCCCTCGCCCGGCGCCACCGTCGCGAGGCGGCCGTCAGCCCGGGCTCCGGCGGGGACCTGTCCGTCCGGACCCGCATCACGCTGATCGAGCGGGACCGGTACTTCTTCCGGGGCGTGGACGCCGCGGAGATGTCTCTGCGTCACTCCTACGAGGAGGTCGCGGAATGGCTGTGGACGGGCCGGCTCACCCCGGGCGTCACTTTCTCCGCACCCGGACCCACCGTGGAGGTGGCCCGCCGCGCGGTGAACGCCCTGAGCGAGCACGCCTCCCCCACCGACCGGCTGCGCGTGGCGGCGATCGCTGCGGCGGCCGAGGACCCGCTGCGCTTCGACCTGTCGGAGGAGGCCGTGCTGAACACCGCGCGGATCCTCATCCCGACCCTGGTCGCCGCGCTGCCACCGGTCCTGCACACCCACAAGGACTACGGCCCGCTCGCCCACCGGCTGTGGGCACGGCTGACCGGCCGCCCCGCCGACGAGGCGTCGCTGCGCGTCCTGGACACCGCGCTCGCCCTGCTCGCCGACCACGACCTGGCCGCCTCCACGCTCGCGGTCCGGGTCGCCGCCTCGGCCCGCGCCCACACCTACGCGGCCGTCTCGGCCGGGTTCGGCGTCCTGGAGGGACCACTGCACGGTGCCGCGAGCGGCATGGCCCACCGCATGCTGCTCGACGTGCTCGACCAGGGCACGGCGGTCCCGGTGATCGCCGACGAACTGCGCGCGGGCCGCCGCGTCCCCGGACTCGGCCACCCGCTGTACACCGGCGACGATCCCCGCGCGCGCGTGCTGTTCGGGCTCCTGGAGCAGGTCCCGCGCGCGGAGTCCGCCCTGCTCGCCGCCCGCGACGTCGTCGCCACGACCGCGCGGCACACCTCGCTGCACGCCAACGTCGACCTGGCCCTGGCGGTGTTCACCGCGTCCAGCGGCATGGCCGCCACGGCCGGCGAGACGATCTTCGCCGTCGCACGGACGGCGGGCTGGATCGCGCACGCCCTGGAGGAGTACGGCGAGCGCCCCCTGCGCATGCGCCCCATCGGTCATTACGTCGGACCACGACCCCCGCAGCCCCTCCCGGAGTAGACCTCCGCCGCCTCTCCCCGAGCAGGCCGCCGGCCAGCCGCGCCCCGGGCAGGCCGCCGATCAGCCGCGCCCCGAGCAGGCCGCCGATCGACGGCCCCGCGCCGGGTAATCCCCCCGGACCAGGACACAACCACGGCCGGAAGTCGCCCCGAGGAGAGTCAGGTTAGGCTCACCTCTGTGAGTAGGTGTGCGACCGTCTCCCGGAGCCTCGACGAGCCCGTTGCCGGTACGGCTGCCACGGCGACGACGTGGCTGCTGCTGGAACAGCCCGGCCCGTGGGGCGCCAAGGCGCTCACTTCGAGCCACCTGGACCCCGCACTGGGCCGGGCCCTGGAGTCGGCCGCCGAGGGAACCGGCGTACGCGTCGCGCTCATCCGGCGCCCCGGACGTCACGCCGACCCGGGCAGGACGGCCGTCCGGCAGCTGTACGCCGCCCACACCGTGCCGGGCCGCGTGTGGCTGCACAGCGCCAGGACCCGCGATCCCCGGCGGCTGCTCGGGCTCGACTTCACCGCCCTCGGAGCGGGCGACCACCGTTCCTTCGGGGCCGCGCTCGGCGGGCGACCGCACCGCGGCGACCCGCTCGCGCTGGTGTGCACCAACGGCAAGCGCGACCGCTGCTGCGCCCTTCTGGGCCGCCCCCTGGCCGCCGAGCTGGCCGCCTCGGGCGTGCGCGGCGTCTGGGAGGTCACCCATCTGGGTGGACATCGCTTCTCGCCGACGGTGCTCGTCCTGCCGTACGGCTACGCCTACGGCCGCGCCGAGGCACACACCGTCAAGGAGGCGCTGCACGGCGTCCAGGACGGGCGCGTGGTGGTCGAGGGGTGCCGCGGGTGCTCGGCCTGGGAACGGCCCGGCCAGGCGGCCGAGCTGGCCGTCCGGTCGGCCGCGGGCGAGTACCGGGCGGGGGTGCTGAGCGTCGTACGGACCGACGGCCGGGCTCCGCGCTGGGAGGTCACCGTCGGACACGCCGACGGCCGACGCTGGCGGGTGACCGTGGCGCAGGGCGCGTCGCTGCCTCCCCGCCCGGAGAGCTGCGGCGCGGCGGTGCTGGGGACGCCCGCGCGGATGGACGTGGTCGACGTACGCGAGCTGAGGCCGACGGCGCTGGCGAGCTGAGCGGCCGCCCCTTTCAGCGACCACCTCTTGCAAAGAACGGGTGAAGTTCAAAGAACTGGTCAAGAGATCCCCACCACATCTCCTGGGGCGCGTCGGGCCTTCCCACGTACCGTCGTGGGTATGCGCCCCACTCCCCCCGCACGCCGTCTGCGCCTCGGTCTGCCACGGCGGGTGTTCTCGCAGGTGCTGCTGATGCAGGTGGCGATCGCCGCGGGAGTGGCGGTGCTCGCGACCGGGCTGTTCCTGGCGCCGCTGAGCAAGCAACTGGACCAGGAGGCGATGCGCCGCGCGCTGGCCATCGCCGAGACCACGGCCCAGGACCCGCAGATCGCCGAGGGCGTCCTGACCACCCCGCCGACCAGCGACGGCCCGGTACAGCAGGAGGCCGAGCGGATCCGGAAGGCCACGCACGCCGAGTACATCGTGGTGCTGGACCAGCACTGGCTGCGCTGGTCGCATCCCACGCCCTCGCAGATCGGCAAGAAGGTCTCCACCAGTCCCGAGGACGCCCTGAAGGGCAAGGAGGTCATGGAGATCGACAAGGGCACCCTGGGCCGCTCGGCCCGCGGCAAGGTACCGCTGTACGACGCCGACCACCGCATCATCGGGGCGGTCTCGGTCGGTATCGCGTACGACAGTGTGCGGGCGCGGCTGATCAGTGCGATCCCGGGGCTGTTCGCGTACGCAGGCGGGGCGCTCGCGGTGGGCGCGCTGGCCGCCTGGCTGATCTCCCGCCGGGTCCAGCGGCAGACCCGTGACCTGGCCTTCTCCGACATCTCGGCGCTGCTCGCGGAGCGCGAGGCGATGCTGCACGGCATCCGCGAGGGCGTGGTCGCCCTCGACCGCGGCGGCCGTATCCGCCTGTTCAACGACGAGGCGCGGCGGCTGCTGGGCATCGGCGACGAGGCCGTCGGGCAGACCCCCGACGAGGCGCTCGGCGCGGGCCGTACGACGGACGTGCTGGCCGGCCGGGTGACCGGCACGGACCTGCTCACCGTGCGCGGACAGCGCGTACTGGTCGCCAACCGCATGCCGACGGACGACGGCGGCGCCGTGGCCACCCTGCGCGACCGCACCGAACTGGAGCAGCTGGGGCGCGAACTGGACTCCACGCGCGGGCTGATCGACGCCCTGCGCGCCCAGGACCACGAACACGCCAACCGCATGCACACCCTGCTCGGACTGCTGGAACTGGAGATGTACGACGACGCCGTGGAGTTCGTCGGCGAGGTGGTCGGCGACCACCGGGCCACCGCCGAGCAGGTCACCGAGAAGATCCAGGATCCCCTGCTGGCCGCACTGCTGGTCGGCAAGGCGACCGTGGCGGCCGAGCGCGGTGTCGCGCTGTGGGTGTCCGAGCACACCCGGCTGCCCGACCGGCTGATCGATCCGCGGGGTCTGGTCACGGTGGTGGGCAACCTGGTGGACAACGCCCTCGACGCGGTCGCCGGCACGCCGCACGCGCGCGTGGAGGTCGAGTTGCGCACCGAGGGCCGTACGGTCGTGCTCAGGGTGCGCGACACGGGCCCCGGGGTCCCGGCCGACCAGCGGGAGTTGGTCTTCGCTGACGGCTGGTCCACCAAGGAGCCGCCCGCGCACGGCAAGCGCGGCATCGGGCTCTCGCTGGTGCGCCGGCTCGCCGAACGACAGGGCGGGAGCGCGACGGTGGGCGCGGCGGACGGCGGCGGTGCGGAGTTCACCGTGGTCCTGCCGGAGGCGCTGACCGAGCCGGAACCGGGACCCGCGGGATGCGAGGAGCCCGCCGGACCCGCCGCCGTCGCCGTCGCCGAGGAGGAGGCGTGATGATCGAGGTCCTGGTCGTGGACGACGACACCCGCGTCGCCCGGGTCAACGCCGCATATGTGGCGAAGATGCCGGGCTTCCATGTGGCCGGCGAGGCGCACAGCGCGGCCGAGGCACTGCGCCAGGTGGAGACGCTGCCGCGGCTCGACCTGGTCCTCATGGACCACTACCTGCCCGACGACACCGGTCTCGCGGTCCTGCGGGAGATGCGCCGCCGCGGCCACCAGTCCGACGTGATCATGGTGACGGCGGCACGGGACGTGTCGACCGTCCAGGCCGCGATGCGGCAGGGGGCGTTGCAGTATCTGGTCAAGCCGTTCGCCTTCGCCGGTCTGCGCGCCAAGCTGGAGGCCTATGCGCAACTGCGGCGCACCCTGGACGGCGGCGGCGAGGCCGAACAGGCTCAGGTGGACCGGATCTTCGGCGCCCTGTCCGCGCCGTCGGAACCCGAGTTGCCCAAGGGGCACTCCCCCACGACGGCCGAGCTGGTGCGCCAGGCCCTGATGAACGCCCACGGGTCGCTGTCCGCCCAGGAGGTCGCCGAGCGGACGGGGGTGAGCCGGCAGACGGCCCAGCGGTACCTGAAGCTCCTGGAGCGCACCGGGCGGGCGCGGCTGACCCTCAAGTACGGCGACGCGGGCCGCCCGGAACACCGTTACGTGTGGGCGACCCGCGGCTGAGCGGACTCGTCTGCTTGGCAGCTGCTCGGCAGCTACTTGGCGGCGTTGACGAACTCGGTCGTGTAGGTCCTGCTCAAGTCGACCTTGGCGTTCTTGATGCTCGGGTTGAACGACTTGAGGACCTTCTCAACGGTCTCGGGGCCGTTCTGGGGCATCACACCGTCGTCGGTGAACATCGGCAGGGTGCTCTTGATGGCCTGTGCGTAGAGCGCCTTGCTGCCCTGCGAGTAGTCGGCGGGCATCTTCGCGGCGATCTCGTCGGCGCTGTGGGTGGACATCCACTTGAGCGTCTTGACGAATGCGTTGACCAACTTCTGGACGGTGTCCTTGTGTCCGTTCACCCAGTCCGTCTGCATGTACAGACTTGACGACGGGTACGGCCCGCCGAGCGCCTTCTGCGAGCCCTCGGGGGTGCGCATGTCGAGGAGGACGTTCCCGGCCTTCTTGTCCAGGATCGTGGCGACGGTCGGGTCCGTCGTCATACCGGCGTCGATCGAGCCCTGCTGCAGCGCGGAGATGAAGGTCGGGCCCGCCCCGACGGCGATCGGCGAGAAGTCGCTGACCTTCAGACCGTTCTTGACCGCCAAGTACTTGGTGAGGAAGTCGGTCGAGGAACCGAGGCTGGTGATACCGAGCTTCTTGCCCTTGAAGTCCTTCGGTGAGGTGATGTCCTTCGCCTGCTTGGCGGAGACGACCTCCACCTCGCCGGGCGCGTGCGAGAACTGCACGACGGACTCCACCGACTTGCCCTTCGTCTGCAGGTCGAGCGTGTGGTCGTAGAAGCCGACGGCGCCCTGGACCTGGCCGGAGACGAGCGCTGTCTCGGCCTGGACACCGGCGGGCTCGCTGAGGAGTTCCACGTCGAGGCCCTCGGAGTCGAAGTAGCCGAGCCGCTGGGTCAGCATCGCCGGCAGATAGATGACCTTGTCCAGGCCACCGACCATGATCTTGACCTTCGTACCCTTGCCGTCGCCCTTGCTGCCGGCGTCGGCAGAAGTGCCGCTCGCCGCGTCATTGGCGCAGGCGGTGAGCGAGGAGAGGGCCAGCAGGCCGGAGGCGGCGAGCGAGACGTATCTGGCGGTCTTGCGCATGGCGGTTCACGTCCTTGTGAGAGGGCGGTACGGGGAGGGTGGGGTCTGGGAACGCCGGGCCACGGGGGCGCTCGGTGGGGGCGGGCTCAGCCGGAGTGCGCCGGCTTCCACCGGAAGATGCGGCGCTCGGCGAAGGTCAGCAGGCCCTCGGCACCGAGGGCGACGACGGCGAGGATGACCATCGCGGCGTAGACGCCGGCGGCGTTGAAGGTGCCCTGGGACGCGGCGACGAGCAGGCCGATGCCCTCGGTGGCGCCGATGTACTCGCCGACGATGGCGCCGATGAGGGCGAAGCCGAAGCTGACGTGGAGGCTGGTGAAGATCCAGGAGGTCGCCGACGGGATGACCACCTGAAGCGTCACCCTGCGGTTGCTCGCGCCGAGGATCCGGGCGTTGGCGACGAGGTTGCGGTCGACTTCCCGGGCGCCCTGGAAGGCGTTGAAGAACACCGGGAAGAACACCAGCACCACGGCCGATGCGACCTTGGATGCGGGGCCCAGGCCGAACCAGATCAGGAAGATCGGGGCCAGCACGATCCTGGGGATGGAGTTGAGCACCTTGACGTACGGGCCGAGGACGTCGGCGAGGAAGGCGATCCTCCCCAGAGCGATACCGAAGAGCACACCGGCGACGACACCGAGGATCCAGCCGAGCAGCGCTTCCTGCAGCGTGGCCCAGATCTGCTCGCCCAGCGAGCCCTGTGCCGTTCCGTGCATCACCCAGGTGGAGATCTGGTCCCAGATCTGCGAGGGCATCGAGAAGTTGAACGGGTCGATGACCTTGGCCCGGGACAGCCCCTCCCACAGGCCGAGGGCGGCCACCAGCAGCAGTACGCGCGCCGCGGTGACGAGGACCTTGCGGCGGCGGGCGGCCTGGGCGCGGGTCCGCGTGCGGTCCGTCTTGTTGGCGGGCTCGGTCATGGTCAGCGCGACCTGGGCCTCGGGCATGACGTCAGGCGACATGGGCGGCACCTCTTTCGCGGGTGATGCGGACCTCTTCGCCGAGGGACTCCCAGATCTCGCGGTAGATCTCGATGAACTGCGGCTGGAGGCGCACCGACTCGACCTTGCGCGGCCGGGGCAGGTCGATGTCGAAGACCTGTTTCACGGTGGCGGGTCCGGCGGTCATCACGACGACCTTGTCGGCGAGCGCGATGGACTCCTCCAGGTCATGGGTGACGAAGACGACGGAGGCTCCCGTGCCCTCCCACAGCTCCAGCAGCTCGTCCGACATCAGTGCCCGGGTCTGCACGTCCAGCGCCGAGAACGGCTCGTCCATCAGCAGGATCTCGGGGTCGTTGACGAACGTGGCGGCGAGGGCGACGCGCTTGCGCTGACCGCCGGAGAGCTGGTGCGGGTAGCGGTCCTCGAAGGCGGCGAGTCCGACGCGGGCCAGCCACTCCCGGGCCTTCTCCTTGGCCTCGGCCTTCGGTACGCCACGAAAGCGCGGGCCGGCCATGACATTGGACAGGACCGTGCGCCAGGGGAAGGTGGCGTCCTGCTGGAAGACGAAGCCGACCTTGTCGCCGACGCCGTCGACCGGCTCGCCGGCCACCAGCACCTCGCCCTCGGTGGGCTCCTCCAAGCCGCTGACGAGTGTCAGCGTGGTGGACTTGCCGCAGCCGGTGGGTCCTACGACGGCCACGAACTCGCCCGCTTCGACGGTGAGGTCCAGACCGCGCACGGCCGTGTGCAGCCCCCCTGACGGGGTTCTGAAGGTCTTGCTCGCGCCCCGCAGCTCGATGGCGGGGCTGGTGTGTGCGCTCATGGGCCGGGACGGTAGGTGTGGCCCCGGCCACAGCAGGAGTCTTGTGAGCACAAGCCGTTGTTTTGCTCGCAAGGACCTGTTGTGCTCATTTTGCTCGCGCTACAACTGCGGAGCACGAAACACGGGCTTAACGCTCGCCGGCCTTAGGAGAGGCCTGATGATTGACGTCCTGGTCGTGGACGACGACTTCCGCGTCGCTGAGATAAACGCCAAGTACGTGGGAAAGGTTCCCGGCTTCCGGGTGGCCGCCCGCGCGCACAGCGCCGCCCAGGCCCTGACCGCCGTCGACCGCGGCGGCATCGACCTGGTCCTGCTCGACCACTATCTGCCGGACCGCACCGGTCTCGACCTGGTGCACCGCATGCGGGAGCAGGGCCACGGCACGGATGTCATCATGATCACCGCGGCCAGTGATGTGACGACCGTCCAGCAGGCGATGCGCCTGGGCGCCCTGCACTACCTGGTCAAGCCCTTCACCTTCGCCGCCCTGCGCGCCCGTCTCGACTCCTACGCCGCCCTGCGTCGCACAGTGGACCGCGTCGGCGGCCGGGGCCTGACGGGACAGGAGCAGGTCGACCGGATCTTCGGGGCGCTGCGCACCGCTCCCGCACCGTCCGCGCCCGGCCCGACGAGCGGCCACTCGGAGCCCACGACCGACCTGATCTGCGGCGTCCTGCACCGCTCCGACCAGCCGCTGTCGGCCCACGAGGTGGCCGCCAGGACCGGTCTGAGCCGCTCCACGGCCCAGCGCTACCTCCGCCACCTGGAACAGGCCGGCCGCCTCCGGCTCTTCCTGAAGTACGGCGACACCGGCCGGCCCGAGCACCGGTACGCCTGGGTGGCGCCCTAGGCCCTGTCGTCACACTCCCGTCTGCCCCGCGACGCCATGCACGCTCCCCCACTGCCTCAAGGGCGTGGAAGGTGCCCCCACTCGCCGCACCGGGCGCGGACCCAAGTACATCCAGTACGAGGGTCAGCGCCCGGCACGGCGAGAGCACGCACCTGACGCCGCAGGGCCGCCCTCCGGGCGACGACGGGAGTGTGACGACAGGGCCCAGCGGTCCGCCGCCGCCGGGTGCACCGTATGCCCCGCTATGCGGCCCCGGCACCCGTCAGCGACCGTACCTCCGTCTCGGCGTACTTGGCCTCGTCCGCGGCCTCGACCGAGGTGACCGTACCGAGCCAGCCGGCGAGGAAGCCGAGCGGGATGGAGACGATGCCCGGATTCTGCAACGGGAAGTACTGGAAGTCGACGTCCGGGAAGAGCGAGGCGGGGCTGCCGGACACCACCGGGGAGAGCAGCACGAGTCCCAGCGCCGGGATCAGCCCGCCGTACACGGCCCACACCGCACCGCGCGT
Organism: Streptomyces sp. NPDC001135; assembly: GCF_053598395.1. Taxonomy (NCBI): domain Bacteria; kingdom Bacillati; phylum Actinomycetota; class Actinomycetes; order Kitasatosporales; family Streptomycetaceae; genus Streptomyces; species Streptomyces sp. NPDC001135. The sequence continues at coordinate 123,265 of NZ_JBSFKD010000017.1, read as the reverse complement.
GGTGAAACCCCGCCAGAACAGCGAGTACAGCAGCACCGGAAGGTTCGCCGACGCGGCGACGGCGAAGGCGAGACCGACGAGGAAGGCGACGTTGAGATCACGGGCCAGCAGACCGAGCGCGATCGCCACGACGCCGATGCCGACCGCCGCCCACCGCGCCACCGCCACCTCGCTGCGCACCGTGCGGCGCGACCGCCGCAGCGACGCGTACAGATCGTGCGCCACCGACGCCGACGAGGCGAGCGTGATGCCGGCGACCACGGCGAGGATCGTGGCGAACGCGACGGCGGCGACGACCGCGAAGAGAACCGTTCCGCCAGTGGAGCCCGCGCCGCCGCCCAGCTCGAGCGCGAGCAGGGGCACCGCCGTGTTCCCCGCCGCGTTCGAACCGCGTACCGCATCCGTCCCCACGACCCCCGCAGCTCCGAAACCGAGCACGATCGTCATCAGGTAGAAGCCGCCGATCAGCCCGATGGACCACACCGCGGAACGGCGGGCGGCCCGCGCGGTGGGCACGGTGTAGAAGCGCGACAGGATGTGCGGCAGCCCGGCCGTGCCCAGCACGAGGGCGAGTCCCAGGCTGATGAAGTCCAGGCGGGCGGTCCAGGTGCCGCCGTACTTGAGGCCCGGCGCCAGGAACGCCCTTCCGTGACCGCTGCGCTCGGCGGCCGTGAGCAGCAACCGGTCGACATCGCCGTGGAAGCGCAGCAGCAGGAGGACGGTCAGCACAACCGTGCCGCTCAGCAGCAGGACCGCCTTCACGATCTGGATCCAGGTGGTGGCCCGCATCCCGCCCAGCGACACATAGATCACCATGAGCGCGCCGACCCCGATGACCGCCCAGGCCCCGGCCGTCCCGCTCGTCCGCCCCAGCAGCAGCGCCACCAGGCTGCCGGCACCGACCATCTGCGCCACCAGATACAGAACGGACACCGTGACCGAGGACGTTCCCGCCGCGATCCGCACCGGCCGCTCACGCATCCGCGCGGCCACCACGTCGGCCAGCGTGAACCGCCCGCAGTTGCGGACCAGTTCGGCCACCAGGAACAGCACGACCAGCCAGGCCACGAGAAACCCCACGACGTACAGCATCCCGTCGTACCCGTACAGCGCGATCAGCCCGGTGACCCCGAGGAACGAGGCGGCCGACATGTAGTCACCCGCGATGGCAAAACCATTCTCCATGGGAGAGAACAACCGTCCTCCCGCATAGAACTCCTCCGCCGAACCGTGCCGGTGACGGCTCACCCACGTCGTGATCCCGAGGGTGACGGCCACGAAGCCGCTGAACAGGAGCAGCGCCAGCGTCTGGTGGTGACCGGTCACGAGGCGCCCTCCCGTGCTCCGCGGGTCATTTCCTGGGTGTCCCAGCGCAGTTCCAGCGCCGCACGGTCCCGGCGCAGCCGCGCATGCCGGGCGTAGGCCCAGGTGAGCAGGAACGTGGTGAGGAACTGTCCCAGCCCGGCCAGCATGCCCACGTTCACCGCCCCGGCCACGGACCGGGCCATGAGCCTGGGAGCGGCTGTGGCGGTGACCAGATAGCTCACGTACCAGACGAGGAAGACGGCGACTCCCGGTACGACGAACCGCCGGTACCTGGCGCGCACTTCCTGGAAGGCCACGCTGCGCTGCACCTCGACGTACACGTCCCGGGCCCGGACCGCCGTTCCGCTCCGCTCCCCGCGCGCGGGCGGCACGGCAGGCGCCGGTGCACCGGTGCCGTCCAGCTCGCCCCAGCCGGAGGCCAACGCGTCGTACCAAGGGTCCTCGTACGCCGCGTCGCGGGAGGGCGGCGCGTCATGGTCTTCCCGGTTCTCGGCCGAACTCTCGGGACCGTCCCCGGCTCCCCGTGGACGATCATTGCTTGACTGCATGCCCAAGGATGGACAGACCGGGCAGATCCCTGACTCTTCTTCCCTCGGCTCTTCACCCCATCAGGTGATTCACGGCGCGGGCGGCCGCACCAGCCCCTTGCTGTAGGCGTAACGCACCGCCTGCGCCCGGTCCTTGAGTCCCGTTTTGGAAAAGAGATTGTTGATGTGTGTCTTCACGGTCGCGGTCGACACATGCAACTTGCGGGCGATCTCCTGGTTGCTGAGTCCCTCGGCGATCAGCAGCAGGACCTCGGTCTCCCGCGCGGTCAGTCCGTCGGGCGGCGCGTCGGCGGTCACCGGCGGGGTGGGCTCCGGCTGCGACAGCCGCTCCAGCAACCGGCGTTGGACGCTCGGCGACAGACCCGCGTCCCCCGACAGCACGCTCTCCACGGCACGCACGATCTCGTCACCGTCCGCGTCCTTGGTCAGATAGCCCCGGGCCCCGGCGCGCAGCGCGGGGAACAACGACTCGTCGTCCGCGAACGTGGTGAGCACCACGACCTGGGTCCCGGGGTACTGATCCCGGATCCGCCGGGTGGCCTCCACGCCGTCACAGCGGGGCATCCTGAGATCCATCAGGACGACGTCCGGGGCCAGTTCCGCCACCAGTCGCACCGCCTCCTCGCCGTCTCCCGCGGCACCCACGACCTCCACACCGGGCAGCAGCCCGAGCAGCATCACGATGCCCTCCCGGACCACGGTCTGGTCGTCGGCGACCACCACCCGTGCCGGCTTCTTCTCCCCCTCCGTCTCCGTCATACAGGCACCTTCAGCGTCACCACGAACCCCTCCTCGCCCGGCCCCGCGTCCAGAGAGCCGCCCAGCAGCTCGGCACGCTCCCGCATGCCCAGCAGACCGTATCCCCCTCCCGCGCCGCTCAGTTCACCTGGCCGACCCCCCGAGTCCCGTACGGCCAGGGTCACTTCGTGCTCGCTGTAGTCGAGCCGCAGCTGCACCTTGGCGCCGTGCGCGTGCTTGCGGACGTTCGTCAGTGCTTCCTGGGCCACTCTGCGCACGGCCTGGGAGGCTTCGGCCGAAAGGGGCCTGCGCTCACCCGTCACGGTGACCTCGGCGCCGTCCGCTCCGCTGACGAGTTCACTCAGGAAGTCCTCCAGCGGGGTCAGTTCGCCCCGCAGCGCGGACAGGGCCTGCCGGGTCTCGGCGAGTCCGTCGCGAGCCATGCCCCGCGCGGCCACCACCCGCTCCAGGATCCGCTCGCGGTCCGCGCCGTTCTCGATCAGCAGCCGGGCCGCCTCCAGGTGCACCAGCTGCGCCGAGAGGCTGTGGGCCAGCACGTCGTGGATCTCTCGGGCGATCCGCGCTCGCTCGGCCAGTGCTGCGGACTCCGCTTCCGCCGCCCGGGCGGCGCGCTCCTGGGCAAGGAGCCGCTGCGCGTTGCCGCGGGCCTCCGCGTCCAACCGCAGGACGTATCCGGCGAGGGCCATGCCGGCCACGGTGGCGGCCGTGGTCAGCCACGCGTCGTTGTTGAACACGGAGTACGAGGTCAGCGCGACCGACGTCACGGGGACTGCCGCACCCAGGGGGAGCCGCTCCAGGGCGCTGATTCCGCAGCCGCACCACAGCACCAGGGCCGGCGCTCTGAACCCCGTTGCCTCGGCGGCGACGGCGATCCCCAGGAGGATGCCGATGAGCGCGAGGGAGGGCACCAGCCGGTGCTGGTAGGTGGTCCGGAAGAAGGCCCAGGAGACGAGAGCGGCTACGAGGACTCCCGCCGCTGCCACGAGTCCGCTCCAGACGCCGACATGCCTCTGGCTGAAGGCGCTCCACAGCAGCAGTGCGAGTACGAGAAGTCTCACGGCCCAGGCGATCAGGCGCCGGGGGCGGGAGGTTCCCTCACGGCCGAGCGCCTCTCGCGACGGCCAGCGGGTCAAGGCGTAGTCCGTCACACGCGCTCCTTCCGGGCAGGCCGCATGCCGTCACCGTACGCCGGGGCCGGGCGGTCCGCGGTGCCGAGGGACTGCACCCGCCAGACCAGGATGCCGTCGCGGACCAGCAGAGTGGTGCCGAGGGTGAGCATCAGGGCGGAGCTGCTCTGGTGCAGACCGAGCGCGAGGCCGAGGGCGACGAGACCGATCCGCAGGGCGATGCCCACACCCCATGCGGCGAGGCTTGCCTTGGTGCTCTTGGTCCACACGACGCCGTCCGGGGCCGTCCAGATGCGAGTCGTCCAGGCCCAGCCGGCGCCGGTGGCCACGCCTATGAGCAGCTCGACCGCGAGGAGTACGGCGGATTCCTCGCGGTGGTGGGCGTCGAGGATGCCGGGCTCGCGCAGCGCCACGACGGCGACGACCACTGGGATGAGCCACCAGCGCCGGTCGGTGGTGATCGCACGGGCGCGGAACTGCCGCGCGATCACTGTGGCGGCGACGGCCACGATCACCAGCGCGTTGACGAGCCCGGACATCAGAGCCTCCGTGAGCGAGAAGGTGGTGCCGGGAGCGGACGCTGCCGACCCCTACGAAGCTACGGAAAAGCGCAGGTCGGGAGATCGGCGCCGGGGTGGATCAGGGGTGGAAACCTGGAGCGGTCGGTCTCCACCCACGGGTGTAGAAACCGGGCAGGGGCGGAAGCGGAATGGAACGAAGGCGGTGGTCGGACACGGCGAGGTACCGGGCCGACCGCGACCGCCACTGGCAGCAGGGGTTCTGCCGGACCGTCGCCAGCAGGACGGTCTCCCTTCGACCGGCGCCGGCCGCACGGTCTCCCTGCCAGCCTGCGCAGACGACGCGGACTTCCTGCCGACCGGTGGAGCGACACGGACCAGCGCCCGACCGGCGCCGACGCCGCGGATTCCAGGCGAGCCAGTGCGGTGACGTGATCTCGCAGCCAACCGGTGCCGACAGCACGGTCTCCCGGGCAACCGGTACCCGCGTCAGGGGACCTCCGGCCAACCGGTACCCGCGTCAGAGGACCTCCGGCCAACCGGTACCGACAGCGCGGACCTCCGGCTGCCCCGTGCCGACGACGACGCGGACGCCCGACCGACCGTGGCAGGAGGGGCGAGGTGGGCTCGGAATGGGTGAGCCGGCGTACGACCAAAGATGGGTAAGCCGACGTACGACCCGAAAGACCTCGGCCACGACCGTCCACACCCGGCCCGAACCCGAACGCCCCCTGAGCACGACCACCCGACCGGCGAAAAACGGCCAACTGTCACCCTCCGTCGGCCCACACGCCCCGTCGGTCGCGCTCCGGTCACCCGCGCTCGCGCCGCACGCCTCAGGCAAGCCCTTTTCAGCCCGCCCAACGAAAGCGGGGCTCCCGTCGGCCGAAGCCCGGGCGGCCGAGGCAAGTCGACCGAACCCGGGTGACCGAAGCCCCGTCCGCCAAAGCCCGACGCAGCGGCTACGCGTCGATGCGCGACCGGTCCAGCGTCGCCGCCGAGCTCGAGATGAACTCCTTGCGCGGTGCCACGTCGTTGCCCATCAGCAGGTCGAAGACCTGTTCTGCGGCCTCCAGGTCGGAGAGGTTGATCCGCCGCAGGGTCCGGTGACGGGGGTCCATCGTGGTCTCGGCCAGCTGGTCGGCGTCCATCTCGCCCAGACCCTTGTAGCGCTGGATGGAGTCCTTGTACCGGACGCCCTTGCTCTGGAACTCCATCAGCTTGTCGCGCAGCTCGCGGTCCGAGTACGTGTAGACGTACTTGTCCTGGCCCTTCTTCGGCTGGACGATCTCGATGCGGTGCAGCGGCGGCACCGCGGCGAAGACCCGGCCGGCCTCGACCATCGGCCGCATGTAGCGCTGGAACAGCGTGAGCAGCAGGCAGCGGATGTGGGAGCCGTCCACGTCGGCGTCGGTCATCATGATGATCTTGCCGTAGCGGGCCTGGTCGATGTCGAAGGTACGGCCCGAGCCCGCTCCTATGACCTGGATGATCGCGCCGCACTCGGCGTTCTTGAGCATGTCGGTCACCGATGACCGCTGGACGTTGAGGATCTTGCCGCGGATCGGCAGCAGGGCCTGGAACTCGGAGTTCCGCGCCAGCTTGGCCGTACCCAGCGCGGAGTCGCCCTCGACGATGAACAGCTCGCTGCGGTCGACGTCGTCGCTGCGGCAGTCGGCGAGCTTCGCCGGCAGGGACGAGGACTCCAGAGCGGTCTTGCGCCGCTGGGCGTCCTTGTGCTGGCGGGCCGCGACACGTGTACGAGCGGCGGCCACCACCTTTTCCATGACGACCCGGGCCTGGGCGGCGGCGTCCCGCTTGGTGGCGGTCAGGAACGCCTTCAGCTCCTTGGTGACCACGTTGTTCACGATGCGGCGGGCCGCCGACGTGCCGAGGACCTCCTTGGTCTGGCCTTCGAACTGCGGCTCGGCCAGGCGCACGGTGACGACGGCGGTGAGGCCCTCCAGGGCATCGTCCTTGACGATGTTGTCCTCGGCCACCCGCAGCATCTTCTTGGCCCGCAGCACGTCGTTCATCGTCTGGGTGAGGGCCTGCTCGAAGCCGGCGACATGGGTGCCGCCCTTGGGTGTGGCGATGATGTTGACGAAGGAGCGGACGGTGGTGTCGTAGCCCGTGCCCCAGCGCAGCGCGACGTCGACGCCCAGCTCGCGGGTGACCTCGGTGGGGGTCATCTGACCGTGCTCGTCCAGGACCGGGACGGTCTCCTTGAAGGTCCCCTGGCCCGAGAAGCGCAGCACGTCGCAGACCGGCCTGTCGCCCGCCAGGTACTCGCAGAACTCGCTGATGCCGCCGTCGAAGCGGAAGGACTCCTCGCCCTTGCTGCCGCCCTCGCCGAGGCCGAACTCGTCGCGGACGACGATGGTCAGGCCCGGCACCAGGAAGGCGGTCTGGCGGGCGCGCTGGTGCAGGGTCTCCAGGGAGAGCTTGGCGTCCTTGAGGAAGATCTGCCGGTCGGCCCAGTAGCGCACGCGCGTGCCGGTGCGGGTCTTGGGGATCTTCTTGGTCTTGCGCAGGCCGCTCTTGGCCTCGAACTTCGCGTCGGCGCCGTCGGCCGCGAAGGCGCCCGGCGTGCCGCGCCGGAAGCTGATGGCATGCGTGTGGCCACCACGGTCCACCTCGACGTCGAGGCGGGCGGAGAGGGCGTTGACCACGGAGGCGCCGACACCGTGCAGACCGCCGGAGGCGGCGTACGAGCCGCCGCCGAACTTGCCGCCGGCATGCAGCTTGGTCATGACGACCTCGACGCCGGACAGGCCGGTCCGGGGCTCGACGTCCACGGGGATGCCGCGGCCGTTGTCGCGCACCTCCACGGAGCCGTCGTCGTGCAGGACCACCTCGATGCGGTCGCAGACGCCCGCGAGGGCCTCGTCCACGGAGTTGTCGATGATCTCCCACAGGCAGTGCATCAGACCGCGGCTGTCGGTCGAGCCGATGTACATGCCCGGGCGCTTGCGCACGGCCTCGAGGCCCTCGAGGACGAGCAGGTGCCGCGCGGTGTAGTTGGAACCGTCCCGGTCTGCTCCTGCCAGCAGCGCTGTGGACGGCACGGACGTATCGGCGGTCACGCGGTTCGCTCCTCGCTGAATTTCAATGGGCCCCCTATTGGGTAAGGGGGCGGCTTCGGTCGCCGCTCAGAGGGTACCGAGGCCTGGTAGAGCCGGTGTAACGCCACCCTCGTCGAGAACTCAGACTAGTCCACACTCGCATACACGTTCGATCCCTCGATGGAGTGAAGTACACATCACGTTCCCTTGGAGGCATGAACCATTTAGGCTCCGGGCACGTCCTCATGAACAACCGGCAACCCAGCCGGGAGGACCGAGACCACCACAGCGCGAAACCGTAAGCACCCAAGAGACGCACTACGGCACATTCGCCGCCAACCGGCAGCAGCCAACCGCCCCGGAAGATTTTTTCCAGGAAAAGCCACGAGCGGGAACGTTTTCGGGCTGGTTGGATGTTGACCCTGGTACGACAGCTCGTCGAGCTAGAGAAGAGGCGACGTGACTACTGTTCTGACCCCCGCGAGCCCGTTGACGGCCGCCGATCGCTGCGACCGCTGCGGCGCCCAGGCATACCTGCGCGTCGTCCTGCTCAGCGGCGGAGAACTGCTCTTCTGCGCCCACCACGGTCGCAAGTTCGAGCCGGAACTCAAGAAGATCGCCGCTGAGATACAGGACGAGACGGAGCGGCTGACGTCCGTTCCGGGTACCACTTCCGAAGAAGAGCGCTGAATCTCGCACACACGACGAGCCAGCCCCGGCACCAGGCCGGTGAACGGGCGGCCGCTCCTCTCGAGGAGCGACCGCCCGCGCTCATGCCCCGTGCGCACGCCTCAGGCGCGCCCGTGGGGACGTTTCTGGCTCCCTGAGCCCGCCTCCAGGCCCCGTACTACCTCGGATACGCGCGTGTAGACGCCGGGCTTGCCGGGCCTTCCGCAGCCACTCCCCCAGGACACCAGCCCGACCAGCCGCCCTGCGGCCACCAGCGGGCCACCGCTGTCGCCCTGACAGGCGTCCGGGCCACCGGCGGGTTCTCCGGCGCAGAGCATGCTCTCGGCGCGGTAGGTGCCGTCCGGGCCGCCCGGGTAGGCACGGGTGCAGAGGTCGTCGGCCAGCACCTGCACACGTGCGGCGTGCAGCGTGTGCGGGTAGGCGCCCGCCCCGGTGATGTCCCCCCATCCGGAGACCAGGGCCTGGGTGCCCGGCGCGTAGACCGGGTCACCCGCGCCCGCCATGGCGACGACCGCGCTCTGCGGCAGTTCCTTGGCGAGGGTGAGTACGGCGAAGTCGCCGGCGTGGGTCTCGCTGTCGTATCCCGGGTTGATCCGGACGTCGCGTACGGCGATCTCCTGGCCCCCGTCCGACAGCAGATCGGTGCGGCCCGCGATGACCCTCAGGTCGCGCACGCGGTTCGGCGGGGCCCCGAGGACGTCATCACCCATGCAGTGCGCCGCGGTGAGCACCGTCGTCCGGGCGATCGCCACGCCGCCGCAGAACTGGCCTGCCCGGGTACCGCCGAACCGGTCACGGCTGGACAGCGCGACCGTCCACGGGGCCTGGGAGACGTCTATCGAAAAGCCCCCGACGACGACACTGTCGGCGGCCACGGGTGTCGCGTTGACCAGGGGTATCACGGTCATGGCGGCCGCCAGGGCAAGCGGCCGGATCAGTGACCGGGCAACGGAACGACGCATGCAGGCTCCTCACTCCGGGCTGGTACTGGAACACCCAGAGTGATCCACGACACGGCTGTGCGCAGCCCGAAGGCCCGGCTCCCACAGGGGGCCGGGCCTTCGCCGTCGTACGACTGCGACCTAGTCGAGGTAGTCGCGCAGCACCTGCGAACGCGACGGGTGACGCAGCTTCGACATGGTCTTGGACTCGATCTGGCGGATGCGCTCACGCGTCACGCCGTACACCTTGCCGATCTCGTCGAGGGTCTTCGGCTGACCGTCGGTGAGACCGAACCGCATGGAGACGACGCCGGCCTCGCGCTCGGACAGGGTGTCCAGAACGGAGTGCAGCTGCTCCTGCAGGAGCGTGAAGCTGACGGCGTCGGCGGGGACGACGGCCTCGGAGTCCTCGATGAGGTCACCGAACTCGCTGTCGCCGTCCTCACCCAGCGGGGTGTGCAACGAGATGGGCTCGCGGCCGTACTTCTGGACCTCGATGACCTTCTCCGGGGTCATGTCGAGCTCCTTGGCCAGCTCCTCCGGGGTGGGCTCGCGGCCCAGGTCCTGGAGCATCTGGCGCTGCACGCGCGCGAGCTTGTTGATGACCTCGACCATGTGCACCGGGATACGGATGGTGCGGGCCTGGTCGGCCATGGCGCGGGTGATGGCCTGACGGATCCACCAGGTGGCGTACGTGGAGAACTTGTAGCCCTTGGTGTAGTCGAACTTCTCGACCGCGCGGATCAGACCGAGGTTGCCCTCCTGGATGAGGTCCAGGAAGAGCATGCCGCGGCCGGTGTAGCGCTTGGCCAGGGAGACCACCAGACGGAGGTTGGCCTCCAGCAGGTGGTTCTTGGCGCGGCGGCCGTCCTCGGCGATGATCTCCAGCTCGCGCTTCAGCTTCGGCGCCAGCTTGTCGGCGTTGGCCAGCTTGTCCTCGGCGAACAGACCCGCCTCGATGCGCTTGGCGAGCTCAACCTCCTGCTCGGCGTTGAGCAGGGGGACCTTGCCGATCTGCTTCAGGTAGTCCTTGACCGGGTCGGCGGTGGCACCGGCCGCGGCGACCTGCTGCGCGGGCGCGTCGTCCTCGTCCTCGTCGGACAGGACGAAGCCCGCGTTCTCGGCGCCCTCGGGCTCGTCGGCGACCTTGGTGTCCTCGAGAACCTCGTCCTCGAGAATCTCGACGTCGTCCTTCTTGGACGTGGTCTTCTTTGCGGCCGTCTTCTTGGCGACGGTCTTCTTCGCGACCGCCTTCTTGGCGGTCGTCTTCTTGGCCGCGGCCTTCTTGGCGGATGCGGCTTCCTCGGCGGAATCGGCTGCGATCGGAGCGGTGGGCGCCGCGGGGGCGGCCGTGGTGGCGGTGGCCTTCCTGGTCGTCACCGTCTTCGCCGCGACCGTCTTGGTGGCGGTGCGCTTCGCCGGACTCTTCGCTGCGACGCTCTTGCGGGTGCGCTTGGGCTCTGCGGCACTGACCATCAGCGTCACACCCTCTTCCTCAAGGATCTGGTTGAGGCTGCGCAGTACGTTCTTCCACTGAGTGGCCGGAATCTGGTCAGCTTCGAAGGCCCGACGCACATCGTCGCCGGCGATCTGCCCCTCAGCCTTTCCCCGCTCAATGAGCGCCATGACAGAGACGGACTCGGCGATCTCCGGCGGGAGCGTACGGGATGTGCTGGCCGACACGAACAACCTCTCGGAACGTTGGAAAACGGCTTCCGGCACCGTCCACTGCGGACAGGAGCCGACCACCGGCCTGGGGGTGGCCGACGGCGCGGGCGGGGGCCGGGAAGATGCACAGCGCCTGTCATGGCGTCCGTATTCCCTCCGCGGCTGTCACCTCTTAGGTCATCGCGCTGTTTCCCGGAGCGTTACGCCCAATCTGCGTGGCCCGAGTCACACCCCGTAAGCGAGCAAAAGCAGACAGACATGGACAGATCAGCTCAGTCTCGGTGTCTTACCCGGTCGCGTGCATGACCTCGGGGCCCCGTCGCACCGCTGGACCCCGCCGGACCGCACAGGGTCCGGCAGGGTCCGGCGACGGCCGGTGTCCGAGCCCGGCGCCACCACGAGCACCACGAGGACGCACGCACCGGCGACCGCACCGCCTCGGCCGCGGGGTCAGTGCTCCCGCGGCGCGGGTACCACGCGCTCGACCTCGGGGTGGACCGTGAGCAGTTGACGCATGGCCGCCTCGGCCGCCGTGCCGTCGCCGGTGCCGAGCGCGTCGACGATCCGCGCGTGCTGGGCGAGGGACGCCTCGTTCGGCCGGTCACAGGACGTGACCGGGCCGCCCGAGACCTGCAGCGCCGCCGAGACGATGCCGGAGAGGTGCTCCAGCATGCGGTTGCCGGCGATCTGGATGAGCAGGGAGTGGAACTCGCCGTCGGCCCGCGAGTACGTCAGCGCGTCGCCCTGCGCCATGGCGTGGCTCATGATCTCGACCATGTCGCAGAGGCGCTGCTGCACCTCCTCGCGCCCGTGCCCGGCGGCGAGTCGGGCGGCGAGCGGCTCGATCGTCCAGCGCAGCTCGCTCAGCTCACGGCGCTGGTCGTCGCGCTGGGGGCCGAAGGCCCGCCACTCGATGATGTCCGGATCGAGCAGGTTCCAGTCACTGACGGGCCGCACGCGCGTGCCGACGTTCGGGCGGGCGCTGACCAGGCCCTTGGCTTCGAGGACTCGGAGGGACTCGCGGACGACGGTGCGGGAGACCTCGAAGCGCTGGCCGATCTCCTCGGGCACCAGCGGACGGTCGGCGCCGAGGTCGCCGGAGACGATCATCTGTCCCAGCTGCTGAACGAGTTGGCCGTGCAGTCCTCGTCCGCGGCTGCCCGCGGCACGCCGGCCGACGCGACCCAGGTCCGGGTCGGCGCCTTCCCAGGAGGGTGCCGCGACGCGATCACCCACCTGGGACTCTGCGTAGGGGTAGCGGTCGAGATCGCCCGGGCCGGCCAGACCGGAGTCGGTGGAGCGGGCGGCGGTCATCATGGTGTGCGCAAGGGTACTCACGGATCCTTTGTCGGCGCCGCCTCCAACTCCCTTGAGGTCTTTGGTGAAAAGCACACGAAAGGGTGATCGCTCACCCCGTCGCAATTGACGCCTTATCGGAAAGAAATGGGCTTTCCGTGGGGAGTTGTGCACACGGCGGGGTCGGAAGTGCGCTCATGCGCGTCACCGGAACCGGGTGCGCAGTGTCGTGAACAGATACGCGCACAGCAGTGCCGCCAGCGACAACGCCATTGCGCTTCCCACGGGTTGGGCGAGCACGCGTGCCAGCCCGAGCAGGTAGCGCTCGCCTCCGAAGGGCCACTGCAGCAGGTAGACCTCCCGCATCCGTACCGGGAATCCGGCCGCCACGCGCGGGGCCGGCCCCCGCGTCACCTCGTGCACGAGGGGGACGACGACCACGGGCACGGCGAGCACGGCCGCCAGGCCGCCCGTGGTGGACCGGAACACACCGGCCGCCAGAACACCGGCCCAGGCGCAGCCGAGGACCAGACCGAACCAACTGGCGCTCAGTGAAAGCCAGTCGGCGGGAACTTGTGTCAGCTCCCGTCCGTAGACGAGGTAGAGCGCTTCGGCGTCGCAGCCGACGGTGAGGAAGGCCAGCAGCACCGCGGTGGCTCCGGAGACGAGCAGTTTCGCGGTGAGCAGTCCCAGCCTGCGGGGCACGGTGCCGCGGTCCGCCGCGAGGGCGGGGTGGCGGAACTCGTCCCCGAAGGCCAGCGCACCGAGCAGCCCTGCCGCGAGGGCCGCGGGCGGCAGTGGCAGTTCCCGCGGCCACGCGCCGAACAGCCGCGCCTGGGGGGTGTGACCGAGCCTGGCCAGCAGTACGGCGGTGAGCGCGGACACCACCAGTACGGCACCGCAGGTGAGGAAGCCGACGCCGATGCCGGTGGCGCGCCGGATCTCGTAGCGCAGGGGACGGAGGGGGCTGGGGGCGGGGCGGACGCAGATGGGGGGCGGGAGCGGGGGCAGGGCGTCGAGGGCGCTGCCGTTGTCGGGGCGGGCTGGGGGCAGGAAGTGCGGTTGACGGTTGCTGGGATTCCTGGCGCCGGGGAGACGGGCGCGGAGGGCGGTGAGAGCGCGGGCCGGGGTGTTCGTGCCGCCGGTCTGCGGCACCTGGGCCGCCGAGGTCGCGTCCTGCCGGGTGCCCGCCGTGGTCGCGGCCTCGGTCCGGCTGCCGCCGGCCCGCGCGAGCGCTTCGGCGGGGACGGCTCCGGCTCCGCCCCGGCCGGGCGCGCCCTGACCGAGGAGCCCGTCGTCGCCGTCGGGCGCGTTCTCGTCACCGGACGGGACGCCGTCGGATGTGCTCTCGTCGCGCGCGGTGTCTCCGATGGGGCCGTCCACGCCGCCTGGCGCGTCCACGCCGTCCGGCTCGGCGCCGCCGGGCGCCGAGCCGCTGGTTTCCGTGACGGAGTCGGTTGGCGAGGCGCCGCCGGCCGGTGCAGGCCGAGAGGTCTCGGTTCGCTCGGTGTCCGGCCGGGAATCGGATGCCTCTCCGAGCGACGGCGCCTCACTGCTGAGGGCCTGCGCCCTCTCCTCCGCCGATGGCTCTTCGCCCGAGCAGCCGTCGGATGCCTGCCCGGGCGACGCAGCCTCGCCGCCGAGGACCCGCTCCCCCTGCCCCGACGGCAGTTCTTCCGCCGCCGAGGGTTCCTCGCCGGGGGAGCAGCTGGGCACAGTCCGCGGCAGCGCCGTGTCCGCTGTGGGGTTCTCACGGTTGTCCACCGAGAACCCGAACGGCATGGTGTCGCGCTCTCTCGCGGAGGCACCCGGCGCCGTGACGCCCGGCTCCGCTGACGCGAGGCCGGACACCGCAGTGGCCTGCTCCGGCGCGACGGAGCCGAGCGTCGACCCACCTGGCCCCGTCGCCGACAGGCCGGGCGCCGAGGTGTTCGACGCCGACGCCGATACACCCACCCCTGAGGCGCCCGGCTTCACGGTCGGCAAGTCGCACACGGCCGTCTCGGACTCCCCCATCGGCAAGCCGCTCATGATCGGCTCGGGTTCCACCGGCGAAAAGCCCGGCACGGCAGCCTGGTCCCGCGCCACCGCCGGCTTCTTCGCCACCTCCGCGTCCGCTTCCCCCGACAGGACGACACCGAGTCCCGCACCGCCACCCGGCTCCATGCCGGCACCCGAGGAAGCCGACTCCCCCGTCGGCAAGCCCGGCACGGCCGGCTCGGGCTCCGCCGGTGACGAGCCCGGCGTGGCAGTCCGGTCGCGCTCCACCGCCGATTCCTTCGCCGTCCCGCCCGGCTCCCCCGACGCCAGGGCGTCGCGCCGGGCACCGGCACCCGGCCCCATGTCGCCCACTTCGCCGGCGAGTTGGTGGATGAGGATGCCGTGGCGGAACGCCGCCTCGCCGATGTCGGCGGTCGTGGAGCCGTACACCGAGAGGCGGTTGCCGCCCTCGTGCACGACTTCGACGGAGCGGCGGCCGGTACGGGCCTCCTTGGCGAGCAGAGCCGCGAGTCGCGCCGCGTGCGGACTGCGGACGGCCACACGCGGACGCAGCCGGGTACGGCCGAACTCCCGCGCGTCCTGGTCGGCCACGAGTCTGCCGCCGTCGAGGGTGACGACCCGGTCGGCCGTGCGCGCGGCTTCCTTGGGATCGGCGGAGGTGAGGAGCACGGTGCCGCCCTGCCGGGCGTGGGCTCGCAGCATGTCGTGCACCCACTGCGCCTCACGGGCGGAGAGACCGTCGGTGGGTTCGTCCAGGACGAGCGTGTGCGGGTCGGGCAGCAGGGCACAGGCCAGGCCGAGTCTGCGGTCCATACCGCGCGAGAGCGTGCCGAGGCGCTCCTCGCGGAGGCTGACGAGGCCGACCGCTTCGAGGACCTCGTCGGCCCGTCGCGCGGGAACTCCCGAGGCCGCGCACAACATGCGCAGATGGCCACGGACCGAGCGGGCCGGATGCCCCGGGACGTCGCCGAGGAGCACGCCGACCTCCCGTGCCGGATGGGCGATCCGGTGCAGGGGCCGCCCTCTGAAGTAGGTGATGCCGCGCCCCTGTTGAAGCTCGAGCATCAGTCTGAGCGCCGTCGTCTTGCCCGCGCCGGCGCCTCCGAGGAGCACGGTGACATCTCCCGCGCAGGCTTCGAAGGAGACGTCGTCGACGGCTGGCGGTTGCGCCTTGCGGGGATTGCTGGTCAGTCCGAAGGCATGGATCACCTGCAGCAAGATAGCGCGCCATGTCCGGTTTTCCCGGTATAACCCGATCTGCTGTCGCATGCAATGTGGGCCGAACCGGTTCACGTCCGCCGTTCGACGGAGCCCGGCTGGGCCATGTGCACTCGGCCCGGCAGCTTGTACGCCTCAGACCTCGGGGCGCAGCATCGGCGGATTGAGCAGGGTGGCGCCACCGGCCCGGAAGAGCTGCGCCGGCCGGCCGCCCTGGCGCGTGGTCGTGCCTCCGGTGGGGACGAGGAACCCGGGGGTCCCGGTGACCTTGCGATGGAAGTTGCGCGGATCGAGCGCCACCCCCCACACCGCCTCGTACACCCTGCGCAGCTCGCCGACGGTGAACTCGCTCGGGCAGAACGCGGTGGCCAGTGACGAGTACTCGATCTTGGACCGGGCCCGCTCCACCCCGTCGGCGAGAATCCGGGCGTGGTCGAAGGCCAGCGGTGCCACAGGCTCGCCGTCGCGCCCGTAACCGCCCTGCTGGAGCAGTTCCTCGACCGGTGCCCAGCGTGCGTTGCTGGCGTCGCCTCCCGCGCGCGGGGCGGGCAGGTCGGGCGCGAGCGCGAGGTGCGCGACGCTCACCACACGCATGCGCGGGTCCCGCTTGGGGTCGCCATAGGTGGCGAGCTGTTCGAGGTGGGCCCCGTTGTCCTGGGCCGGAGCCTCGGGGTCGTGTGCGCACAGCCCGGTCTCCTCCGCGAGCTCACGCGCCGCCGCCTGGGTGAGGTCCTCGTCGTCCCGCACGAAACCGCCGGGCAGCGCCCAGCGCCCTTGGAACGGTGGCTCGCCCCTGCGGATCGCCAGCGCGCACAGGGCATGACGGCGCACGGTCAGCACGACCAGGTCCACGGTGACGGCGAAGGGCGGAAAGGCTGACGGGTCGTAGGGCATGCGGCGATCATAGTCGTCTTCCTGACGATAAACACTCCCTTCGCCGGGCGCATCGATGGTGGTTCCGCTTCGTTCCGGTACGGGGCGCGGTACCGGCGCCCGTTCTTGGGCCCAGCGCCGTCATACGAGGTCACACTCCCAGTTGCAGGCCCTCCGCCGCCTCCTCGACCATGGCGAGCCCCAGCCGGCTGACCCGCACGGCGAACGGCGCACCGGCGACCCTCAGCCCGGTCAGGCCGAGTTCGCCGAGCGGCGCGCTCCGCAGGGGACACAGGGTGACCGTGCGGGCGGGGGTGTCGGGGCGGATACCCGCGAGCGAGGTGAGCATCATGATCACAGAGGCCGACGCGGTGGCCGCCGGCCGGCAGGCCGCGGGGTGCGGAAGGGGAGCGCTCCCGGTGGTGCGCTGCTCACCGGCGAACATCTCCGGCAGCCGGTGGCCGAAGTGCTCTGCCGCGTCCAGCAGGCCTCTCAGCAGGCCGCCGGCTTCCTTCTCGTAGCCGGCGGCGGCCAGTCCTGCGATGGCGAGGGCGGTGTCGTGCACCCGGACGGCTCCGGTCCGGTGGCCGAACGGGTTGTGTCCCGTCTCCTTGGCACCGAGACCGCGCAGCCCCCAGCCCGCGTCCATGGCGGGGGTGCCGAGCAGCCGCGCGAGGTGTCCGGTCTGTACGGGGTCGAGCAGGCCCGGGGCGAGCCGGCCGGAACCGAGCAGGCCGGTGTCGAGGAGGTGGACGGTGGTGGAGCAGAGGTGCGGCACGGGGCGGCCGTCCGGTGCCAGGGCTGCGGCCGGACGTCCGCCGCCGCGGTCCGCGACCCAGAAGTCGGCCCGGAAGGCGGTCTGCAGGGCCTGGGCCCACTGGCGCAACCCGACGGCGCCGGGCCGGTCGTACGCGTCCAGGAGATCCGCGCCGAGCAGGGCCGCCCGGTACGCGTACGCCTGCGTCTCGCAACGCGCCGGACCTGCGGGCTGGGGGTCGTGAACGTAGGGGCCGTCGCCGGCGGTGGCCCGCAGCCAGGCGAGACAGCGTTCCGCCGCGGGCAGCAGCTCCCTCGTCTCCTGCTCGGGCAGTCCCCAGCGGCGGGCCTCGGCGAGCAGGACGGGGAAGAGCAGGGTGGCCTCCGTGCCTGTGCATCCCGGTGGGAGGAACGGGCCGGCGTCGCGTCGTGGCCCGGGGATCATGCCGGGCCGTGGACTCCGGTCCGGGAGCTGGGTGCGGGCCAGGGTGCGCAGGGTGCCGGCGGCGAGCCGGGTACCGAGCGGCAGCGCCATGCGGGCCGCCGCCAGGGCCTCGGCAGGGGCCATTCCGCAGCGCCAGGGAGCACCCGCCGCGAGGTGGGTGTCGGCAGGGTGGCCGGTGTCGCGCAGGAGCAGGCCCTGGAGGTCGGCCACCGCCGCGTGCAGCAGCGGAGCCACTCGGTGATCATCTCCTGTCGCCCTGGCGGGAGCGAACGGACTGGTCGTGACATGGCCCGCCGCGCGCAGCGGACCCGCGCCGTCGAGCCGCACCCGGAGCTCCACTGCCGCCGTGCCGCCCGGAGGCACTTCCAGTTCCCAGCGCAACAGGCCGGCCGACGCGAGGGCGTCGGAGGGCGGCGGGTCGGCGGTGACGGAGACGGCGGCACCAGCGGTGGCCCAGCGCAGGCCCGAGTCGCGGACGGTGGCCCGGAGTTCGGGCTCCGCCCTGCCGGAGGCGATGGTGCCGAGTTCGGCTAGATCCGTACCCAGGGCGATCTCGAGGGGAAGCTTCAGCGGTCGCGTGGCGGCGTTGCGCAACGTGATCCGTTCGGTTCCGTCGGCACGACGGATCCGCTCGACCAGGACATCCGGATCGGGACCCGCCGACGGCGAAACGCGCAGTGTCCCCACGAAACGGGCGCTGTCGGCACCGGCCATCCTCGCCTGTACGGCCAACGGTTCGCGGCCGGCCACGCGGACCTGACAACGCGCGAGCAGGCGCCTGCCGCCTCGGTAGAACCCTTCCAGTCCCCGTCCGGCCAGCTGCCCGTCACCGGAGATGGCGAGGCCGGGCAGGGCGACACAGATCAAGGCCGCGTGCGTCGGCGGCAGCTCGGGCGCCGGGCGGCTGCCCCGCGGTGCACGCACCGGCGGGGCTGCGGCGGGCCGGCTGCCGCGGCCCGGCGCCGGCGGCCTTGCATGACCTGCCGAGGCGTTCGGCCCCGGGTGCTTGGACGAGGCCGGAGCACCGACCGTCCGCCGTGCCGTGGCGGCACCGTCCGGCCGGAACCAGTCGTGCCTGTCCCAGGGCGGACGTTCGTCGTCGGCGATGGAGGGCGGAGTCGGCTGCTGGTGCATGGGATGGCTTCCTCTGCGCTCGGTGCGCCTGTGCCGCGCTGGGCGACCGGAGGGACGCCCCGGAGAACAAGGGTCGTACGGCGGCAGGCCCCGTCCGGGCGTTCCGCCACTCAGGTGAACGGAGGGAGAGTCGTCCGGGTCACGGCTCGCCTCGGGGAAGCCGGCCCAGTGGCGGCGTGCGAGGGCGGCGGTGCCGTACAGCCCGTGGTGAACCGCTGCCACCGACGGACGCGCGACGGACCCTCGCATACGGCCGGAGCGGTCGAGCGTGCCCGGTGGGCTCTGCCGGCCGAGCGGGCGACAAGACCGCCGCCGTCATGACAGCCGCACCGGCTCGCTCGAGAGCGGTTCCGCGGCGGCCTCCGGGGACGTGCGCCGGATCCCGCGGATTCCGTTGGCGGGTTGCGCGTCTTCCTCCCGCGGACCCGCTGTACCAGGGATGCGCCCGCGCGCCCCCGTACGAGGCTCACCCTTCCTCCTCGACCTTGCGGCGGTCGCTTCCCGACGGGGCCGCGCTGGTCGTGGGGCCGTCCGGTTCCGCCGCCCGCCTGCGCGTGCCGCCCTGGCCACGGCTGCCGGGGCGCGCGTGCACGGCTGCCGAGGAGCCCGGGTGGGAGCCGGCCGGCCTCCGCCGGCCGCCGGTTGAGCGAGCCGCGCCGGAGGCACCATCGCCGTCGGCGGATCGCACACGACGCCGTCGGCGCGTGCCCGCGGCCGGGACCTCCTCGGGGCCCTTGCCGTCCGCACCCGCGCTCGCGCCGGGCGTCGCGTCTTCGGTCGCCGGGAGCGCGGCCCGAACCGCCTTCCCCTCCGGATGCGGCTGTGCGGTGCCGTCCGTCCGTGCACGCCCCGCGCGCAGGCAGCGGCGGATCGCTTCGGGGTCGATGCCGTCGTTGCAGGCCTGGTGAAGCAGCCGGGCGAACAGATAGTCGGGATCCGCGCCCAGTGCCATGGCCAGTGCCTCACGGGCCTCCAACTCGTCGCCCATGGACCAGGCCACCCAGCCGGCCAGGGTCAGCGGGGCCGCGGCGTGCTCGCCGTAGGGCCCGACGCAGCGGCGGGCCAGGGCGCGCCAGAGCCGCAGAGCGGGAGCCGCCTCGTCGTCCTCCATCCAGACGGCCGCCCGGTCGCGGGTCGTGCGGTCCTGGAGTCCCAGGATCAGCGTCGCCGCCTCGTCGTGTGCCAGGAGGCCGTCGTCGCGCAGGTCGGCCGGATGCGTGCCGGACACGGGTGCCGCGGCGGCGAAGCGGTGGATGAGCTGCTCGGCGAGGCCCAGGGTCTCCTCCGCCACTTCCGCGCGGGACCCCTCGTCGAGAATGCGGGGCACCAAGGCCATCCCGGCCGCGTCGAGGGCGATCTCCTGCTCCAGGGCCGCAGTCGTCTCCCAGGGCTGCAGCCTGGCGCGCAACTCCCGGAGGGTGCCGCGCACCTGGATGCCGGCGTAGGTGGCCGCGGCGGCGACCACGGACGTGCCGGGAAGGCCCATCGGGGAGCCGTCCACGGGGCAGCACCCCTCGCCCGGGCAGCAGTAGGACCAGAATCGGCCGTCGGAGATGCACAGTGCCTCGATGACGGGCACGTCGAGGTCCCCGCACTGGGTACGCAGGAGGTGGGCCAGCCGCTCGAGCCGTCGTTTGACGTCGCGGCCGGACTCGCCCGGGGCGGGTTCCTGGCAGACGTAGGCCACCATCTGCTCGGGCCGGGCGCCTCGTCGCTCGCTGCCGGTCATCAGTCCCCGGGCCAGCTGGCGTGCGGCCGCCTCCCAGTCCTCCTCGTTCGCGGGGATGCCGAGCCGGGCCCTGCCGCCGAACCTGCCCCGGCCTTCCCGGTCGTGCAGGGCCACCAGCACCATGCTGTCCTCGGGTCGGTAGCCGAGGAGGTAGGGCAGGGCGTCGGCCAGTTCGGCGGGGGTGCGCAGCGTGACCTGTGTGTCGTGCGCGGACAGGTCGGTGAACGGCTTCCGGCCCGAGATGTCGCTGTTTTCGAACGGTCCGGTGGTTTCGCTGTGATTCGTCATGCGCCGACGATCTCGCGGATCTCGGGATTCCGGTTGCGCCTGTGGACAAGTCAAGTCAGGGGCACGACAAGGCCGTCGGGGTTGTCCACACCCCGTGCCCGAGGCCCGCCCGCTTGTCGGTCCCGTCCTGTTGCATGGAACGCATGGAACACACGAGCAACGCGGACGTCCGGGCGCAGGCGGACGCCGTCCTCGCCCGGCTCGTCGGGGATCCCACGGGCTGCGGCCCGGCTGCGCGAGGACCACTGGCCGGCGATCGAGGCGCTGGTCGCCGAGCGGCGCCGGGCCCTGGTCGTGCAGCACACGGGATGGGACAAGTCCGCGGTGCATTTCGTGGCCACCTCGCTGCCGCGGGTGAGAGGAAGCGGGCCCACGGAGACCGTCTCGCCCCTGCTCGCGCTCATGCGCAACCAGGCCGGGGCGGCCTTCCCCTTCCAGGTACCGACGCCGATGGCGACGGACACCCTCAACGGGTCAGCACGCAGCGCCACCTCGGCCGCCCCACCGGCTCCCGCCATGCGGAGCAGGAACCGGTCCCTCACCTGCGGGAGGACGCCGCCGCCGCGGTCGATACGCTGGGACTTCACAGCCCGTTCGTCGAGCCAGGCCAGCAACCGGCCGGCGAGCAGGCCGACGTCCACCCGGTCGACGTGGATCTCGGGACAGCTTGGCGCCGGCTCCTTGCCTGCCGGGCCCGGGCACGGTCAGTCGCCCGCGCTGCGACCGCGCCCGAACTGGCCGGGCAGGGAACCGAGCCTGGTGATCCGGTCGGTGCGCTTGACCTCCCGGGTCTCGGCCCGCTCCTGGCGGCTGTCCCGGACGGCGCCTCGGATCGTCTGATTCCGGTCGTCCGCGCGCAGGGGGTAGACGCCCCGCAGGATGTCGGCGTAGGACCCCTCGCGGCGTACCCAGCGGTCGAGTTCGGCCGCCCGCTTGACCAGGATCG
Source organism: Streptomyces sp. NPDC001135 (assembly GCF_053598395.1). Lineage (NCBI taxonomy): Bacteria > Bacillati > Actinomycetota > Actinomycetes > Kitasatosporales > Streptomycetaceae > Streptomyces > Streptomyces sp. NPDC001135. Next base: position 101,937 of record NZ_JBSFKD010000017.1, on the reverse strand, counting down.
GGTGGGACCCGGACGGCATCAGGAGCTTGATGAGCTTGTTCTTGATCCCGCCCTCCAGCTCGTACTCGGCGGACTGGCGCAGGAACTCGGCGGTGTCCATCTCGTCAACGTGTGCGCCCGCAGCCAGCTTCATCAGCGCGCGCAGCGCCACGTCGAGGTCCTGCACGGCGAGCAGACCCGCGCGGTCGCAGGACAGTTCCGACTTGCGGCACCAGTCGAGCAGGGCCTGCTCGACCGCCTCGACGGCCAGCCCGGCCACGGGGAAGCCGGCGAAGCCGGCGGTGGCGAGGATCCTGGCCATCGTCTGGTAGAGGGCGTGGCCGGAGAACGCGTGGCCGAGCTCGTGACCGATCACGAACTGCAGCTCGGCGTCGTTCATGATGTCGATGATCTCCGAGCTCATCACCACGAACGGCCGGTCCATGCCGATGGTCATCGCGTTGGGGACGCCCATGGCCCGGACGTAGAGCTCGGGTTCGTCCTGCAGGTCCAGGATCTCGACGACCTCGGTCCTGATCCGGTGCAGCCGGGTGAACTGCCGGGGAGTGACCCGAACCGCCGACGACAGATGCTCCATCCGGATCCGCGGCTCGCCGATGGCCCCGTGGATCTTGCGGAGCAGCAAGTCGAATCCCTTGATCTTCTGCATGGCGAGGAGCGCGGTCTTCGCCGACGGGTGTTCATAGGCGAAGGAGGAGATTCCCGGGAAACTCTTACGCCCCGACGGCAGCACCTTGACGGTGACGGACCTGCTCGTGGTGTCGTCCATGCCATCCCCCCACAGGATCGTGTGTTGACATGCCGAGGGTCTTCTCGGCCGGGGCGGAACTCAAGGTCGCAGCCGATGCACATTGGCATCCGGACCGGCGGGGGTGGGGGCGTTCCCCATCCGCGGGCCGGTGAGCAGGACGGCAAAGTCGCCGTCCACACGATGCGGTTGGGCCTCCGGAGTGGTGGCTCCGAGGAACAGTGCCATCGCGGCACGGGCCAACATGACCGCCGCCGCGCGGAGTTCACCGTCGAAGTCGCCGGGCTTCGACACGTAGCGATAGGTCAGTCCCTCGATCAGGGCGGTCATCCAGGCTGCGAACATCCGTGGGGTCACATCGGACTTCAGCACGAGGCCGGCGGCGTCCATGATCGAGGCGTATGCCGCGCTCCACCACACCGTGGCAGCCTCGTAGAAGTCGTCGAGCACGGCCCCGAAGACCGGCCCTGCCGGGTCCACCGCGGTGGCCAGCAGCTTCATCCGGAACATCGGGGAGTCGAGGTAGACCTTCATGTTCTCCAGTGCGACGTTCGTCGCCACGTCGAGCATGTCGGTCGCGCCGAGCAGGGCCGGTGCGAGGCGCTTGGCGATGTCCTCGTGGCTCGCGTATCCGCTCGAGTCGAACGCCATCCGGAACATGTCCGCGTAGAACAGGTCCATCGTCGGCCAGCGGGTGGCGAACAGCCCGCGGGTCGCTGTGTCGTCCGCGGTGCGGATCCGGTAGCGGCGCATCACCCGGTCCCGTGAGGGCCAACGGAACTTCAGGATGCCCTCGCGGCTGCGGGTCGCCTCGTCGAGATCACCGTAGATGAGTTCGAGTCCGGCTTCGAGCATCTGCCTGGTCTTGGGGTCGGCCTCGTAGGACCTGCTGGCCCGGCGTTTCGGGGTTTCGTCCATGCGTCACAGGACAGCTGAAGGCGTCCTTCAGCGGCGATGGCGCAACCGCTTCATTTTCGCTTCAATTGGCCCGATCCCGGTTCCTTCGGGGGGATTCCGGCAAGCGTGGAAGGATCATGTGGACGAACCGGTCATTAGGTTTCTGGGGCCCGCGCGGGTGGAGGTGGACGGGCGGTCGCTGCCTCTCACCCGGCTCAACGCCGGAATGCTGTTGCGGCTCGCGCTCGCGCACGGCGAGGCGGTCCCCCTGGACACCCTGTACACCGACATCTGGCGGCACCAGCCTTCGTACCGCTCCGGACCGCCGGACCGGACCAAGGTGCACCAGCGCATCACCGCGCTGCGGGCCCTGTTGGGACCCGACCTCATCGAGACACTCGACGGCGTCGACACCGGCTACCGCCTCGCCGTGGACGAACACCGCATCGACCTCTTCCAGTTCGAGAAACTCATACGCTCCGCCCACTCGCAGACGGCGCACGGCGCCATCACCAGGCTGGAGCGTGCACTCGCCCTCTGGCGCGGACCGCTGCCGTCGTTCCCCTTCGCCCTCGGCCGCGCCCGGACCTTGGAGATGCTGCGCCACGGCGCCCGGCACAGCCTCGCGAAGCTGCTGGCCGAGGTGGGCCGCACGGCCGACGCCGCCGGTCTGGCGTACGAGCTGCTCGCCGAGGACCCCGACGATCCCAGGCTGCGCGGCCTCGCGACGCGCCCGGGACCTCCGGCGGCGGTGCTGGAGGTGCTCGCCGTACGACCAAGCGTCCAGGTCACCGTCGTCGCGGGCGACCTCTTCGACCAGCAGGACGCGCATTTGGTGGTCGGGTTCAGCGACACCTTCGACACCAGCGTCAAGGACGACCGGATCATCGACAGCCGCAGCGTCCAGGGTCAGCTGCTGACCCGCTGCTTCGACGGCGACCAGGCCCGGCTGGACCGGGCGCTCAAGGCCGCGCTGGCCCGGTCGACGCCGACCGCCGTCGAGAGCCGCCGCGACAAGCCGCGCGGTAAGCTGCGGCGCTACCCGCTCGGCACCGTGGCGGTGCTCGACCTGCCCAAGCGGCGGGTCTTCGCCGTGGCCTACAGCAGCATGGGCAACGACCTGATCTGCCGCTCGTCCCTGGAAAGGCTCTCGGCCAGTCTGGACCGGCTCTGGGACCAGATCTTCCTCCACGGGCAGCGCAAACCCGTGGCGATGGCGCTGGTCGGCGCCGGGCTGGCCCGGATCGACGACGCCGACCCCCAGGAGCTGGCTCTGCTGGTGTGCCGGTCGTTCGCGGAGCAGACCCGGCTCGGCGTCGTCAGCCGGGAACTGCGGCTGGTGGTGCGGCCGTCGTACGTGCGCCGCCTCGATCTGCCTGCGCTGCGCCGGGGGGTGAGCGATCAGCTCGGCGGATCCCTGGGCGGCCCGGTGGTGCGGTGAAGTGCTACGAGGCCGGCGAACCACCGTCGGCCTCCCGTCGTCTGCGGCTCGACGACGGGGCAGCCGGCGCTGCGCAGCCGAGCGACGATCTTCGAGCGGCACCGCTTCGTGTCCTCCAGCTGGACGCAGTTCCGGCCCAGGATGCCGTTGACCGCCATGGTCGCCGCCGACTGGCGTACCACTTGGGCTCGGCCTCCGCCCCGTCGGGCCTGCCCACGGCGCTTGCGAGCCCGAAGGATCCGCCGTCGGCGCGCAGCTCGACGATGGCCGCGTCGATCCGGTCCAGCGTCGCCGCCAGTCCGGGCGTACGGATGTCCTCGCCGGCCTGGTCCACCGAGGCCAGGAAGAGCCGGGTCCGACCCGGGAACGCTTCGCCGTCGGTAGCCATGACGGTGTTCAAGCGGTCCTCCGGCTCGCGCCACTGCTTGGCGGCGCCGGGCCGCGCGGGGACGATGGCCGAGAGCGCCACCAGGTCCAGGTGGCGGCGCAGCAGGATCCGGGCGTCGCCCGCGGCGTCCTGGAGGGCGCAGAACACCGGGGCGGCGCGCCCGGCCTCGACATCGACCAGCACGGTGCCGTAGGGGCAGCCCTTGCGGAAGGCAAACTCATCCACCCCCAGCACCAGCGGGGCACGGTCCTGCACCGCCGGCGCCGTCACCAGCCTGAGCAACCGGGTCCGGCCCGCGGCCAGAGCCGTTTTCAGGAATCGCCGTCAGCTGCAGGTCGGACAGCAGCGTGGCGGCGCGCCGGGTGGCGGGGCCGGGTGCTCGGTCACAGGGGTCTCCCTGTCGAGATACCGGCCGGGTACGGGCGCCTCACGGCGCGGCCTCCAGCCGGTGGGCCAGCGCGGTGAAGGGCCTGTCGTCCTCCAGCCGTCCGGCCACCCGACGCAGATGCGAGGCGACCTCCCGTCGTGCGTCGCGTACGGCGTCGGAGGAGCCGTCCAGACTGTCGGTGACGGATTGCACCAGGTTGCTGATCCGGGTCGGGGTGAGCCTGCGGAGCGGAGACCGGCTGAAGTCACCGAGCGGAGACCGGGCGAAGTCACCGAGCCATTTGCGGTCCAGTAGCACCTCGGCGTAGTCCACGGCCTCCTCGAAGCGGCCGCTGCGCAGCGAGAGTTCCGCTCTTCGGGCCCAATGCCTCGCGTCCTCGTCGTGCCGGGAGGACGGAGGGGGCGTCCGCATGGTGAGCCCGGTGAACTCCCTGGCAGCCGACTCGTGGGCCGCGCGCACCGCGTTCCCGAACTCGGCGGGCCGCCAGCAGAACTCCTGACCGTCCAGCCGGGCGTCGCGCACGCCGATCACGAGTCGGCCCGCCTCTTCCCGGAAGTCGCACAGCGCCGTCAGGAGGACTTCCTCAGCCTCCTGTACTTCCCCGGCCTGCCGGCCCTCCGGACGCAGCAGTCCAATGATCACCGGCGCCTCCACCAGGACCCGTCCCGTCCAGCTGTCACCCGCCACGGTGACAGTGACCGGGCTGCCCTTGCGCCTCACATCCTGCGGATCGTCCAGAAGATCAGCAGCAGACCGAGCACGCCGCACCCCGCCGAAGCCCACGGGTGTCTGCGGACCAGGTCCAGCAGGGCGGCGGCGTCCTTCGCGGCTCTCGGTCCAGTGTGGTCCTCCCCGGGGTCGGCGGACTCCCGCCTGCCGGGCCGGGGCGGATGCACCGTGTGCAGCCCGGTGAAGTCCGCCTCGGTGAGCAGGACCGCGAGGTCCTGGCCGAGGACGACCAGCAGGCGCCCCGCATCCTTGCGCGACTTGAGGGCGTGCGCCACGAAGCAGAGCCCTTCCGCGCCCTCCGCGAGCCGGTGGGCCGCCGCCGCCAGCTCCTCGACAGCCTGCGGGTCGGGCGCCGGCCCCACCCACGGCAGCTCGATGCTCGGCTCCCGGATGTCGGCGGCCCGTTCGTACGCCGCGTCCCGTACGACCGCGGTGAGCTTCTCGATCGGTACGGGCTCGGTGGTCGGGTCGTCCCCGAGCAGGGCGTCGACGAACTCCGCGGTGAGCACCTCGTCCAGCGCCGCACCGAGCGCGGTGCGCGCGGAGGCGTCGCAGGCGAGCCGTACCAACCCTGCGGCCAGGGAGGCTTCGTCGGGCTCGGACTCGACCACCAGGGTGTAGCGGATGGCGCGGGGCTTGTAGTCCATCCTCGCCGAGGGCATGCCGAACAACACGGCCGACCAGGCATCCCCCGTGCCGGACACCGCGATACCCGCCTTGTCCTGGAACACGTACGCGGGGTAGCCATGGGTCAGCGGCCGCCACCACTCCCGCTCCGGCGCACCGCCCAGGAAGACGTAGTCCTTGACGGTTCCCCGCGTCATCACGTGCAGCCTCAACGCACGACCTCCCACTGCTCCACATGCGGCCCGGCCGGAAGTTCGGCCAGCATCTTCATGTCCTCCTCAAGCTGGTCGCGTTCCATCCGTGCCCGGTCCGCCGCCCGCCCCGCCGCGCCGATGGCGATGTCGTCGCGCCGCGCCGCGCCGGAGAAGTGGTAGGCGAGCGTGCCGAAGAAGCCCTTGCGGGAATAGCGGCGAACCTTGATGCCGTACTGCTCCTCCAGGCGTTCCTGCTCCTCCAGTTCGGCCAGTCTGCGCCGCCCCTCGAACACGCACGCGCACAGCTCCCGCATCACGTCCACCGCGCCACGCACCTCACAGCGCGGCGGCGAGACCGTGAACCGGTAGCGTGCCGTGAACGCCTCCCGCTTCTCCGTCGCGGACGGCCGCGCCCACCGCCCGTCGACCAGGGTGACGTTGACATACGTCTCGATCGGCGCGTAGACGACCCGGATGTCGCGGTCCTTCGCCTCCTTGGCCACCACGTCGAGCACGTGCTTGTACATGTCCCTGACGCGGTCGCGCAGCGCCTCGGCGTCCTTGCCCGCGGGACGCCCCGGGCGCAGATAGGTCTCGCACTTGAGTGGCGCGAACACCAGCACCGCCGGCTCGGCGCGGTTCTCCGGCAGGTTCCGGGTCCGGGCCCACAGCCGTACGGCGTCCTCCACGGCGACCACACCGAGCCAGTGGGAGGCCAGCGCCCGGCGCTCGCTGCCGGCCTCCATGAGCAGGGCGGCGTCGATCGGGACCACCGCCACGACGCTGCTCGCCAAGTGGTCCTCGACCGTGCGCCAGTCGTCCTCACTGATCCCCAGGCGCGCGCGGTACGCGGGGTCGAGCCAGCCGCCGGGGTAGTCGAGGATCCTGAAGGGGACCTCGACCCTGCTCGTCCCCGCCGAGCGCAGGGAGAAGCCGAGGAACTCATAGCCCTCGTTCCCGCCGATCGCGCCCGCGTTGAACACCCCCGTGTCCTCGGCCGCGCGCAGCGCCTCCTTGTGCTCCCGGATCCGGATCTCCGTGCCGGTGTCGGGCACGACCCGCACCGACCTGCCCGCCAGATGCTCCTCCGTATCGCTGAACGCCGCGGTCAGAGCAGTCGTCTTGCCCACCCCGGACGGCCCGACCAGGGCCAGGTTGAAGGGCGTCGGCTCCTCAGCCTCCATCAGCGGCCTCCCCCGCGAAGTCGTGCCGGCCGCCCGCCTCACCGAGCGACCGTCTGATCGTCGTCAGCGCTCCCCGTACGCGCTGGATCCGCAGCGTCGCCAGCCCGGAGCCGGACGTGTCCCCGTGGGGCCACAGCTGGTCCCGGAAGGACTCGGCCAGACGGCGGAACTCCTTCTCCGCGTCCTCGGAGCGGATGAACGCGTCCTCGAACTGCTCGCCGTAGGCGAACAGGGCCTGTGCGATCGTCCGCCCCTCCTCGACGACCGACCGGCTCGCGTCGTAGCTCGCCCCCACGGCCTGCTCGCTGAGCTTGCGATGCAGCTCGCGTACGCCGGCCAGGGACCGCTCGACCGGGAGCAGCTGCCCCAGCGCACCGGGCGTCCCCGCGGCCGGCTCCGGCTGGAGCGCCGACAGGGCGTACCGCACCTTGGGCAGCGCGCGGGTCCGGTAGTCCAGGTGGATGTCGAGGGCGAAGTCCAGCGAGCGGACCAGCGTGGGGCACACCGCGTCGGCGTCGCGGAGCTGGTCGGCCAGCGTCCGCAGCGTGACCGACGGCCCGCCTGCGAGGTCGAGCAGGCCGCCGAGCTCCTTCGCCAGCGCGTCGACCAGCCCCTGCCAGAACTCCTCACGGCGAGCCGCCATGATCGCGTCCATCTCCGCGAACCGCTGCGCGATGTCGACGCGGACCGCGTTCAGCGCGCGCTCGGCGAAGACCGCGGCGCCGGCCTCGACGTTCATCTCCGCCAGGGCACGCTCGGCCCATGTGTCGACTCCCTCGCCGAAGCCGTGCTCGGCCCAGGTGCAGACCTCGTCGTGGATGCCCTCGGCACGCATCCGGAACTCCGCGTCGTCGAAGGTCGCCGACGCGCGGACGGCCAGTTCGGCCACCCAGGCCCCCAGCGCCGCCACCAGCCCGCGGCGCAGCCCCGCGGCCCGGTCGATCAGGACCTCGGTGGGCGTCGGGGTGATCACCGAGCGGAGCAGCGTGAGCGCGTCCTCCGTGGTTCGTGCCAGCGCGGCGGCATTGGCCCTGCAGACCCCGGACCCGCGCTCGACGACCGCGGCGTCCATGCGCGGCAGGGCCTCGCAGAGGTGCTCCAGACTGTCGGCGAGGATGCCCCGCATACCGCCGCGGTCGGCCGCGTCGGCTTCCCGGACCCGCAGCGCCGAGTCCGGTACGCCGTTGTTCACCCGCTTGAGGATGTCGTCCTTCAGCGCGTGGAGCGGCTCCTCGTCGATCGCGCCGTTGTTGATCAGGATGGTGGCGAAGTCCTGCAGCGCCGCCGCGCCGCGGGCCCGGCCGATCAGCCCGAGGGCCTTGGCGTCCTCGGTCTTCCACAGCTGGTTGCCGTCGGTCGGGCGCTTCACCACCAGGACGAAGTCCACGTCGTTCTGCAGGCCGGCCAGGTGGTGCTCCTCGGCGCTGGGCACGATCTCGCCCAGCCCCGGCAGGTCGTACAGGCCCAGGCTGGTCAGCTCCGGGAGCGGGAAAGGGCAGTGGATCTCGGCGTCCCGCACCGCCAGATACCGCCGGTCCGCGTCGGGGGTGTTCTCCTTCGGATACGCGACCCAGGCCCGCAGTTCCTCCAGTTCCACCCGCAGGGTCTGGCCGGTCAGCAGCCGCCGGAACGAGGGCAGGCCGTCACGCATCTCCTCCAGGCGCACCAGCATCGGCCCGAGCACAGAGTTGTCCTCGTGGTCGGCGAGCTCGGCACGGTGCCGGGCGAAGTCGAACCGCGCCAAGTCGTCGAGGTCGGCCAGGAGCGGGCCGATCGACAGCGCGGTGGCGTACGGGGCCAGCACGAGCTCGCAGAACGACGCCTCGGTGTGCATCGTGAGCAGCGCCTCGCGCCGCGTCGCACTGTGGAGGATCCGGCTGCGTACGGCCGTGACGGGGCCACCCGCGCCGGTCGGGATCTGGTCGTCGCCGAGGTTCGACATCGACTGCAACGCCGTGCTCTTGCCGTTGCGGGCCTGGCCGCTGACCCCGATGTTCACCGTGCGGCGCACCAGGCGGGCCCGCACGATCCGCAGTTCGGCGAGGGAGCCGTCGGCCAGCCGTGCCAGCTCCTCGACGTCCAGCTCGCCCAGTCCGGCCGCGTCCAGTTCCGCGGCGGCGTCCGTGACCGCCTTCCGGAGGACCGACACGCCGTCCCGGACCGCCTCCCACCGCTCGACCTCCGCGTCGACCCGCGGGAGCAGCGTCCGGCGTCGCCGCAGGACCTCCTCCAGACGGCGCCCCACGTCCTCCATGCCACGTCCTCCCCTGCGACGCACCGAACCCCCTCGGCACGAGGCAATATCGCAACCCATCGAGGGTCCTTGGAACACCTCCGGCCGCCATCGGCGCATGCACATTCGCATCCGCCGTCCGGTCGGTACTGCACCCCTCCGCCCGACGCGACAGCGGGAGTCGCCCGCGGGACGGCCGTGCGCAGGGGCGTCAGCGGGTGAGGGTCGGGTTCTCCCACGGCGACGTGGGCGTGGAGATCGCGGAGTCGCCCCTGCTCCTCGCCCACGGAGGCTCGGACGCTCGGCCCCCGCAGCGTCCACCGGACAGAGCCGGCCTCGCCGGTCGGGGTGCAGTCGATGTCGCTGACAACCCGCACGCCGGGTGCGGGAGGGAGGAGGTCGTCCGCACTCGCGGAATGAGAAGGCTCAGGCTGCCGCAGCGAGGACCAGCGGAAGAACCTGTCCGCTGCCTGCCTGGCGGAGCAGGCGGGCAGCGACTGCGAGGGTCCATCCGGAGTCGGTGTAGTCGTCCACGAGCAGGACAGGGCCGGGAGAGCCGGCCAGCTCACCGGCCAGACCCGCGGGGACGGTGAAGGTGCCGGACAGTGCCCTGAGACGTTGCGCGGAGTTGCTGCGGCGCGCCGCGTGCGCGCCGTTCGGCCCGGTGTACGACAAGGTGCCCAGGAAGGGAAGGCGGCCGACGGTGGCGATGCCCTGGGCGAGCGAGCCGACCAGTTGCGGGCGCGTCAGGGACGGCACAGCAACTACTCCCACCGGCCGGGCAGTTGCGTCCGGGGCATTCGGCGCCCAGCCGCCCGGGGAGCGTGCCCAGTCGGCGAGGACCGCCACCGCGGCCCGCAAGACGTCGTCGGGCACTGGCCTGTCGGGTGCGTTCTCGGCCAGGAGCGGGCGCAGGCGGTTCCCCCAGCCGATGTCCGAGAGCCGGCCCAGGGCGCGGCCGGCGGAACACTGCTCGCCGGCGGGGATGCGGCCCTTGAGGTCGATACCGAGGGCGGGCATGCCGGTCGGCCACATCCGGCGCGGCTCCACTTCCACGCCCGGGCGGTCCAGCTCCTTCGTGGCCCCCGTCAGCGCCTCGGCCGAGACGGAGGAGTCGATCCAGGTGCCGGCGCAGTTGTCGCACCGGCCGCAGGGGGCCGCTTCCTCGTCGTCCAACTGCCGCCGCAGGAACTCCATGCGGCACTGGGAGGTGCTCACGTAGTCGCGCATGGCCTGCTGCTCGGCCGCCCGCTGCCGGGCCACCCACGCGTACCGCTCCGCGTCGTACGCCCATGGCTGCCCTGTGCTCTCCCAGCCGCCCTTGACCCGCTTGACGGCGCCGTCCACGTCGAGGACCTTGAGCATCGTCTCCAGACGCGTGCGCCGCAGATCCACCACCGCCTCCAGGGCCGGCACGGACAGCGGCCGGCCTGCGTCGGCGAGGGCCGCGAGGGTCTGGCGGACCTGGACCTCGGGCGGGAAGGCCGTGTCGGCGAAGTAGCGCCAGATCGACTCGTCCTCCCTGCCGGGCAGCATCAGGACCTCCGCGTGCTCCACCCCGCGGCCGGCCCGGCCCACCTGCTGGTAGTAGGCGATCGGTGAGGACGGCGAGCCGAGATGGATGACGAAGCCCAGGTCGGGCTTGTCGAAGCCCATGCCGAGCGCCGAGGTCGCCACGAGCGCCTTGACCCTGTTCTCCTGGAGGTCGACCTCGGCCTGCAGCCGGTCGGCGTTCTCCGTGCGCCCCGTGTACGGGGCCACCGGGAACCCGCGCTGCCGCAGGAAGGCGGTGGCCTCCTCGGCCGCGGCGACGGTGAGCGTGTAGATGATCCCGGAGCCCGGCAGCTCGTCCAGGTGTTCAGCGAGCCAGGCCAGCCGGTGCGCGGCGTCCGGCAGCCGGACCACGCCGAGCCGGAGGCTTTCCCTGTCCAGGGAGCCGCGCAGCACCAGAGCCTCACCGGCACCGGTACCCAGCTGCTCAGCCACGTCTGCCGTCACCCGGGCATTGGCGGTCGCGGTGGTGGCCAGCACCGGGACGCCGGGCGGGAGGTCGCCGAGCATGGTGCGCAGCCGCCGGTAGTCGGGGCGGAAGTCATGGCCCCAGTCCGAGATGCAGTGGGCCTCGTCGACAACCAGCAGGCCGGTCGTGCCCGCGAGCTTGGGAAGGATCTGCTCCCGGAAATCCACGGAATTCAGGCGTTCCGGACTTACGAGGAGAACATCGGTCTCGCCGCGCGAGATCTCCTCATAGATCGCGTCCCACTCCTCCGGATTCGCCGAGTTGATGGTCCGCGCCCGGATACCGGCCCGCTCCGCCGCCTCGACCTGGTTGCGCATCAGCGCCAGCAGCGGCGAGACGATCACGGTCGGGCCCGAGCCGCGCCGCCGCAGCAGAGCGGTGGCCACGAAGTAGACCGCCGACTTGCCCCAGCCGGTGCGCTGCACCACCAGCGCACGTCTGCGCTCCTTCACCAGGGCCGCGACCGCCTGCCACTGATCCTCCCGAAGCCGCGCCGAACCCCCTGGGGCTCCGACGAGCTCGGCGAGGATGGCATCGGCTTCGGTACGGAGCTCCAGATCGTCCATGCCCCCATGCAACCGGATGGCACGGACAGTCGGCCAATTCACTCGGAGTGAAGATTCCCACGCGAACGGCCACACGTCGGGCACCGATCAAGGAACGCCAGGACGGAGCACACGGCCACGACCGTCCTCGGTCGGCGTGTTTACGCAGGTCAGGGTGGCTGGATCGCCACCGGGCAGCCCTGGTCGTACGACACGGAGCGCTACGACCGGGTGGCCCGGCAGCGCGGCCGCACAGGAGGGGATACGTGCCTCCGCGTCCACTACCGAGTGCCCCATGGAGTTCCCGCGGCGCCAGCTGGACGATGAGGGTGCCCAACCGTGCGGCCGCTGCGACACCTGCGCGGGTCCGCGCTTCGCCGCCGGCACGTCCGTGACGGCGGTGGGCGCCGCGCGCAGCGATCCGGGCCGTGCCGGCGTCGAGGTGGAGCCCCGTCGTGTGCGGCCGACGGAGCTGCCAGCCATCGGCATCGATCTCAAGGGGCGCATTCCGGCCGGTGGGCAGGCTGCGGCGGGACGGGCTCCGGGTCGATTGCCGGACATCGGCCGGGGCAACCGAACCGCGTCCGCTCCTCGGCCTCCAGGCGCCGGACACTGCCGTGCCGGACGACGTGGCGCGGGCCGTGGTGGGTGTTCTGGCCGACTGGGCGAAGGGCCCCGGCGGCCGGGCTTCCGGCGCCTCCGACACCCTGGCCCGGCCGGTGGGTGTCGGCACGGTGGCCTCGCGGACCCGGCCTGCGCTGATCCATTCCCTGGGTTCCCGGATCGCCGAGATCGGCCGGCTGCCCTCTGCTCGGCTCCCTCGAGTACGCCGAGGACGTGCCGCGGGTGCCGCGCAGCAACAGCGCGCAGCGGCTGAAGGCCTCGACGGTGCGTTGACGGTGCCGCCCGCCCTCGCCTCTGCGCTCGCCGCAGCCGGCGGCCCGGTGCTGCTGGTCGACGACCTCACGGAGACGGGCCGGACGCCGGCGGTCTCAGCCCGTCTGCTCAAAGGTCCGGCGCACGGGCGGTATCGCCGCTGCTCCTGGCATGTTCAGGGGTGACCGCGCACCCGCCTGCGGCGGGCGTACGGGCACGCCCCGCACCCCAGGCGTCAGGGGTCCAACCTTTGGGTAGGGATATAAGCCACGCACCGTCGGATAACAGTCGGTGGCCCCAATTGATCGTTGCCGCATCCAAGTTCGACAGGAAGAATTGAGGTCCGCTCCCCGCACGGCTCGTGCGTGATCAGGTTGGGCTCTGCTGCGGTGCGCGGTCCCCCGAATCCGACCTCGCCCGCAGTGTGGGCGCGTAGCCGAAGGGAGGAACGTGACCTTCGGATTCGCCTCGTCCTCGGCGGCCTCGTTGTCGACGTCCGCGTCCGCCGCTTCCGCCAGCCGCCTGCTCGAGCCGGCCGAATGGGCCGCCGCCGGAATCCCCCTGCTGCGCAACCCCCGTGAGGTCGTCAGCGGACTGCACGCCCGCCATGGGCCGAGGCCCTCCACGGCGATCGTGGCCGTGCTCGATCCGGAGGAGCGGCTGTGCGCCAGCGCGTCGTTCACGCGTCGCCCGTCCCCGGCCGACGGCTGGATGTTCCGCAACGCGCTGCTCGCACAGCTGCGCCGGGTCATTCCGCACGACCTGCGCCGCCGCACCCCGGTGCGTACGGCGATACTCGTCTACTGCCGTGAGGGCGACGCGGGTTGGACGGAGGAGGACGGCGCCTGGATGTGGGGCCTGCGTGACGCCTGCACACTGCACGGGCTGCGGTGCGGGGCGTACATCACGCTGACCCACGACGGCTGGCACGTGCTCGGCGAGGGGCGCAGCGGACGCCGCCCCAACGCCGACTCCGCACCCGAGCCCCTCGCCCTGTCCGAGGCCCCGCCACTCGCACCGCGCACCGGCGGCCCGGTCTCCGAGGTCCTGCGCCGCGCGGCGGCCCGCTGACGGACGCGGCAGCAGCCAGACCCTGCGCCCGACGGTCGTCCGCACCCCGGACGGGGCCGCGCGGACAGAGAGCCGGCCGTACGCCGATCGCCCGCCGCGGTGACCGTCAGGACGCCGCACAACGAGGCCCGTGCCGTGACACGCGGGTCCCCGCCGGGACCAGGCCGACGCCTGCGCCGCGCCCAGCAGTCGTACGAGGCGTGCGAGATCCGCTCCGCCGGGACCCCGCGGCGTGGCCGCGCGGGCGACTCTCCGGGGGCGGTCCCACCGGGCACAGGATCGTCGTCCGAGATCGACCCTCTGCCTGACGACCACTGCTCCGCACCTGGTGCTGCGGCGTCCGCCGGGAAGCCGGCCCGTGCTCGGTACGGCAGCCGGTCGTCCGGGCATGCCGAAAGCCACGCCGTGCGGACTACCGCCGGAGCGGCTCTTTCGCCGCCCCGGGCCGCCCCGAGCTGCGGGACGCGGCTCAGACGCCGGCGCCCAGCACCGAGTTGATCTGCTGCGGGTCGCCGCAGACGATCAACAGGGCGCCGGCCCGGGCATGGGCCAGCGGAAGGGCCGTGGCAGCAGCGGAAGCGGGGCCTCCGTTGACGGCCACGACGACCACGGGGCGGGACGCGGCACGGGAGACGGTGGCGGCGTCCGCGTAGAAGACGTCGTCACCGGCATCGTGCTGCGCCCAGTAGGACGCTTCGCCGAAGGACAACTCGTGCTCGGCCCACGGGTGCTGGGACCCGGTGGTGAGCACGAGTACGTCACCGGGGGCACGACCCGAGTCCAGCAGCAGGTCCACCGCCTCCTCGGCGGCGTCGAGCGCGCCCTCGGCCGAAGCCGGGATCAGCTGGATCTGCGGGGTGGCCGGCGTAGCGGCGGGAGCGGCCGGACCCGACGGGCCCGGCTTGGCCGGAGCCACGTCACGCGGCGTGCGCTGCACCGGCGGCACGGGCCGCGGAGGGCCGGGGCGACCGGGGCGGGACGGAGCCGCGGGGCGGGGGCCGGGTACGGGGCGGGGGGTCGGCGCGGTACGGCCGCTGGCCGGAGTGGCGCGGGGACCCTGGGCACTCTCGTGAATCTGAGGCTCCTCGGGAATGAGAGGCATGAGCTGATATTTATCAAACATTGGTGCGGTGTGGGCGACCGGGTGGCACATCAGTGCGACCGGAACCGTCAGAAATCGAAGCCGAGCTGACCCTCGATTTCCGGAACACTTCCGTCCGCCCAGCTGCGGACCTTCTTGAGGTGCCGCCACTGAGGCAACGCATCAAGATACGCCCACGACAAGCGGTGGTGCGGGGTGGGCCCCCACTCCTCCAGTGCGGCCTTGTGCACGGGCGACGGATACCCGGCGTTGTCCGCAAATCCGAAGTCTGCATGGTCGATACCCAGTTCGGCCATCATTTTGTCGCGCTGGACCTTGGCTATCACCGACGCCGCGGCGACCGCCACACACGACCGATCGCCCTTGATCACCGTGCGCACCTTCCAGGGAGCGCCGAGGTAGTCGTGCTTTCCGTCGAGGATCACGGCGTCGGGGCATACCGGCAGGGCGTCCAGGGCGCGGACGGCGGCGAGCCGCAGTGCGGCCGTCATCCCCAGGTTGTCGATCTCCTCGGGGGAAGCATGCCCCAGCGCATAGGCCGTCACCCACGTCTGCAGGATCCCGGCCAGTTCCGTGCGCCGTCTGATCGTCAGCAGCTTGGAGTCGGTCAGCCCCTCCGGTGGACGGCGGAGCCCGGTGATCGCCGCGCAGACGGTGACAGGTCCGGCCCAGGCGCCGCGACCCACCTCGTCGACACCGGCAATGACCTTCGCTCCGGTCGTGGCGCGCAGGGAGCGCTCGACGGTGTGAGTAGGTGGTTCGTACGGCATGGCGCCCTTAGCGTACGCCGCCGGGATCGTCACCCGACACCCCGGTCGCCCGACCGCCGTACAGGTCACCGGCGTGCGGGCTCAGCCTCCGTGGGGCCGGAGCAGCGGGAGCATCAACTGGTCGATCATCTCTTCGAGATCCCGATCACTCCATTCACTAGTGCACATCTTCGAGCGGTACATCATCATGGCCGGGATGGCATCGAGGACATAGCCGTTGGCCGCATCCGACCGCACCTCTCCACGTTCCATTCCACGGACGATGACCTCACTGATGAGCTTGACGGTCGGCTCGACCACCCCTCCGACAATCACTTCCTGGAAGCGCTCCGCCTGGGCTTGATCGCATTCGTGAATCACCGAGCGCAGCGCCACACCAGGGCGCGAGTACATGATCCGCCGAACCTGACGGCACAGGGAGAGGAGGTCCTCGCGCACGCTGCCGAGGTCCGGGGCGGTCTCGACCCGAGGCAGTCCGGCCACCAGCGCGTCAGCGACGAGGTCCTCCTTGGAGGGCCAGCGGCGATACACCGCGGCCTTGCCGGTCTGGGCGCCGGCCGCGACTCCCTCCATGGTCAGCCCTTTCCAGCCGACCTCGCCGAGTTGTTCCAGCGCGGCGTCGAGGATCGCACGCTCCAGCACCACGCCGCGCCGACGGGGAGTGGCCGCCGGGGCGGGGGCGGCCGTCCAGCGCGAGGAAACCATCTGTGTCTCTCCAGCAGGCAGGGGAAGCGGGGGTTACGGGGTGGGTGGCGCCGCGCTGCAGCAACAGGGGGACGCGAGGCGGGGCGCGGGATTAAGTGAACGCTTGCGTTCACTGTCGGAGTCTCACTACCGTGGGCGCGACAGTGAACGCAAGCGTTCACTAACGCCTTTATGGGGGACCCATAGTGACGACCTCTCAGCTGCTCCAGGAACCAAAACCGGGCGTGGCCCGCCGGGAGGGGCATCCCGGCATCGCACTCACCGTCATCGCGGCCTGCCAACTCATGGTGGTACTCGACGCGACGATTGTGAACATCGCGCTCCCGCACATTCAAGCCGCACTCAAGTTCAGCACCACGGACCTCACTTGGGTGGTCAGCGCCTACACGCTCACCTTCGGCGGCCTGCTGCTGCTCGGTGCGCGAGCCGGTGACATCCTCGGCCGCCGCCGGGTGTTCATGACCGGCATCCTGCTGTTCACCTTCGCCTCGCTGCTGGGCGGTCTCGCCCAGGAACCCTGGCAACTGCTGGCCGCCCGGTCCCTGCAGGGCGTGGGCGGCGCGATAGCCTCGCCCACATCGCTGGCGCTGATCACCACGACCTTCCCCGAAGGCCCGGAACGCAACCGGGCCTTCGGTGTGTTCGCCGCCGTGTCCGCGGGCGGCGGCGCCATCGGTCTGCTGGCGGGCGGCATGCTCACCGACTGGCTCGACTGGCGGTGGGTGCTGTTCGTGAACGTGCCGATCGGCGTGCTGATCGCGTCGCTCGCGCCGCTGTACATCAACGAGTCCCAGCGGCATCCGGGCCGCTTCGACATCACGGGCGCGCTGACCTCGACGGCGGGCATGGCACTGCTGGTCTACGGGTTCATCCGCGCCTCCGAGAACGGCTGGCGGGACGGCCTCACCCTCGGCTCGTTCGGCGCGGCCGTGGTGCTGTTGCTCGCCTTCGTCCTCACCGAGGTGCGGGCGAAGGAACCGATCACCCCGCTCAAGATGTTCGCGGACCGCAACCGCTGGGGCACGTACGTGATCATGTTGAGCCTCGCCGCGGCGATGTTCGGCATGTTCTTCTACATCGTGCTGTTCGTGCAGAACGTACTCGGCTACAGCGCCATCAAGGCCGGTCTGGCCTTCCTCCCCGTGACGGTCGCGATCGCGGTCGGTGCGGGCCTGTCCCAGCGCTTCCTTCCGAGGCTCGGCCCCAAGCCGTTCATGATGGCCGGCTCGGCGCTCGTGGCGATCGGGCTGGTCTGGCAGACCTTCATCCGGCCGGACAGCTCCTACCTCGGCGGAGTGCTCGGGCCGATGCTGGTGTTCGGCTTCGGCATGGGTCTGAACTTCGTGACGGCCACCGTCACCGCGGTGTCCGGCGTCGCCCAGCACGAGGCGGGGGCGGCTTCCGGGCTCCTCAACGCCATGCAGCAGGTGGGCGGCTCGCTCGGACTGTCCATCCTGACGACCGTGTTCGGGTCGGCGGCAAAGGACGAGACGAAGAAGCAGCTGCCGAAATTCCTCGCCACCAGCTCGCCGGAGCAGCAGGCCCACTTCGCCACAACGCACCAGTTGCCCGCCCCCTGGGGCCACGACGTGCTCGCCCACGGCATCTCGACCGCCTTCGTGCCGGCTGCCGCGATGGCCGCTGTCGGGTTCGTCACCGCCTGGGTGGTGATCAGGGTCCGCAAGAGCGACCTCGACTCCCTCGCCGGCGTGGCGGGTCCGGGCGTCGGCTGATCCGGTCCGGGCCGCGCCGAGCCGCGGCCGGCCGGACTGCCGCCGGGGGACGGTCGGACCCTGCGGCGGTCCGGCCCGCCGCATCGTGCGCAGCAGCGCCCGCACGAGAACCAGAACGGTGGCCAGCATCAGCACAGGCACCGCGCGCACCATCTCCCCGCCCCCTCCGACCGGCGTCCTTCCCTCGTGTCCGCCGCCCTCGCATCCGAAAGCCGCGATGTACGGCGGACAGGGGGAGAACGGACGGTGGTGACGGAGAGTTCCCAGCAAACACGGAGAGTTGTGGTTCCGTCGTAGGGCCTCTCAGGGCCCGGTCGGCACCCAGTCCGGCAGCGCTTCGGTGCGTGCGGCCCACTCGGGGGGCGGAGCCCCCGCCTTGCCCGCGCCGAGGACACCGCCCACGATCGCGCAGGTCGTGTCCACGTCGCCGCCCACCCCGGCCGTCGTCCAGAAGGCCGCCTCGTAGTCTCCGAGGCTCCGTGCGGCGGACCAGAGGGCGAAGGGCACGGTGTCGTGGGCGGTCGTACGCCGTCCGCATCCCAGCACGGCAGCCACGGTGCCCCCGTCACCGTAGTCGAGCATGTCCCGGGCGCGCCGCAGTCCCTGGCCGACGGCGCTCTTCGGCACCAGGGCGATGACGCCGTCGAGGAGTGACTCGGGGCTCGGCGGGCCGCCCGGCGAACCGGCCAGTGCCGCCGCCGCGGCCACGGCCATGGCGCCGACGACGGCTTCACGGTGCTGGTGGGTGGGGTAGGCCGAGATCTCGGCCTGGTGGGTCGCCTGCTCCGGATCGTCCGCGTACCAGGCGCCCAGGGGGGCGATGCGCATCGCCGCACCGTTGCCCCAGGACCCCTGTCCGTTGAACAGGGCGGCGGCCAGCTCACGCCAGTCCCCGCCCTCCCGGACCAGTCTCAGCAGACGGTTGACGGCAGGGCCGTAGCCCCGGTCGAAGTCGTGGTGCTCGGCGAAGGAGCGGGCCAGCACGTCCTGGTCGATACGCTGGTGGGCGGCGAGTACGGCGACCACGGAGCAGGCCATCTCGGTGTCGTCCGTCCACTGCCAGGGCCCGGGGGGCAGCTCGCGTCGCTTCAGCAGGGGGTAGTGCGCGGGAACGAAGAACTGGGAGCCCAGGGCGTCCCCCACGGCCAGTCCGCGCAGGCTCGCCAGGGCGCGCTCCAGGCGCCCGGAGGAAGAGGAGTCAGCGGTCATCGCTCTGCCACTCTATCCGTTCACCCAGTACGGCACCGGCTCACGCCAGCGTTCGAAAGGCCGGTCGAGCGTGTACTTGCCGTCCTCTCCGAGAACGAGCATCCGCATCTCGGCGTTCCCCGGGTTCGACAGCGACTCGAATTCCGCGACCGTCCAGTGGAACCAGCGCATGCAGAACAGCCGCATCGCGAGACCGTGCGTCACCAGGAGAACGTTCGGCGGATGGTCCGGTGCCTCGAAGCTGCGGTACAGGCTCTCCAGGAAGCCGCCGACCCGGTCGTACACGTCGGCACCGGACTCGCCCTGCGGGAACCGGAAGAAGAAGTGGCCGTACGCGTCGCGGTAGGCCTTCTGCAGGCGCACGTCGTCGCGGTCCTGCCAGTTGCCCCAGTCCTGTTCACGCAGCCTCGGCTCCTCCCGGACGCGTATGAGGTCGGGGGCGAGATGGAAGGCGTCGAGCGTGTCGTGCGTGCGGCGGTACGGGGAGACATACACGCTCACGCGTTCCCGGCCGAAGAGTTCCCGGAGCCTCTTGCCGGTCTCCTCGGCCTGCCGCCAGCCGCGCTCGGTCAGCGCGAGAGCGTGGTCGGGTTCGCGCTCGTACACGGAGTCGTCGATGTTGCCCGTTGACTCGCCGTGCCGGACAAGGACGATGCGCCGTGGTCGTGCCATGCCAAAACCCTAGATCGTACGGGGGACGGTCGAGCACCCGCACGGGCCCCATACGGCGTAGGTCACACGAAACCCGCGTCTCGGACCGCTCCCGGACACAGTATGCACACCTCGAGAGAAGAGAGTTTGTTCTTCAAACGCACCTCCGTGACCGAACGTGCCCCCGTGACCTCAGACCGTCCAGGACGGCTCCAGATCCACGATGTCACCGGAGAGCGCCGCGATGTCGGCCTCGGTCTGAGCGCGCAGCGCGAGGCGCTCCACGCGCTCGGTGCGGTACTTGCCGTGCTCGGCCGCGGACCGCCACATCGACAGGACCAGGAACTCCTGCTCGGGTGCCTCGGCGAACATCCCGCGGATCATCCCGGGCGAACCGGCCATCGCGGGGTTCCAGACCTTCTCCTGCATGAGCGTGAAGTGCTCGACGCGCTCCCCGTGGACCCGGCACAGGGCCACGCGGATCAGATCGGTGTCGGTGAACCGCGGCTCGAACCCCGTCTTCACATCGAAGCGGTACTCGAAAAGCTTGACCTGGGCGTCCTTGAACGTGCCGGACTGGGCGGCCGCCAGGCGGTCGTGGGAGCGGGCCATGAAGGAGTCGTAGAAGGCGCGGCTCTCCCAGAAGGCGAAGATGTGCGCCACGCCCGACCGCTGCCGGCTCCAGCCTCCACCCTGCCCCCGAAAACCCGGCTCCCCCAGAAGCCCCGCCCATTTCCGCTGCCCCCGCTCGAAACCGCGGCGGTCCACCACGGTGCAGCGAATCCACTTGACCAGCACCGCGCCATCGTAAGGCCACCGGGCGTGGCGTCGGTCACGCTCCGGCGGAGATCACCCGCGCATCTGCCCCCGCGCGCGTGGCACGATGGACAAGGACCCCTGGCTGCAGAGGAGTTGGGGGGAGAGGCGACCACCGGGGGAAGGGGAGGCCTGTTGACCGGCTTCAGCAAGGGAATCCGCAAGGTCGAGGTCGGGCTCAAGTGGGACCCCAGTCCGGCGGGCCGGCCGCCCACCGATCTGGATCTCGTCGCGGCGACGTTCGTCTCGGGCGATCCCCACGGGGATCCCGCCTACCTGGTGCACTTCGACAGCCGCTCACCGGACGGCACGATCTTCCTCAACCGGGACAGCACGGACGGCAAGGGCTTCGGCTGGGACGAGGTCATGGCGCTGGAACTGGACCGGCTCGATACCCGGTACGCGCGCGTGGTCGTCGGCGTCGTCATCCAGCAGCGGCCCGGGCGCAAGACGTTCGTCGACGTGCTCAATCCGGCCATGCGCGTCCGGGAGGGCTACACCGTGCTCGCCGAGGACGACTTCGGCTCCGCCCTCGGGGCGACGGCGGCCACCATCGCCGAATTCGTCCGTGACGGCTCCGGGGAGTGGACCTTCCGTCCCGGCGTCCACGGCTTCGAGGAGGACCCGGCGACTTTCACCAGGATCATGGGCAGGATCCGGTAACGGCAAGGGGCGCCGGTCGAGACCGGCGCCCCTCACGTCATGTCAGGACCGTCAGCTGCAGCCGCTGGTCGAGCCGCAGCCCTCGCAGATGTAGCAGGAACCGGCCCGCTGCATCTTCGTACCGCAGGAGAAGCACAGCGGGGCGTCGGCCTGGATGCCCAGCTGCATCTCCACCAGCTCGGCGCTGGTGTGGGCCTGCTTCGGGGCGGACTTGGCCGCCTCGGTCTCGACCTTCGGCGCGGCGACCGCCTTCAGCTCCTGGGTGCGCGGCGCCGACTGGGCCAGGCCCTCGACGTCGACCTCGTCGTCGGCCGGCTCGTAGGAACCGGTCTCCAGGTGCCGCTGACGCTCCTCGGCGGAGTGGATGCCGAGCGCGGAGCGGGTCTCGAAGGGCAGGAAGTCCAGCGCCAGGCGGCGGAAGATGTAGTCGACGATCGACTGCGCCATCCGCACGTCCGGGTCGTCGGTCATGCCGGCCGGCTCGAAGCGCATGTTGGTGAACTTCGAGACGTACGTCTCCAGCGGCACGCCGTACTGCAGGCCGACGGAGACCGCGATGGAGAAGGCGTCCATCATGCCCGCGAGGGTGGAGCCCTGCTTGGACATCTTCAGGAAGACCTCGCCGAGACCGTCGTCGGGGTAGGAGTTGGCGGTCATGTAACCCTCGGCGCCACCGACCGTGAAGGAGGTGGTGATCCCCGGACGGCCCTTGGGGAGGCGCTTGCGGACCGGACGGTACTCGACGACCTTCTCGACCGTCTCGCGGATGACCGCCTCGGCCTTCTCCGTGACCTCGGCCTTCTCCTTCTCCTTGGTCTTGGCGGAGAGCGGCTGGCCGACCTTGCAGTTGTCGCGGTAGATCGCGAGCGCCTTGACGCCGAGCTTCCAGGCCTCGAAGTAGATCTCCTCGACCTCCTCGACGGTCGCCGTCTCCGGCATGTTGACCGTCTTGGAGATGGCGCCGGAGATCCACGGCTGGATCGCGGCCATCATGCGGACGTGGCCCATCGGGGAGATGGCGCGCTCGCCCATGGCGCAGTCGAACACCTCGTAGTGCTCGTGCTTGAGGCCGGGGGCGTCGATCACATTGCCGTGCTCGGCGATGTGGGCGACGATCGCCTCGATCTGCTCCTCCTGGTAGCCCAGGCGGCGCAGGGCCTGCGGGACGGTGCCGTTGACGATCTGCATCGAGCCGCCGCCGACCAGCTTCTTGAACTTGACCAGCGCCAGGTCGGGCTCGACTCCGGTGGTGTCGCAGGACATCGCGAGGCCGATGGTGCCGGTCGGGGCCAGCACGGACGCCTGGGAGTTACGGAAACCGTTCTTCTCGCCGAGACGCACGACGTCCTGCCAGGCCTCCGTGGCGGCGGCCCACACCGGGGTGTCCAGGTCGTCCATGCGGACAGCCGTGCCGTTGGCGGCGGCGTGCTGCTTCATGACGCGGTTGTGGGCGTCGGCGTTGCGGGCGTAGCCGTCGTAGGTGCCGACGACCGAGGCCAGCTCGGCGGAGCGGCGGTAGGCCGTACCCGTCATCAGGGAGGTGATGGCGCCGGCCAGGGCGCGGCCGCCGTCGGAGTCGTAGGCGTGGCCGGTGGCCATCAGCAGGGCGCCGAGGTTGGCGTAGCCGATGCCGAGCTGGCGGAACGCGCGGGTGTTCTCGCCGATCTTCTGGGTCGGGAAGTCCGCGAAGCAGATCGAGATGTCCATCGCGGTGATGACCAGCTCGACGACCTTCTGGAAGCGCTCGGTCTCGAAGGACTGGTTGCCCTTGCCGTCGTCCTTCAGGAACTTCATCAGGTTCAGCGAGGCCAGGTTGCAGGACGTGTTGTCCAGGTGCATGTACTCGCTGCACGGGTTCGACGCGGTGATCCGGCCGGACTCGGGGCAGGTGTGCCAGTTGTTGATGGTGTCGTCGTACTGGATGCCGGGGTCGGCGCAGGCCCAGGCGGCCTCGGCGATCTTGCGGAAGAGCGCCTTGGCGTCGACCTCCTCGATGACCTCGCCGGTCATCCGGGCGCGCAGGCCGAACTGGCCGCCGTCCTCGACCGCCTTCATGAACTCGTCGTTCACGCGGACCGAGTTGTTGGCGTTCTGGTACTGGACGGAGGTGATGTCGTCGCCGCCCAGGTCCATGTCGAAGCCCGCGTCGCGCAGGACGCGGATCTTCTCTTCTTCCTTGACCTTGGTCTCGATGAAGTCCTCGATGTCGGGGTGGTCGACGTCGAGGACGACCATCTTGGCGGCCCGGCGGGTGGCGCCACCGGACTTGATGGTGCCGGCGGAGGCGTCGGCGCCGCGCATGAAGGAGACCGGGCCGGAGGCGTTGCCGCCGGAGGACAGCAGTTCCTTGGACGAGCGGATGCGGGAGAGGTTCAGGCCGGCACCGGAGCCGCCCTTGAAGATCATGCCCTCTTCCTTGTACCAGTCGAGGATCGACTCCATGGAGTCGTCGACGGACAGGATGAAGCAGGCGGAGACCTGCTGCGGCTGCGACGTGCCCACGTTGAACCAGACGGGGCTGTTGAAGCTGAAGATCTGGTGCAGGAGGGCGTACGCCAGCTCGTGCTCGAAGATCTCCGCATCGGCGGGCGAGGAGAAGTACTTGTGGTCCTCGCCGGCCTTCCGGTACGTCTTCACGATGCGGTCGATCAGCTGCTTGAGGCCGGTCTCACGCTGCGGGGTGCCGACGGCCCCGCGGAAGTACTTGCTGGTGACGATGTTGACCGCGTTCACCGACCAGAAGTCGGGGAACTCGACGCCACGCTGCTCGAAGTTGACCGAGCCGTCGCGCCAGTTGGTCATGACGACGTCACGGCTCACCCACTCCACCTCGTCGTACGGGTGCACGCCGGGGGTGGTGTGGACGCGCTCGATCCGCAGCCCCTTGGTGGCCTTGGTGCCCTTGGCTCGGGAACCTCGCGCCGGACCGCTCGCCGTCTCTGTCATGCCGCCTCCCTGTACGGGCAAAAACGCCCTGAAGTGCCCCGTTTGTTCCCGTGGCACGGTGTTCTGTCTTGTGTTGCGGGCACCCTCAGCCGCCGCCCGCAACAGGTCTTCGGTCGCCGCCTCCCGGCCGGAACCCGGTGTTCCTCCCGGTTTCCGTCCCTCCGGTCAGTCGGCGGCGTGGGCGGGCACGGGGACCTGGGTGGTCCCTCCGGGCCCGCGATCGTCTTCCTGGCTCCCCGTTCCCGCGTCGTCCTCGTCCGCGACGGGGCCCCGCGTCGCCTCCCTCAGCTCCGCGATGGCGGCCTCGAAGTCCTCGAGCGAGTCGAACGCCCGGTAGACGGAGGCGAATCGCAGATAGGCCACGAGGTCGAGTTCCTGCAACGGGCCGAGTATGGCCAGCCCCACGTCGTGCGTGGTCAGTTCGGCGCTTCCGGTGGCCCGCAGCGCCTCCTCGACCCGCTGGCCGAGCTGGGCGAGTGCGTCCTCGGTGACCGGCCGCCCCTGGCATGCCTTGCGCACGCCGTTGATGACCTTGGCGCGACTGAAGGGCTCCGTGACCCCCGAGCGCTTGATCACCATGAGCGAGCACGTCTCCACGGTCGTGAAACGACGGGAGCAGTCAGGGCACTGGCGGCGCCTGCGGATCGACGTGCCGTCGTCGGTCGTACGACTGTCGACCACACGGCTGTCGGGGTGCCTGCAGAAGGGGCAGTGCATGATCTCCAACCCTCCTCACAGCAGACTCAACAACCCCACCGGACCTCATGGGCCCCGCGAAGCAGCCCTAAGCATAGGCGATCGCGGAGCCACCTCGGACCGGGGGGACCACAACTTGTGGGCTGCCGTAGCCATCCAACCACTAGATGTGGGGATTGGCTCATACACCGAGGCAGAGTCGCGTGTCGCGACGGAAGGGCGCCGCGTACCCCGCACACAGGTGATCGCCGGGACACGCGGACGCAGGGCCGTATCACTGTGACGCTTACAGGGATACCGTGGGCGCCGCGCGGAGGACACGTGGGGCTCCGGCACAGAAGGGACCCGAAGCCCGGACGGCCGGGGTCCGGATGACAGACTGGGGCGGCGGCCCACGAGGTCGGCAACCCCGGCGGTGAAGAGTACAACAATGGGCACTTTTGCCCGCCAGGTAGCGCGTCAGCAATACACCCAGACACGCCATCGCGTCAGGTGAATCGCACTTTTTCACTCGAACGTGTGTTTGGCGCAACCTTTCGAAACCAACTACCGTTGTCCAGCAGGGAGACCATCGAGAGGGGCCGACGTGACCACCACCGCAGACAGTGCCACCATCACCGCCCAGGACCGCTCCCAGGGCCGAGTCGAGCCGGTACACGTGATGAACGAAGCCACGAATCCCGAGGGGCACAAGCGCTCCCTACCGGGCCGACCTCCAGGAATCCGGGCGGACAGCTCCGGACTCACCGACCGGCAGCGTCGCGTGATCGAAGTCATCCGTGACTCCGTCCAGCGGCGCGGGTACCCGCCGTCGATGCGGGAGATCGGCCAGGCCGTCGGCCTCTCGAGCACCTCGTCGGTCGCACATCAGCTCATGGCGCTGGAGCGCAAGGGCTTCCTGCGCCGCGACCCGCACCGCCCGCGCGCATACGAGGTGCGCGGCTCCGACCAGGCCGTGACCGTCCAGCCCACGGACACCGCCGGCAAGCCCGCCGCGTCCTACGTCCCGCTGGTGGGCCGTATCGCCGCCGGTGGCCCCATCCTCGCGGAGGAGTCCGTCGAGGACGTCTTCCCCCTCCCCCGCCAGCTCGTCGGCGACGGTGAACTGTTCGTCCTCAAGGTCGTCGGTGACTCGATGATCGAGGCCGCGATCTGCGACGGTGACTGGGTCACCGTGCGCCGGCAGCCGGTCGCCGAGAACGGCGACATCGTGGCGGCCATGCTCGACGGCGAAGCCACCGTCAAGCGCTTCAAGCGCGAGGACGGCCATGTCTGGCTCCTCCCGCACAACGCGGCCTACGAGCCGATCCCGGGTGACGACGCGACCATCCTGGGCAAGGTCGTCGCGGTGCTGCGGCGCGTGTGACGCCCGCGGCGGGCGTGCCACACGGCTGCTCGCTCCCTGACCGGGCCCCGGAACCCCTGCGCCGGTTCCGGGGCCCTGCCGCATCCAGGTCCCCAGCTCCTGTGCCTCCGGGGGCCCTCGGCGCTTTTTCCCTCGCGGGGTGGCCCGGCCGGCGCCGGTCGGGCCACCCCGCGATCACTTCGCCTCCGCCTGCTCCGCTTCCGTCTCCTTGGCCGCCGCGTCGATCGCCGCAAGCGACTTGCGCACCTGGTTACGGTCCGTCGTGTACCAGAAGTCCGGCAGTGACGCCTTGAGATAGCCGCCGTACCGTGCGGTGGCCAGTCGCTGATCCAGTACGGCGACCACGCCCCGGTCCCCCGACGCGCGCACGAGCCGGCCGGCGCCCTGGGCCATGAGCAGGGCCGCGTGGGTGGCGGCCACCGCCATGAAGCCGTTGCCGCCGGCCTCCTCCACCGCCTTCTGCCGGGCACTCATCAGGGGATCGTCGGGACGGGGGAACGGGATCTTGTCCATGACGACCAGCTGGCTGCTCGGGCCGGGGACGTCCACGCCCTGCCACAGGGACAGCGTGCCGAACAGGCAGGTCTTCGGGTCGGCCGCGAAGTTCTTGATCAGTTCACCGAGGGTCTCCTCACCCTGGAGCAGGATCGGGAACTCGGGGATCCGGGAGCGCAGCTCCTCCGCCGCGAGCTGTGCGGCCCGCATGGACGAGAACAGCCCGAGGGTGCGGCCACCGGCCGCCTGGATGAGCTCGGTCAGCTCGTCGAGCATGTCGGAGCGCTCGCCGTCACGCGCGGGGCGTGCGAGGTGCTTGGCGACGTAGAGGATGCCCTGCCTGCGGTAGTCGAACGGCGAGCCGACATCGACGCCCTTCCACTGCGGCAGGTCATCGCCCTCGACGCCCTCGGGGCCGAGCCCCAGGGAGGCGCCGACGCCGTTGAAGTCGCCGCCCAGCTTGAGGGTCGCGGAGGTGAGGACCACGGCGCGGTCGGCGAAGAGCTTCTCTCTGAGCAGGCCCGAGACCGACATGGGAGCGATCCGCAGGGACGCGCCGAAGCGGTCGTGCCGCTCGTACCAGACGACGTCCCACTCCGAGCCGTTCAGGACCCGCTCGGCCACGTCGTGGACCGTCTCCACCGAGGCGAGCGCCTGCTTGCGCACCGCGTCCTCGTCCTGCACCGACTTGTCGCGGGTCGAGCCGAGGGCGGTGATGACCGTACGGGCGGCGTCCCGCAGTGCCATGAGGGCGTAGCCGAGGTCTTCCGGAATCTCCTCCAGGCGGCCCGGCAGGGCCAGCTCCATCAGCCGCTCGAAGCCCTCGGCGGCGGTCTGGAGCTGATCGGCGGCCTTCTCGTTGACGAGCTTGGCGGCGCGGCGCACCGCGCGATTGACCTGGCCGGGTGTGAGCTCGCCGGTCGCGACGCCGGTGACCCTCGAGACGAGCTCGTGGGCCTCGTCCACGATCAGCACCTCGTGCTGCGGCAGCACCGGCGCGCCCTCGATGGCGTCGATGGCGAGCAGTGCGTGGTTCGTGACCACGACGTCGGCGAGCTTCGCACGCTCGCGGGCCGTCTCGGCGAAGCACTCGGCGCCGTACGCGCACTTCGACGCGCCCAGGCACTCCCGCGACGAGACCGACACCTGCGCCCAGGCCCGGTCCGACACACCGGGAGTGAGATCGTCCCGGTCGCCGGTCTCGGTCTCGTCCGACCAGTCACGCAGGCGCAGGAGGTCCTGGCCCAGCTTGCTGGTGGGCGCCGCGGCCTCGAACTGGTCGAAGAGGCCGTCCTCCTCGTCCTGCGGCATGCCCTCGTGCAGGCGGTGCAGGCAGAGATAGTTCGACCGGCCCTTGAGCATCGCGAACTCCGGGCGGCGGCGCAGCAGCGGGTGCAGGGCGTCGACGGTGCGGGGCAGGTCGCGTTCCACGAGCTGGCGCTGCAGCGCGAGGGTGGCCGTGGCGACGACCACCCGTTCCCCGTGCGCGAGTGCCGGCACGAGATAGCCGAGCGACTTGCCGGTGCCGGTGCCGGCCTGGACCAGCAGGTGGGATCCGTCGTCGATCGCCTCGGCGACCGCTTCGGCCATGGTCACCTGGCCGGGGCGCTCCGTACCGCCGACGGCTGTGACAGCGGCGTGCAGGAGTTCGGGGAGTGAGGGCTTCGTCATAGCCCAACCACCCTACGGCCCGGCACTGACAAAGGTGCGATCAAGGCGGATGGGGACGGCGGGATCACGGCCTGGCTCCTTGGGGCTGGTGGGGCGGGAGGGTTGAGTCGCTGAGGGCTGGGCGCGGCGGGCGGGCGGCTGAGGGCCGCGAACCGGGGGCGGAAGGGATGGCTGAGAGCTGCCGGCGAAGGGGCTGGGGAAGCGCCGGGGGCTGTGGTCGGTGAGTGCAGGGGGACGGCTGTGATCGAGGCGGGACGGGGACCGCGGGGAAGCACGGGTCCCCGAGCTGCGCACCCGGTGAAGACGTCGTCACAGGGTGCTACAGCACATCGCGCAGGGCTCGGTCCCGGATCATGAGGGCGGCCCGCTTGCCGGGCAGGTCGACCTCGTCCGCGAACCGGAAGCCGGCGCTCAGGAACGCTGCGAGGGAGGGGGTGTTGTGCAGCTCGGGTTCCGCCACGACCCGTGCGCACGTCGGGCGCCGGTCGAGGATCAGGTCGGCCACGGCTCGCAGCAGGGCGGATCCCAGCCCCTTTCCTCGATCCGCGGCCCCGCCGACGAGCACGTGGATCCCGGTGTCATGGGGGCGGGCCGGGTAGTGGCGGGCCAGGGGATCCAGGTCCGCCCGGTAGATCTCCCAGTAGCTCATCGGTGTGCCGTCCAGTACGCCGAGACACGGCACGCTGCGTCCGTCGCCGTCGAGTTGAGTGCGCAGGTGGCCCTCCGTGCGGTGCCGGGGCCCGGCCAGGTCCCAGAACTCCGCGACGGCGGGGTCGTTCATCCAGCGGTGGATGAGCGGCAGGTCTTCGTCGATGCACACGGGCACGAGCTGGAAGGAGCCGACGCGGGTGAGCACGGTGCCCCACGTGGGGAGTTTGTCCAGGAGGTAGGCCGTCCCCCGGGCGAAGCGAGCGAGGAAGTCTGCGGGCAGATGCAGGTCCAGCGTGTCCTCGCAGTCCGCGTCGTCGTCCTCGACGGCGAACCCGGTGTAGGGGGCGCCCCGGGTGACCACACCGTCGGCTCGTGGGCTGCAGGAGCCCCGGCGGTCGGGGGCGCCCGGCGGGACGGGAGCACCCGGCTGGGCGGGGCCGGAGTCGGCGTTCGCGTCGGTGGGAGGCATGGTGCGCTCCTCTCAGGAGACGAGGTGGGGCATGTTCCTCGGGAAGTGCGGGGGAGGCGGGGTGCGCTCAGGAGTGAAGGGGGTTGGCGATGGTGACGTAGACGGACTGGGTGTCGACCGGGCCGACGAGTTCGTCGAGGCCGTGCAGCCGGGTCAGCAGGTTGGCCTTGCAGCGCAGGACGGGTGAGTCGAGCAGACGGCGGGGCAGGGAGGTGCGCGGTGCGGTGGGCCCTGTGGCGACGTGGGCGAGGAAGCGGCGGAAGGCCGCGAGGAGGAGCCGCTCGTCGGCAAGGCGTTGGGAGCCGAACGCGCCGATCAGGCCCAGCACGTTGTTGATGGCGAGGTAGTAGGCGAAGCGTTCGTCGGTCACCTCGTCGGAGACGAAGGTGTCACTGCGCTCGCCGATACCGGGCAGCCGGGCGGACAGCTCGGCTCGCCGGGACTCGCGGAAGTAGTAGCCCTGGTTGTCCCGGTACCGGCCGCCGGCGGGCCAGCCCTCGCCGTCCAGCAGGAGCAGGGTGTTCTGCTGGTGGGCCTCGAGGGCGATGCCGGCCTCGCTGTCCAGCCAGAGCACGGGACGGACGACCTGTTCCAGGTACCGGAGGAACCACTCCGCGGCAACGGCTGGGACGGGCCGTCCGGTGCGTGCGGCGAGCCGTTCGACGAGCTGGGCCAGTCGGGAGCGCATGGGCCACGTGGTCGAGTGGGACGAGGAGTTGCTGTCCGGTTCGGGCAGGGGCCGGAGGGAGAGGAGTCCGGCGACGCAGCCGACGTCGTCGGCCGGGGCGAACGGGTTGTGCCTGATCACCACGTCGAGTCCGGGCAGGGGAAGTCCGTCCGGGGTGTCGACGGCGAGCCAGGCCGGGTCGCGGACGATGTCGAAGGACGGGTGTGTGGCCTGCCATCGCTGGGACAGGCCGGTGCGCAGCAGCCGGTGCACCTCGACTCCCCGGTGCAGTTCCTTGCGCAGGTTCTCGCGGCGGGAGTTGGTGATGCGCAGGCCGAGCGACAGCTTCAGCATCGCGGGGGCGCCCGATCGGTGGACCGTGCGGACGGAGGAGGTGGGATGCCAGCCGGTGTCGAGGGGGCCGAGGTCCCGCAGGAGTCCGGAGTCGAGCAGGGCGGCGACGGGTTCACGGTGGCACAGCTCACGGGCCTGCCACGGGTGCAGGGGGAGGGCGGCGTAGCCCGCGGGCACCGGGAGGTCGCTCCCGGCGAGGCGCCGGATGAGGTCAACGGCCGGGACGGGACGGCCCCGCTCGGTCCAGGCCGAGTCGGTGGCGAGAAGGGAGGGGGCGACAGCCATCCAGTGCAAGGGGAAGGAGCCGCGCAGCTCCGGTGAGTACAGGCGGGTCTCGGTCTCGGTCAGGCCTTCCCGGCTCTTGGGGGTGGGGTGCAGTGGGTGTCCGAGGAGGAGGGCCTGCTCGGCGGAGAGGAAGAGGTCGGGGACGTCCGCGGGGTGCTCGCGCCGGTCGCGGATGAAGGTCGCGGTGCGCCGCTGGGAGTCCGCCACCCTGGCCACGAGGTCGCCGTCGTCCGCGTGGGCGGCGGCTCCGGGGTCCTGGGTGGGAGGGGTACGGCCCGTGTCGCCGGCCGTCTCCCGGGCGAGCAGCGCCGCCAAGGTGACGGCGTCGACCGCGGGGGCGGCCGCGGGGACGCCGATCAGGCGCGGTGGGCCGAAGCGGTGCGAGCCCGTCGGCGACCAGTAGCGGACCGGCACGAGCAGGGAGGTGCCGCTGGCCGGCAGCGGAAGGCAGAGCGTGCCGCTGTGGGGTGCCGTGAGGTTGGTCTCCCGTACCCAGCACCGCAACAGGTTGTCCACGGCGGCGGCCTGGGCCGCGATGCGCGGGTCGGGGTCCTCCAGCAGGTCGGCGCCGGGCTCGGTCACTCGGGTGAGATCCACGGTGCGCCTCTTCTGCTGGGGAACCGACTCGGCGAGCGGCACATGAGAGGCCGGGATGCCGGGGTCTCCCTGTTCGTCGGGAGCACCGGAGCTGCCGTCGGGAGTGGGGGTGGCGTTCATGACAGCTCCTCGTTGGCTGGGTGGTGCGGGGCTCGTGCTGCCGCTCGGTCGCCGATCCCGCGTGGCCGGCGTGGTCCTCGGAGGCGTCGACGGTTGCGTGGGCCGCGTGGGAGGAGCGAGCCGGCACGGGGAGCGGGCGTGAACGAGAGGGCTGCGGGTGGGTCAGGGGAGGCCGCTTTCGGCCGGAATCTCTTTACAGACCGGAGCCTCTGTACAGGGGGGAAGTCGGGGTGAGGAAGGGAACGGTGGCGAGGGCTGGTGGCCGCCCGACGGCTGGGCGGTGTCGGTGCGGCTCTCAGCCCGCGTGCTGGGCGGAGTCGTGGTCTCGGCTGCCGTGTGGGCCGTGTTCCTCGTGGGTGCGGGCCACCGCCGCCACCGCGTCGGTCAGGCGGTCCAGTACAGCTTCCGCCTGTTCGTCGCTGATCGTGAGCGGTGGAAGCAGCCGGACCACGGCCGAGTGCCGGCCGCCGAGTTCGACGATCAGGCCTCGCTGGAGACACTCCCGCTGAACGGCCGCGGCGAGTTCGGGCGCGGCCCGACGCGGTGTGCGGACGGGCTCAGGTCCGGCGGGCACGGGACGGTGGTCGTCGGGCCCGGCTCCGGTGCCTTCCGGGTCGACCATTTCGACCCCGATCATCAGCCCGCGCCCCCGCACCTCCCCTACGCACGCGAACGTGCCGGTGAGTTCCCCGAGTCGGTCCAGCATGCGGGAGCCGAGGGCGGCGGCGCGTTCGGCGAGGCCGTTCTCGCGGACATGGATGAGGGTCGCGGTGCCCGCGGCCATGGCGAGTTGGTTGCCTCGGAAGGTCCCCGCGTGGGCGCCGGGTGGCCAGACGTCCAGATCGTCGCGGTAGACGATCACGGCCAGCGGCAGGCTGCCGCCGATGGCCTTGGACAGGACCATGACGTCGGGGCTGATGCCGCTGTGTTCGACGGCCCAGAAGGCGCCGGTCCTGCCGACGCCGGTCTGGATCTCGTCGGCGATCAGCGGGATGGACCGGTCGGCCGTGAGCTGCCGCATGCGGCGCAGCCAGTCGTCCGGCCCGGGAATCATCCCGCCCTCGCCCTGGACGGGTTCGAGGATCATCCCCGCGGGCAGGGGCACGCCGGACTTGGGATCGTCGAGGAGGGACTCGGTCCAGCGGGCGGCGAGTTCGGCGCCGCGCGGTCCGCCGACGCCGAAGGGGCAGCGGTAGTCCTGCGGGTAGGGCAGGCGGGCGACCTGGATGTCACGGGCGCCGCCGGAGGCGGCCAGGGCGCCGGCGGTCATGCCGTGGTAGGCCCCGGTGAAGGCGAGGATGCCGGTGCGGCCGGTCGCCGCCCGGACCAGTTTGAGGGCGGCCTCCACGGCATCGGTACCGGCCGGTCCGCAGAACTGGACCCGGGCACGGTCGGCGAGGCCGGGCGGGAGGGTGCGGAAGAGTTCGGTGATGAAGGCGTCCTTGACGGGGGTCGCCAGATCGAGGACGGAGAGAGGAGCACCGGAGTCGAGGACCCTGCGGATGGCTTCCAGCACGACCGGATGGTTGTGGCCGAGGGCGAGTGTCCCGGCGCCGGAGAGGCAGTCCAGATAGCGGCGGCCGTCGGCTCCCTCGATGGTGAGTCCTCGCGCCCGGACCGGCACGATGGGCAGGGCCCGGGCGTAGGTGCGGGCGGAGGACTCACGCGCCGACTGGCGTCTGAGGATCCCCTCGTGCGCTGCACGCGTTTCCCCGTGCAAGCCTCCAGCCATCGACTCCGTTACGGCCACGGCGCGCTGTCCTCCCCGCTGTTCAGAGCGTGTTGATCCGCGGGGACCGGGTGCAAGGCAGCTGGCCCCCCACCGCTACAACCCCGGACCGTTCGACGGGTTACGGGTTCACTCAAGATCCTTGGCAGGACGGGGAGGTGGCACGTGTCGTGCGCGGCGCGGGAGGGCTCGACGGGTGGATGGGGCCGGCGTTTCGCGGGGCGATAGCGGTGACTGGATGTCAAATCGGTAGATCTCCGGATGATTGGCCAGGTCAGACGGCTTGTAGCCGAACCGTTGCCGTTCCGTCGGAACTCCCCCACAGCGAGCGCATAGTGTGTGATGCCGTTCCCAGACGGTCGTGGGACCGGCGTGAACTCCCCGCGAGTTCAGGGCCGGTGTCGCGTCCGAAGCGCCACACACCTTCATCACAGGGGGAGTCACAAGCATGCGATCCATACGGCCGTCGTTCACCGTTCGGCGAGGAAGGGGCCCCCGCCGCACCTCCCCCGCACTGGCGGCGGTCGCGCTCGCCTCGACGCTGGCGCTGACCGCCACCGCCTGCAACGGCGACGACAACGCCGGCGGCACCCCGACCGCCTCCGCGACCGCGGCCGGCATCGGCGACGGAAAGATCAAGATCCCGGACGACCTCAAGAAGAGGCTCAAGGAGCACGGGATCGACATCGACAAGTGGAAGCACGGCGCCTGGCAGAACTGGAACAAGCAGGACTGGCTGCGCGAGGCCAACGACTTCATCAACCCGATCATCAAGGGCCTGTGGGACCCGGACCGGATGCGTCACGCCAACGACCCCAACAAGGGGGTCAACGACAACGACATCTCCGGTGACCAGGGAGTGACGGACCCGACCCCGCAGCCCGTGAAGGCCCGGGCGGTGGCGCCGCCTTACCACACCAACGCGGCCACCTCCGGCAAGGTGTTCTTCGACTCCCCCGAGGGTCACATGGTGTGCTCGGGAACCGTCGTGGAGGATCCCGCGCACCCGGGCAAGTCGAACCTCGTCTGGACGGCGGGTCACTGTGTGCACGCCGGCAAGAACGGCGGCTGGTACCGCAACATGGCCTTCGTGCCGTCGTACAACAACTCCGGCAAGTCCGTCGCCCAGCTGCAGAACGCCAGCAGGTCGGAGATCGCCCCGTACGGCGTCTGGTGGGCGGATGCGGCGAAGACCTCGCAGCAGTGGATCGACCAGGGCGGTGAGACCGGCGGCAACGGTGCCTCCTACGACTACGCGGTGATCCATGTGACGCCGGAGCAGGGCAACGGCGGCAAGTCGCTGGAGGAGACGGTCGGCGGGGCGCTGCCGGTGAACTTCAACGCTCCGGCGGTGCCGAAGGTGAAGAGCATCACCGCGTCCGGCTACCCGGAGGCGGCTCCGTTCGACGGCCAGCTGCTCTACCAGTGCGCGGACAAGCCGGGCCGGCTGTCCCTCGCCCAGGCGGACCCGACGATGTACCGCATCGGCTGCACGATGACCGCCGGCTCCTCCGGCGGCGGCTGGGTGGAGACCGGTTCCGACGGTAAGCCGGCCCTGGTGTCCAATACGTCCATCGGCCCGGTGACCTCGGGTTGGCTCGCCGGTCCTCGGCTGGGCTCCGTGGCCAAGGGTGTGTACGAGTCGGTGAGCAAGAAGTTCGCCGGCCGGTAAGGCCGGGGAGCGTCCGCGCCCACGCTGCGGAGCCGCCTGTTGATACGGCCCCGCGCCCCTGACGGCGCGGAAAGGCCCGCCCCCTGGGAACAGGGAGCGGGCCTTTCGTCCAGCCGTGGGTCAGGCCGCCGAGACCGGTGCGTACGGTGCCAGGTCCGCCGCCAGTTCCTCGTGGACCCGGACCTTGAGCAGGGTGCCCTCCGCGGTGTGCTCCTCGGAGATCACCTCGCCCTCGGTGTGGGCGCGGGCGACGAGCTTGCCGTGCGTGTACGGCACGAGCGCCTCGATCTCGACCGACGGGCGCGGCAGATCGTTGTCGATCAGGGCGAGCAGTTCGTCGATGCCCTGGCCGGTGCGGGCCGAGACGGCGATCGAGCGCTTCTCGACCCTGAGCAGCCGCTGCAGGACCAGCGGGTCGGCCGCGTCCGCCTTGTTGATCACGACGATCTCGGGGACGTCGGTGGCGCCGACGTCCCGGATCACCTCGCGCACGGCGGCGAGCTGCTCCTCCGGGTCCGGGTGCGAGCCGTCCACCACGTGCAGGATGAGGTCGGAGTCGCCGACCTCCTCCATGGTGGAGCGGAACGCCTCGACCAGGTGGTGCGGCAGGTGCCGGACGAAGCCGACGGTGTCCGCCAGCGTGTACAGCCGGCCGCTCGGGGTCTCCGCCCGGCGGACGGTCGGGTCCAGGGTCGCGAACAGGGCGTTCTCGACCAGGACGCCGGCGCCCGTGAGGCGGTTGAGCAGGGAGGACTTGCCGGCGTTGGTGTAGCCCGCGATGGCGACGGACGGTACCTTGTTGCGCCGGCGCTCCTGGCGCTTGATCTCGCGGCCGGTCTTCATCTCCGCGATCTCCCGGCGCATCTTCGCCATCTTCTCGCGGATCCGTCGCCGGTCCGTCTCGATCTTGGTCTCACCGGGGCCACGCGTGGCGAGGCCGCCGCGACCGCCACCCATCTGCCGGGACAGCGACTGACCCCAGCCTCGCAGCCTCGGCAGCATGTACTGCATCTGCGCGAGCGCGACCTGCGCCTTGCCCTCCCGGGACTTGGCGTGCTGGGCGAAGATGTCCAGGATCAGGGCCGTACGGTCGATGACCTTGACCTTGACGACGTCCTCCAGCTGGATCAGCTGGCCCGGGCTCAGCTCACCGTCGCAGACGACCGTGTCCGCGCCCGTTTCGAGGACGATGTCCCGCAGCTCCAAGGCCTTGCCGGAGCCGATGTACGTGGCCGCGTCGGGCTTGTCGCGGCGCTGGATGACGCCGTCGAGCACGAGCGCGCCCGCGGTCTCCGCGAGGGCGGCCAGCTCCGCGAGGGAGTTGTCGGCGTCCTGGGCGGTGCCCGTGGTCCACACCCCGACGAGCACGACCCGCTCCAGGCGGAGCTGTCGGTACTCGACCTCGGTGACGTCCTCCAGCTCGGTGGACAGGCCGACCACGCGGCGCAGGGCCGCGCGCTCGGAACGGTCGAACTGGTCTCCGTCCCGCTCGCCGTCGATCTCGTAGCTCCAGGCGACGTCCTCTTCCATCAGGGCATCGGCCCGAAGGCCCTCGGGATAGGCGTGCGCGAGGCGCTTGGCGTCCTGGGAAGGGGAAGAAGAGGAGGTCATTGGATCCTTACGTCGATGGGATGCCGTTACGGCGTCGGTACGGCGGCCCCCGCGGGACCGCTGCTTGGGTCAACGCACGAGTACCCCGGGAGATTCCCGTGTCCCGTCTCGCGCCGACCTGACGATGGTCGCACGAGGCGGCACGTCTCGTCACCGTGTTATCGCCTGGTCCTCGGCTCGGCCGGCTTCGGCGACCCGACCGGTCCCGAGGGGTTCCGGTGCGGCTGCGGTGCTCTGGCCTGCCCCGATGCCTTCCCGTGCGCCTTCGGCGCCTTGGCCGGGCCCGACGCCTTCCTGGCCGGCTTGCCCGACTTGGCCGGGTCCGACGCCTTCCAGTCCGGGTGGCCGGGCATCGGCGGGGTCTTCTCGCCGTACAGCCAGCCCTTGAAGAAGCCGCTCAGGTCGCGGCCGGAGACCGTCGCGGCCAGCCGGACGAAGTCGTCGGTGGTGGCCGTCGAGTCCCGGTGCGCGCGGGCCCATTCCCGCTCCAGCCGCTCGAAGGCCGACCGGCCGATCTCCTGCCGCAGGGCGTAGAGGACGAGTGCCGCGCCGTCGTAGATGTTGGGCCGGAAAATGCCGATCTTCTGGCCGGGGTCGGGCGGCTTGGGCAGGCCGGGCGGGCCGCCGGCCGCGCGCCAGCCGTCGGAGGCGGCGTACGCGGCCTTCATGCGGTTCGCCAGCGACCGGTGCGCGGTCTCCTCGGCGTACAGCGCCTCGTACCAGGTGGCGTGCCCCTCGTTCAGCCAGACGTCGGACCAGGTGCGGGGGCTGACGCTGTCGCCGAACCACTGGTGGGACAACTCGTGCACCATGATCGCCTCCTTGTACCACTGGGGCAGGGAGGACTCGGTGAACAGGTTCTTCTCGAAGAGCGACAGGGTCTGGGTCTCGAGTTCGAAGCCGGTGGACGCCTGCGCCATGAGCACGCCATAGGTCTCGAACGGGTACGGGCCGACCTTGCCCTCGAGCCAGGCGATCTGGTCGGGCGTCTTGGCGAGCCAGGGTTCGAGGGCCTTGGCGTCGGCGCTGGGCACGACGTCGCGGACCGGCAGTCCGTGCGGCCCCTCGCGGTGCAGCACGGCGGACCGGCCGATGGACACCTGGGCCAGCTCGGTGGCCATGGGATGGCGGGTGCGGTAGGTCCAGGTGGTCGTGCGGCCGGCCCGGTGCACACCGGCGGGCAGACCGTTGGCGACGACGGTGTAGCCGTTCGGGGCGGTGACGTGGAAGGTGAACATCGCCTTGTCGGACGGGTGGTCGTTGCACGGGAAGACCAGGTGGGCGGCGTCGGCCTGGTTGGCCATGGCGAGGCCGTCGGAGGTGCGCACCCAGCCTCCGTCCTGGTCCTTGGCCGCGGCGGGATCGCTGGTGTGCTTCACCGTGATCCTGGTCCAGCTGCCCTCGGCGAGGGGGTGGTCCGGGGTGACGACCAGGTCCTCGCCCGCGCTGGTGAAGCCCGCGGGATGTCCGTCGACCTCGACGGACCGCACGGTGCCGTGCGCGAAGTCGAGGTTGATCCGGTCCAGGTCGTCGGTGGTCCAGGCGTCGATGGTGGTGACGGCCTGGAGCGGCTTGTCGTTGGTGCCGGGATAGGTGAGCGACAGGTCGTACGACGTCACGTCGTAGCCCGGGTTGCCCAGGTACGGGTAGAGCCGGTCGCCGACGCCGAGGGGCTTGGCCGGGGTCCCGGCGGCGAGGAGACAGACGGAGACGGCGGAGGCGAGCAGGGCGGCCTTGCGGTGCCGGGAGACAGGGGGCTGAGTTCGCGCCCGGGAGCGGGCGCGGCGGTTGAAGCGTGGGGTGAGCGGCATGCACCACCGCTACCAGTGCGCTCCGGCGCTACGACGGCGACGCGCGCCCGACCCACCCGAACGGGTCCTGTGACGGCCGTACCGGGCACCCGCGTCACGCCCGGCGTCCGTTCGTCACGCTCCGGCGTCCGTCAGGGGGTGGGGGCCTGGTGCTGGGCGCGGGCCACGTCGTAGACGCCGGGGACGTCCCGCATGGCGCGCATCAGGGCGGGCAGGCGGGCCGCGTCGGGGAGCTGGAGGGTGTAGGTGTGCCGTACCCGCTGCTGGCTGGGCGGTTCGACGGTGGCGGAGACGATGTCGACGCCCGCCGAAGCGATCGCCTCGGTCAGGTCGGCGAGCAGATGGGGGCGGCCGAACGATTCAGCGACCAGCGTGACCCGGCACTCGGTGGTGGCCCCCCAGCGCACGTCGATCTCCGTGCGCCCCCGGCCCTTCATGTGCGCCACGGCAGCGCACTCCAGCCGGTGCACGGTCACCACTCCCCCGCGGACCGCGAAGCCGGTGATCTCGTCCGGGGGCACGGGCGTGCAGCACCCGGCGAGCCGCACGGCGGCCCCGGGCCGGTCCGCGAGCACGTCGGCGCGCCGGGGGCGGGACGCCGGGGCTCCCCCGGGACGAAACGGGATGGTGTCGTTGGCGGGAGTGGCGGCAGGGCGGGGCGGGGCGGTGCCGTCGGCGGGGGCGGCGGCGTGCGCGGGGTGAGGCGCGGCGGCGTCCTCGGCGGGTTCGGCGCGTGCGCCGGTCGTCTCGTCCGTCCCGTTGCCGCCGCCGGGATGCGTCGCCAGCCAGCGCTGGATGGCGATGCGGGCGGCCGGGGTGTGGGCGTGCTCCAGCCATTCGCGGGAGGGCTCGGAGGCCGGGTCCTGGCCCATGAGGAGCTGGACGGTGTCGCCGTCCCGCAGGACGGTGCTGAGGGTGGCCAGGCGGCCGTTGACACGGGCGCCGATGCAGGCGTGCGCGTCCTCGCCGTACTGGGCGTAGGCGGCGTCCACGCAGGTGGCGCCCTCGGGCAGGCCGAGCGTGCCTCCGTCGGGGCGGAAGACGGTGATCTCGCGGTCCTGGGCGAGGTCCTCGCGCAGCGTGGACCAGAAGGTGTCGGGATCGGGCGCCGCCCGCTGCCAGTCGAGGAGGCGGGAGAGCCAGCCGGGGCGGGTGGGGTCGGCGCGCTCGCCTTCGGCGGGGACCTCGGAGGCGGGAGCGTCGGAGGCGGGGGCGTACGGGTTGCCGAGGGCGACGACGCCGGCCTCGGCGACCTTGTGCATCTGGTGGGTACGGATGAGGACTTCGACGACCTGGCCGTCCTGGCGGGCGACGGCGGTGTGCAGCGACTGGTACAGGTTGAACTTCGGTACGGCGATGAAGTCCTTGAACTCCGAGACGACCGGCGTCATACAGGTGTGCAGTTCGCCGAGGACGCCGTAACAGTCCGCGTCCTCCGCCACCAGCACCAGCAGGCGGCCGAAGTCGGTGCCGCGCAGCTGTCCGCGTTTGCGGGCCACACGGTGGACGGAGACGAAGTGCCGGGGGCGGATGAGGACTTCGGCCTGGAGGCCGGCCTCGCGCAGCACCCCGCGCATCTCGTCGGCGACCTCGGCCAGCGGATCGTCCGGGCGGGCGGCGTTCCCGGCGATCAGCTCCCGTGTGTGCTCGTACTCCTCGGGGTGCAGGATGGCGAAGACCAGGTCCTCCATCTCCGTCTTCAGGGCCTGCACGCCGAGGCGTTCGGCGAGCGGGATGAGGACGTCGCGGGTGACCTTGGCGATCCGCGCCTGCTTCTCGGGGCGCATCACGCCGAGGGTGCGCATGTTGTGCAGGCGGTCGGCGAGCTTGATCGACATCACGCGCACGTCGCTGCCGGTGGCGACGAGCATCTTGCGGAAGGTCTCGGGCTCGGCGGCCGCTCCGTAGTCGACCTTCTCCAGTTTCGTGACGCCGTCGACGAGATAACGAACCTCCTCGCCGAACTGTTCCCGCACCTGATCCAGCGTCACGTCGGTGTCCTCGACAGTGTCGTGGAGCAGCGAGGCCGTCAAGGTCGTGGTCTCGGCGCCGAGTTCCGCGAG
This sequence comes from Streptomyces sp. NPDC001135, assembly GCF_053598395.1. Taxonomy (NCBI): domain Bacteria; kingdom Bacillati; phylum Actinomycetota; class Actinomycetes; order Kitasatosporales; family Streptomycetaceae; genus Streptomyces; species Streptomyces sp. NPDC001135. The sequence goes on along the minus strand of NZ_JBSFKD010000017.1, from coordinate 61,744 downwards.
GATCAGGGTCACGGCGAGCGGGTGGGTGATGTACGGTTCGCCGCTCTTGCGCATCTGGCCGCGGTGCGAGGACTCCGCGAGGACGTAGGCGCGGCGCAGCGGGTCAAGGTCCGCGTCGGGGTGATGGGCGCGGTGCGCCTCCACGACATGGCCGATGGCGTCGGGCAGCTTGCCGCGGACGGCGGGCCCGAGCAGCGCGGCCCGGCCCAGCCTTCGCAGATCGAGCCGTGGCCGGGACTTCCTGCGGTCCGCCCGGGGCATCGCGGGGGCGGTGGCCGCCGCGGATGCTGTGGGCGTTACCGGGCCAGGGGTCGCAGGGTTCGTGGCCTCCGCACTCATGGGCACCTCCGGCTCGTGGACCGGCGGACGGGGGCCCCAGGGCGTACGCGGCTCAGGGATGGCGACGTTCCCCCGTCCGTGCCGGTGCTTGATGCTACCGAGCCCACCACGTGCGACCGACCGCCTCTCGGCGAGCGTGAAACGGATCACCCATTCGAGCGATGGAAAGGAGGTTTAGGGTTTGCGCCATCTGCCCTCGAAACGCCCGCCGTTGGGAGCACCGCCGGTCGCGGGAAACCGCTGATCCGGGAGTCGGCAAGCGTCTTCCGCGTGGTTCCGCCGGGTCAGCGAAGAGCGTTTTCCAGCCATTCGCCGTCGATCTCACCCTTGGCGACGATCACGGCGGGTCCGGTCATCTCGATCTGGCCGTCGGGCCGCTCGGTGATGACCAGGCGACCGCCGGGCAGGTCGACGGTGTACGTCGCCGGGGTGCCGGTGACGGCCGGGTCGGCGCCGTCGCGCCGGGCGGCGGCCACGGCGACGGCGCAGGCGCCCGTGCCGCACGAGCGGGTCTCACCGGAGCCGCGCTCGTGCACCCGCATGGCGACGTGGCGGGGGCCCCGGTCGACGACGAACTCGACGTTGACCCCTTCGGGGTAGGCGTCGGCCGGGCTGAACGGCGGCGGGTCGTACAGGTTGCCGGCGTGCGCGAGGTCGTCGACGAAGGCGACCGCGTGCGGGTTGCCCATGTTCACGTTGCGCGCGGGCCAGCTGTGCGCGCCGACGCTCACCGTGACGTCGCCCTCCGGCAGGCGGGCACTGCCCATGCCGACGGTGACGTCACCGTCCTTCGCGAGGTGCACGGTCTTCACACCCGCGCGCGTGGCGATCGTGAGATCACCTTCGCGCACATGTCCGGCGTGCTGGAGGTAGCGCGCGAACACACGGACTCCGTTGCCGCACATCTCGGCGACCGAACCGTCGCCGTTGCGGTAGTCCATGAACCACTCGGCCTCGGCCGCCATCGACCTGGCCTCCGGGTGCGCGGCCGAGCGCACCACGTGCAGCACCCCGTCGCCTCCGATGCCGGCTCGGCGGTCGCACAGGGCGGCGACGGCGGCCGGGCTCAGGTCGAGGGCGTTCTCCGGGTCCGGGACGATCACGAAGTCGTTCTCGGTGCCGTGGCCCTTGAGGAAGGCGATCCGTGTGCTCATTCCTCGATCGTACGGGTTCACTCCGCCCGGGTCGGCCGAAGGAGGTTCAGCGCAACCGTGCCACTCGCCAGACGGCGAGCAGCACCACCACGGCCACCAGGAGGACGTACCCGAGTACGACCCGCCAGTCGGGGCGGCGGTCGGAGCCCCGTGCGGGCAGGCCGGGCCAGGTGTAGCCCACCCTGCGGGCGGCCATCATGGCCCAGCCGGCGGCGCAGGAGCAGATCAGCAGGCCGAGCATGGCGATGACGGCGCCGCTGTCACCGAAGTCGAAGGCGAGCGGGAAGGCGAACATCAGGGAGCCGACGGCGGACAGACCCACGATGGGGGCGAGCTGCCAGAGGCGCAGCCGGCGCTGCGGGCGCAGCTCGACCTCGACCTCCGGACCGCCCGGGTACATCTCCTCGGGCTCCGGCCCGTCGTCGGTCACACCGTCCGGCGTCTCGTCGGGGCCGTCGTCCGTCAGCCGGGCTTCGACGAGGGCGTCCTCGGCGCGCCGGTCTCCGGCCGACCGCTCCGGACCACCGAGGAGGTCTCCGCCCGGACGGCCTTCGGTCCGTCGGTTCCCACCCGGGCAGTCTCCGGTCGCACGGCCCTCGGCCGGGTCCGGTTCGTCACCCTCGGTGGTGACGTGCTCGGCACTCTGTGCGGTGTCGCGAGGGCCGGCCTCCATCGCCACGCGCCCTCCCAACTAGGCTCCACTTGGTCGATCGAAGCTCGATGATGGCACGGCCCCGAAGGCCGCGATGACCGGCGGCGCATCCCGATGCCATGACGTGATCAGGCTGTAACCGGTCGTTCGACCAACGCCAGGGCCTGCTGCGGAAGTTCCCCGCGATCCGCCACGGCCCCGCTCAGCCAGTGCACCCGCGGATCGCGCCTGAACCATGAATCCTGGCGGCGCGCGAAGCGCTTGGTAGCACGGACGGTCTCGGCCAGCGCTTCCATTTCGGTGCACTCCCCGGCGAGCGCCGCGAGGACCTGCTGGTAACCCAGCGCACGCGACGCCGTGCGCCCCTCGCGCAGCCCCTGCGCCTCCAGTGCCCGCACCTCGTCCACGAGGCCCGCCTCCCACATCCGGTCGACGCGGCGCGCGATGCGCTCGTCCAGTTCCGGACGAGCCACGTCGACGCCGATCTGGACGGTGTCGTAGACGGAGTCGTGACCTGGCAGGTTCGCGGTGAAGGGCCGGCCGGTGATCTCGATCACCTCCAGCGCCCGGACGATACGACGGCCGTTGCTCGGCAGGATCGCGCGCGCGGCCTCCGGGTCGGCGGCGGCCAGGCGGGCGTGCAGCGCGCCGGGGCCGCGCAGGGCCAGCTCCTCCTCCAGGCGGGCCCGGACCTCCGGGTCGGTGCCGGGGAACTCCAGGTTGTCCACGGCCCCGCGGACGTACAGGCCGGAGCCGCCGACCAGGATCGGCCAGCGGCCCTCGGCGAGCAGTGCGTCGATCCGGGCGCGGGCCAGCTTCTGGTACTCGGCGACGGAGGCGGTGACCGTCACGTCCCAGATGTCCAGGAGGTGGTGCGGGATGCCGCCGCGCTCCTCGGGCGTCAGCTTGGCGGTGCCGATGTCCATCCCTCGGTACAGCTGCATGGAGTCGGCGTTGACGACCTCCCCGCCGAGCTGTTGGGCCAGGAAGACGCCGAGATCGGACTTTCCGGCCGCGGTGGGTCCGACGATGGCGATGACGCGGGGGCTGGGGGGTGCACTGCTCACCGCACCAGTCTCGCAAACCTCCTGGCGGTGCCTCGAACGAGTTACGTGACGGGTGGGGTCGCCGGTCGTTGCCCGTGGCGAGATACCGCCGTCCGGCCCACCGGAGGCGGTGACCCGGGCGGCGCAACCGTACGCACCGGGTAACGCGGGAATTCGCCCGCACGAGTACCGTATGGAGTGGATATGGGCGTTTTTGCACGACTCCTCGGCAGGTCGAAGGTGACTCCGGAGGCGTCGGTCGCCGAGGCGGAGGCCGGCGCGGAGTCGGCAGGGGCCGAGGCGGCGGAAGCGGAGTCGGCGGAGACGGAGGCGGCCGGTTCGGCGGAGGCGAAGGATTCGTCCGGGGACGGGAGCGAGGACGTGGCGGCCGACTCCGACGCCGGTGCGGACGACGCGTCCGACGGCTCCGGCATCCCCAAGCAGCAGTCCGCCGAGGAAGCCGCCGACAACGAGGCCGGCGAGGGCGCCCGCAGGTAACTGCCCGCGAGGGAAGGTGGACCATGGGTCTGAAGGACAACATGAAGGCCAAGCTCGGCCCGGCCAGGGACAAGGTGTCGGACCTCGCCCGGCAGCACGGGGACAAGGTGCAGCACGGCATCGACAAGGCCGCGAAGGTCGTGGACGAGCGGACCAAGCACAAGTACAGCGACAGGATCCAGGCGGGTACCGGCAAGGCCAAGGAGGCGATGGACCGCCTCGCGCACAAGGAAGGCCCGCACACGGTCACCGGCGATGCGACGCCCCCCGCCCGTCCGGAGGGCCCGCCACCGGCTTCCTGAGTCTCCCGTTGAAGGGCATATGGATCGGCGGACGGTCGTGGAGCACAGGCGCTCCCGGCCGTCCGCCGTTTCGCACGTGCGGCGGGGGTGCCCAGGAGTGCGCTGCGCGTCTGATGTGCATGGCGCCGCCAGGCAGACGGGAATGTGACGACAGGCCCTAGCCGCCGCCGTCCGGGTCGGAGGCCCGGGCCGTGCGGCGGAAGGCGGCCCGGTAGGAGCTGGGGCGGTGGCCGGTGTGGCGGGCGAAGAGGGCCGCGAAGGTGCCGGGGTCCTGGTAGCCGACGGCCGCGGCGACGGCGGCGACGGTTCGGTCGGTGGTCTCCAGGAGATGGCGGGCGCGGCGGACCCGGGAGGCCTGCAGATGGGCCAGCGGGCTGCGCCCGGTCTCTTCGGCGAAGCGGCGCAGCAGCGTGCGGGTGCTGACCCGGAAGGCGTCCGCGAGAGCGGCGAGGTCGTACCGCTCGGCGAGGTTCTGGTCGAGCCGCCGCATGACCCGCTGGGAGAACTCCCGGCCGGGCTGCGGGAGGAGGCGCTGGTCGACGTACGGGGTCTGGGAGGTCCGCACGTCGTCGACGAGCGCCAGCCGTGCGGTGGTGCGGGCCACCCGGGCGCCGTCGTGCCGGCGGATCAGGTCCAGCGCGAAGTCGTACATGGCGCTGAAGGCGGCCGTGGTCGTCACCCCCGTGTCGGTGACGACCAGGTACTCGGGCCGCACGTCGGCGTCCGGGCAGCGCCTGGCCAGTTCACCGGCGTACAGCCAGGAGGTGGTGGCCCGGCGCCGGTCGAGGAGCCCGGCCTCGGCGAGCAGGAACGCGCCGACGCAGAGGGAGACGACGGCGGTACCGGCGGCGGCCTGCGCGCGGATCGCCGCGATCTCGGGGGCGAGCCGGGCGAGCCGGGCGTCGAGGTCCGCGTCCGGGCGCAGTTCGAAGCCGGGGACCACCAGGACGTCGACCTCGCGCAAGGGACGCACGTCCAGGCTCGCGCCGCCCGAGGCGGTGACCCGGCGGCGGGGCGAGACGACCGCCACCCGGTAGCCGGGCGCGTCCGGTCCGGCGACATGCCCGGCCATCGTCAACAGGTCGGGGACGCCGAACACCTCGGACGCGAAGCAGCCCGGGTACGCCAGGACCCCGATCCGCAGCGCACCCGGTCCGGCGCCCGGAGCCGCGCCGTCCCCCGCCTGCCGCACCACCTCCGCCATCGCTCCCGTACCCCCTCGTGTCCCCCGCCCCGGGTCGCGGACGGATCGCGTACCGCTCGCCCGATCGCGTGTGGCGAGATTACCCCCGGCCTCGGCGATCCCGCCCCTCACCCGGCGGGCGGCCCCAGGACCAGGCTGGCCCCATGAGCGACGACGATCCGATGACCGACTTCACCCGCCGGAGCGTGGCCGTGGAGGGGGTGGAGAAGACGGTGTACGTGGCCGGGGCCGGGCCCGCGGTCGTGGTGCTGCCCGAGATGCCGGGCATCAGTCCCGACGTCCTGCGGCTCGCACGCTGGGTGCGGGACACGGGCTTCACTGTCCATGTGCCCTCCCTGTTCGGGACGGACGGCGCCTTCCCCACGGTCGAGGGCGGCCGGGACGTAGTCCGCCGCGCCTGTGTCAGCGCGGAGTTCCGCGCCTTCGCCGGGGGCGGCACCAGCCCGGTGACGGTCTGGCTGCGCGGCCTGGCGCGCCAGGCCCACAGCGCGTGCGGTGGGCCGGGGGTGGGCGCGATCGGCCTGTGCTTCACCGGCAACTTCGCCCTCACCATGGCCCTGGAGCCGGCGGTGATCGCCCCGGTGGTCAACCACCCGTCGCTGCCGCTCGACGACCCCGGCGGACTGGAACTCGACGCGGCGGACGCGCGCGCGGTGCGCGACCGGCTCGACCGCGACGGACTCACCGTCCTCGCCTACCGCTTCGAGGGCGACCGCTGGTGCACGGGGCAGCGGTTCGCCGCCTACCGCGCGCTGCTCGGCGACGCCTTCGACGGGCGCGTCCTGCCGGACAGCGCCGCCAACCCGGCCCCGCCGCCCTTCTTCGCCGACCTGGTCGGCACCCCGCACAGCGTCGTCACCGCCCATCTCGTCGACGAGGCCGGCCATCCCACGGTCCGGGCCCGTGACGAGATCCTCGCCTTCCTCACCGACCGCCTGCACCCGCACGGGAACCGGCCACTGCCCGCCGGCTGACCGGGCCTGCCCGGTCCGCCGGACGCCGCCGCCTCGCGGTCATCTCCCCGCACCGGCACCCTCGCCCGGCCCGCTCAGTGATCGACAACCCAGCTGGGGCCACGTGGCCGAGACGGACCCCGCCGGGGCCGGATCGCCTCCCCGTACCCGGGCAGCGCCAGATCGCCACCCCGTACGCCGCCGGGCCAAGGGGCCGCGACGACCCTCGCGGGGGACAGGTCGCCGGCACGAAGTCGCTAGGACCAGGTCACGACCACGTACCCGACGCCGTACGGCGCGTCCTCGTACAGCAGCGCGCCGGCGAGGTCCGCGCCCTCGGCGGCGCCGGACAGGACCTGCCAGGGGGCCCGCCCGGAGGCCTTCAGTTCGTACGCCAGCCCGGCGTCCAGTGCCTGGACGGCCGCCACGTCCGCCGCACCCAGCGCCCGCGCGACCTCCGCGTCGAAGGGTGCGGCCCGCTCGTCCAGGTAACCCGGGGCCTTGACCGTGCGGCACGCGCTGGCGTCCCCCATCACCAGCAGCGCCACCCGCCCGGCCCGGGCGCCGATCTCCCTGCCGACTTCGATGCACCGCTCAGGCGCGAGCGGTTCCCCGACACCGAGCCCCTCGATCGGGGCATCCGCCCACCCCGTCCGCTGCAGCAGCCACGCGCCGACCGCCAGCGAAGGCGGCAGCTCGCGTCCGGCGACGGGGTCCGTCACGGGACCGAGCCGTACGTCCAGGTCGACCCCGAACCCGCGGAAGGATCCCCGGGCGCCCTGCGGAAACGATCCGCGCCCGCCCTGCTCGGCGGGTCCGACCACCACCAGGAGGTCCGGGCGGGCCGCCGCGAGCACACCGAGCGCGTCGGCACAGGCCGAGCGCGCGTCGTCCATCTCGGGTGCGGCACCCGCGGCGACCTCGGGTACGAGCAGCGGAGGACAGGGACAGACTGCGGCGGCGACAAGCATGAGCGGCAGGGTACGCGGTCGGGCGGTCCGACGCCGTGGCCGTCCGGCGGACTGGTGTGGCGGTCGGGGATCCGGCAGGTCCGGGACCAGTGGTCGGACGGCCTGACGGCCCGGCAGCGATCAGGCGGGTGGTGGCGATCAGGGGCGATCAGGGCGGCGGCGGCCCGCGGTCGCCGGTCGGACACCTCGACAGTCTGACGCCCTCACGGTCGGCGGGCCCGACCGGTGGCGATCAGACGGATCGCGGCCTGGCGGTCCCGCAGCGCAGCGCTTCGGCGGCCCCGCAGCGCAGCGGTCCGGCAGCCCGGTGTTCCGGTGGTCAGTAGGTGATCGGTCCCGAGTCCCACTCCAGCTCGGTGAACAGGAAGTGGTACGTGAACACCCCGCCGGCCGAACCGTCCCCGACCAGCATCCAGCCGTCACCGGTGCGGTACCGGCGCATCCGCACCGGATACCGCGGGTGCCGGGGCTGGTACAGGCGTACCAGCTCCCCGAACCGTGCCTCGGCCTCCTCGCGCGTGCCGTCGATCGTGGCCATCAGCTCGTACTGCCTGCGGTACGGCCCCTCACCCGGCGGTTTGTCCAGCAGCAGCGCCCATCGAGGCATCAGCCCGTCCCCGTCCCCCGTGTGCACATTGTCGACAAGTAGTCAGGCTGGGCCGGGTCAGTCGCAGCCGCAGCCGGAGCCCGTGGCGACCGGCAGCGGGGCCGGTACGCCGATCTTCGGCAGGCCCAGCATGACACCCGCCGGCTTGGCGGCCTCGGCGGCGTTGCGCTTCTCCCAGGCGTCTCCCGCACGCGTGCGGCGCACGCCGAGGACGGCACCCTCCGCGAGGAGGTGGTGCGGGGCGGCGTACGTCACCTCGACCGTGACCACGTCACCGGGACGGACCTCCTGCTCCGGCTTGGTGAAGTGGACCAGCCGGTTGTCGGGGGCGCGGCCGGACAGGCGGTGCGTGGCGCCGTCCTTGCGGCCCTCGCCCTCGGCGACCATCAGCTCCAGCGTGCGGCCGACCTGCTTCTTGTTCTCCTCCCAGGAGATCTCCTCCTGGAGGGCGACGAGCCGCTCGTAGCGCGCCTGGACGACCTCCTTGGGGATCTGGTTCTCCATGGTCGCGGCCGGGGTGCCGGGCCGCTTGGAGTACTGGAAGGTGAACGCCTGCGCGAACCGCGCCTCGCGGACGACGTGCAGGGTCTGCTCGAAGTCCTCCTCGGTCTCGCCGGGGAAGCCCACGATGATGTCGGTGGTGATCGCGGCGTGCGGGATGGCGGCGCGCACCTTCTCGATGATCCCGAGGTAGCGCTCCTGCCGGTACGAGCGGCGCATCGCCTTCAGGACCGTGTCCGAACCGGACTGCAGCGGCATGTGCAGCTGCGGCATGACGTTCGGCGTCTCGGCCATGGCGGCGATGACGTCGTCGGTGAAGTCACGCGGATGCGGGGAGGTGAAGCGGACGCGCTCCAGGCCCTCGACGTTGCCGCAGGCGCGCAGCAGCTTGCTGAAGGCCTCGCGGTCGCCGATGTCGGAGCCGTAGGCGTTGACGTTCTGGCCGAGCAGCGTGATCTCGGAGACGCCCTCGGTGACCAGCGCCTCGACCTCGGCGAGGATGTCGCCGGGGCGGCGGTCCTTCTCCTTGCCGCGCAGGGCCGGGACGATACAGAAGGTGCAGGTGTTGTTGCAGCCGACGGAGATCGACACCCAGGCCGCGTAGGCGCTCTCGCGCCGGGTCGGCAGGGTGGACGGGAAGGCCTCCAGCGACTCGGCGATCTCGACCTGCGCCTCCTCCTGCACGCGGGCGCGCTCCAGCAGGACCGGCAGCTTGCCGATGTTGTGCGTGCCGAAGACGACGTCCACCCAGGGCGCCTTCTTCACGATGGTGTCCCGGTCCTTCTGCGCGAGGCAGCCGCCGACCGCGATCTGCATGCCGGGCCGGGAGGCCTTCCTCGGCGCGAGCCGGCCGAGGTTGCCGTAGAGCCGGTTGTCGGCGTTCTCGCGGACGGCGCACGTGTTGAACACGACCACGTCCGCGTCCCCGTCCGATCCCTCGGGGGCCCGCACGTACCCGGCGTCTTCGAGCAGCCCGGCCAACCGTTCGGAGTCGTGGACGTTCATCTGGCACCCATAGGTGCGGATCTCGTAGCTTCGAGTAACGTCCACTTCGTCCACCGCTCCGGCCCGGTCACTGCTGCTGGTCATGGCTCAAGGGTAGGCGCTCGCCGGGGCAGCCCACCGGCCCAGGGTGTTCACCCGGTCGGATCCCGATCACGGCGTCGCGGTCGTGGGCGGACCGCGCAGGGCCGCCGCCACGGTGCGGGCGGCGGGCATCCGCGGGCCGGCCCGGAAGGGCGGCCCCTGCCGGCCCGCACGGAGCGGCGCATCGCGGTACCGGCGAACCGGTGCCGCGACAAGCGGCGACGCCGCTTCCACGCGTCCGAGCTCGAATTCCACGCGTCCGAGCTCGAACAGCCCGCCTCCCGGTCGTCACTCCCTCCGCGCGGCGACGAAGTGGGTGACGGCCGTGAACGCGACCAGGATCCCGGCCGCGATCGCCAGCATGCCGGCCGTGGGAGCCAGCAGCTTCGCCGCGTGGGGCGTCGTCGACATCAGGGTGAAGAGTCGGTTGACCGGGGGCATGCCCTTGACGAAGAGGGCTGCCATCAGCAGCGCGACGGCGGACAGCACCGCGTACCCCTGGCGCCCGAAGACCGGCCGCGAGCACAGCACGCCGATGGCGATGCCCACGAACGCGCACGTGAGCTGGGCCTCGACTCCCAGCAGGAGATCGCCCACGGTGACGTGGTAGCGCCCCATCCACAACGGGAAGAGCAGGCCGAAGACCATCAGCACCAGACAGCTCAGCAGAGCCGTGCCGATCGCCGCGAGCAGGACCTTGAGCGACCGGCCGCCGGACGAGACGACGACGATCGCCCGCTGTGCCGGTTCGTCCAGGCTCATCAGCGCGACGGTCAACCAGGTCGAGCAGACGAACAGCGCACCGGCGGAGGACGCGTACGCGGGGGGCAAGGGGCCGCTGCCGTTCACCGTCAGCACGCCCATCAGCCCCATGAACAGCAGCAACGGGGCGACGTAGCGCTGTGTGTGCAGCACGGTGGCGAACGTGTAGCGGATGAGGGCGATCACCGCGTGCCCCCTTTCGTCGTCGTCGCGGCGTCCCGCGCCAGGAGCTCCACCGCCGTCCCCACCACCCGTTCCACCGACCAGCCGTGCTGGAGCGCGGTGAGCAGCAGGGCGTCGGTGGTCTCGCGGGCCACTCTCACCCGGACGCCCGGGGCCGTGCGGCTCACCGTCAGCACGCCGTCCAGCTCCTCCCAGACGAGGTCCTGTGGCACGCGGCCGCCCGGGCACGCGGTCAGGACGACGTCGCAGGAGGGCCGGTGCCCGTTCTCCCGGGACTCCGGCCCGCGCAACGACACCTGGCCCTTGCTGACGCCGTACGTCCGAGTGGCACGGGCCCGCGTCACCGACTCGCGGTGGTCGGTGAAGATCACCGTTCCCCCGGTGTCGGCGACCTCGGTCATGATCTCGGCCAGGACACCGTGGGCGTCGGCGTCCAGCCCCGACCACGGCTCGTCGAGGACGAGCAACCCGGGCTCCACCAACAGGGCCTGGGCCACCGCCACCTTCTGGGCGTTGCCCTTGGACAGGCTCCGCAGCGGGGTCTGCCTGCCGCCCACCAGCGCCAGCCTGTCCAGCAGCCCGTGCGCCCGCGACGAGGCGACCGGGGTGGTCAGCCCGCGCACGCGTCCCACATGGGTCAAGTAGGCCACCGCCGACATGCGTTCGTTGGGGGAAAAACGGTCGGGCACATAGCCCACGACCGGTGGCCGCGCGGTCACCCGGCCGCGGGTCGGCCGGGACAGGCCCACCGCGATCCGCAGCAGCGTCGACTTCCCCGAACCGTTTCCCCCTGTGAACGCGACGACCTCTCCCGCCGGGATCTCCACATCGACGTCTCGCAGGATCCAGTCGCCACGGCCATAGCGCTTGCTCACCGCTTGAAGTCGTAACAAGCGAACTCCTCCGTCCGGTCACCGTCCTCAGCCGCATGCAGACTACGGTGGGTGGCCCGGCCGGAGACTCAGCACCGTCACCGCGAACGCACCCTGCCGCCATGGCCGTTCGAGCCCTAGGAACGCTCCGGCGTCCTCTCGTGGGGGCAGAACGCGGCGGACAAACCCCGCCACCCCCGCCCGCCCCTTCCCCCCGTGATCACCACCGGTCGCCGGCGCACGGCCGGGCTGCCGACGGCCGTCCTGCCGGCGCGCCGCCGGAAGAGCCCTGTCGCCCCTGTCCCGGCTCGTCTCCCCTCCCGCTTGGCGCACACTGTAAGCAGAAGGGCATGCGCCATGAGCCGCACATGGAGGTGAGCCATGAGCACCCTCGAACTGCACGTCGACGTCGGGGTTCCGGTCGACAAGGCCTGGGAGACACTTCACCGGGTGGAGAACTATCCGCGCTTCCTGGACGGCGTACGGGGCGCGCGTACGGAGGCGGGGGGCCGTGCCCATCTGGACGTCGAGGCAGGCGGCCGGGCCCGGGAGATCGAGGCCGAGGTCACCGACCGCGGTGAGCGCGTGATGGAGTGGCTCACCACGAGCACCCCCGAACTGACGGGTTCCTTTTCGGTGCAGCCGATCGACCAGAACCACACCCGGATCCAGGCGCGGCTGGAGTACGACCCCGGCACGGTCCGGGTCACCTTCGGCGGGCCCAAGGGGTTCGCACAGACCAACGCGATCCAACGGCTCGTCCGCAGCGATCTGGAGCACTTCAAGGAGTACGTGGAACGAGGCTGAGCGGCCGGAGCACGGTGGCCCGGCGATGCCGGGCAGGCCGGTGCGCCGGTCAGATCTCGATCACGGCAGCGCACTCCGGGCAGGCCAGGGATGCGTATTCCGCCGGGTACCAGGGCGCTCCGGGCTGTTCGGAGGGCGTCCAGCGGGCCGTCTCCATGGCGAAGGTGTCCTTGCCGCAGAGGGTCCGCGGTCCCGCGGTGGTGTGCGAACCCGGGGCCGCGGGGGCCACGTGCACCTTGCGGACGCGCCGTTCCACGCCACTCGTCGATCCGGTGGAGGAGCGCGGTGTCACCGGTTTGTCGACTTCGTAGACGACGATCTCGGTCATGTATCCACCGTAGGCGGTCCTGAGACCGAACCGGCGGACCGAACCGGCGACGAACCGGCGCACCGACCGGCTTGGCCGGACCGAACCGGCGGACGCGGCGATCCCTATGCGTCCGCGATGCGCACGACCGCCAGCGTGATGTTGTCGGGGCCGCCCGCGCCGATGGCGGCCTTCCACAGCTCGAAGGCCGCCCGGCCGTCGTCGTGCTCACGTATCACCTCGTCGAGCACCTCCTGCGGCACGGGATCGGTCAGACCGTCGGTGCAGATGAGGTAGCGGTCGCCGGGAGACAGCGGCGCGGCGGTCACGTGCGGGCGGATGGCACGGTACGAGCGGCTGCCGCCCAGGCACTGGGTGACGATGGACGTGGTACGGCGGCCGGGTTCGAGGGGAGGGCTGTCATCGACGCTCACCTGGCGCAACCCGTCACGGGAGACCGCGAAGACCCGGCTGTCGCCGACGTTGAACACCAGCAGGGAGCCGGGCTGTACGACGGTGCCGGCGATGGTCGTCCCCATGGCCGACAGCGCACCTCCCGCGTCGCCGCCGGCGGCCTCGTACACGACGCGATTGCAGCCGTTCAAGGCGTCGCGGACGGCGTCCTCGCTGCTCATGGCGGCTCCGATGGACGCGATCCGGCGGGCCACCAGGGCGCTGGCCACGTCGCCGCCGGGATGCCCGCCGAGCCCGTCGGCGACGGCGACGACCAGGGGCGTGCCGAGCGGGAAGACCAGGGTCTGCGGACTCTCCGTCACCGTGGCGCACAGGGTCCACGGCCCGGCCACGAGGCTGTCCTCGTTCCGTTCGCGAAGCAGCCCGGGATGGCTCAGCGCACTCACCGCCACGTACCGCATGGAACAGCCACCGCCTCCACGGCTCCAGCGTAGGCGCTCCGGAAGGACCGAGCCGTGCCTCAGCGCCATCGCGCTCCAGGGCGGCCGGGCACCGGGAGCCGCTTCCGGTGACTGACGGTGAATGACGGTGACGGCACGACGCGGTGGTGCCCGCGGAAATCCGGTGGAGGCGGCGGGCCCGCTGAGCCTAGGGTCGCGGGATGAGTACACGCACCTTCCGGATCACCGTCCGCGGCGTCTTCGACGGCCTCACCGACGCCCAGCGGGCGGCGTTGCTGGCCGACGCCGCCGAGCACGACGTGCTGCGCGCCGCGTTCACGTCCGAGGGCACCCTCACCTACGACATCGCCGCGCGCCCGGCCTTCGTCTTCCGTTTCTCCGACACCGGGGAGGAAGAAGAGGACATCCTGGAGGCGACCGAGCGGGCCGAGGAGACGGCGAAGGCCTGGCTGGCCGAGCGCGGCTACGGCTTCAAGCACCTCCGTTCCACCGCCGAGGACCTCTCCCAGGCGCCGATGGGCAAACGGCAGCGGCGCGCGGCCCGTTCGAACAGTGTATGAACTTGAGTACTCAAGGACATCGCAATGACCACCGGCGTGAACGCCGGGACGGGCGCGGAAGGGACGTGAGCTGCGGCGATGAGTGACACCCTGGACGCGGCGCTGCGGCTGGTACGGGCCCAGGCGGCGCTCGTACGGCGCTTCGACTCCCGGCTGAGCGGCTTGCACGGCGTCAGCCTCGCCGACTTCACGTTGCTGCTACGGCTGGGACAGGCGCCCGGGGGACGCATGCGCCGGGTCGACCTGGCCGAGGCACTGGGCCTGACGGCGTCCGGGGTCACGCGCGGGCTGGCCCCGCTGGAGCGGATCGGGCTGGTGACCCGCGAAGCGGACGCCCGGGACGCGCGCGTGGCCTACGCGTCGCTGACCACGACCGGCCGACGGCGACTGCGGGAGATGCGCGTCACGGCCGAGGAGACCGCCACCGAGATCTTCACCGCCCCGGCCTGGAGCGCCGAGGACATCGCCCGGTTGTCTTCCCTGCTGGCCCGGCTCGGCGGAACGGGCCTGGCCGGCCGCTGACCCGCGAAGCCCGGCCCGCCCGCCAACCCGCCTGCCGGTTCGGCTGTTTCCGTCACGGCGGAACCGAACTCGCCGTGGTGCAGGTCACGTTGAGTTGTGGCCGGTTTGTGAGGGAACCCTGCACACGGGCATGGCATGCTCAGGGCTCGTCACGAGTTACCGGCCGGTTCTACCTCTGAGTAGCCCGCTTGCCCGGTACCTCTCTGCCACCCCCCACTCCACACAGGACCTTCCATGCGCAGACGCATGCGGCACAGACGCGCCCTGCTGCCCGCCCTCGCCGTAACCGCCCTCTTCATCGCCACGGGCTGCTCCTCGCCCCCGCCGCACGCCGAACCGTCGGGAACCACCGGGAACGGCCGCCCGCAGGTCAGGGTCGCCGACAAACCCGCCGACGACGCGGACCGCTCGCTCGCCGTCGCCGCCGCTCCCACCACCGCCGCCACCGCCACCGCCACGGCGGGACCGGCCGGTTCCGGACGGCGGGCGCACAAGACGGCCCTCGCCATCAGCTCGTACGACGGCCACACCCGGCGGGCCGTGCTCTCCGACAGGCCCGCGCACCCGGGGAGTTCACACGGTTCTCCCTCCCCCGCCCCCTCCGGCACCCCGCACAAGGCCGCCGTCGGCGACGTGATCGCCAGTGCGCCCGCGCCCGGGGCGCCGCACGGACTGCTCGCCAAGGTCACCAAGGTGGTCGGCGAGAAGGACGGCGGCACCGAGGTGCAGACGGAACCGGCCACGCTCAACGCGCTGCTCGGCGACGAGACGGCGAAGGGCGAGGTGCCGGTCGACCCGTCGTCCTTCACCGTCGACAAGCTGCTCCCCGATGTGAAGGTGTCCTGGGCGAAGGCCGGTGACGTGCACGTCGGCCCCAAGGGGGCGACGGTGCCGCTCGGCAGCCTCCGCCTCGACGTGAGCGCCGGCATACCGACGGCCCAGGACACCCCCGCCCCGGCCACCGCCTCGGTGCACGGATTCGTCCAGGTCGCCCCGCAGGTCGACTTCACCTACGGCGGCGCCGGAACCGACGCGCCGCCCGGCTCCGCCTTCCTCGGCGTCTCCGGCGACTGGACCTCCGGCTGGGCGGTCAGGGGGCGGGCCGCCATGAGCACCGGCACCCCGCTGCGGATCCCCTTCGCCAAGCTGCACGCCGACCCGGTCCTGCAGGTCGGCCCCGTCCCCGTCGTCGTCAACCTCGATCTGACGTGCTACTTCCAGATCAGCGGCGACGGAAAGGTCACCGTCGACGTCGAGCAGAACCTCAAGGGCGACTTCAAGGCGGGCGGCACCTTCGGACCGGCCAAGGGCTGGACACCGGTCAACTCGTCGAACATGACGAGCACGCCCGTGCACGCCTCCGTCACCACCGCCGGGACGGTGAAGACGGCGCTCGGCGCCGAGGCCTCGGTCGGCCTCTACGGCGCCGTCGGTGTCACCGCCGACCTGGCCCCGTATCTGCGCGGCGAGGCCTCCGGCACGGTCACCACCTCATCCGACGGCGGCGGGGTGAAGGCCAAGGGCACCTGGGAGGTGTACGGCGGGGTCGACCTGTCCGGGACCCTACGGCTCCAACTGTCCGTCTTCGGCACACCGGTCATCCAGCGGAGCATCCCGCTGGGCACCCTGAACCGCGAGTGGAAGCTGGCGGGCGGCACCTTCTAGGCGCTCGGCGGCGAAAGCTCCTGTGCGCTCGCCTGCGGAGAACCGTCCTGCGCCGCCGATGTCCAGCCCTGGCGGCGCAGGACGGACGACACGTCCGGCGCCCGGTAGTGCTTCCCCTTGAGAACCTTGCCGTCGGCCCGGCGGGCGACCTGCCCGTCCGGGCCGAGCTTGCTCATGTTGGCCCGGTGGATCTCGGCGATCACCTCGTCGAGGTCGATGCCGTGGACCAGAGCCGTGCCGTACGCCACGTAGACCACGTCCGCCAGTTCGTGCGCGAGCTTGTCCAGCGGGCCGTCGACCGCCACCTCGGCGACCTCCGCGGCCTCCTCGGCGAGCAGTTCCCCACGGTGCGCGGCCAGTTCGGGGTCCACCTCCGTCGGCGTACTGCGGGCGTCGAGGCCGAAGGCGCGGTGGAACTCACGGACGAGGCCGGCGGGAGAAGTGCTCATGCGACGACTGTAACGGCCGCCACTGACAGAGCCCCGCGGTCCGCCTCCGGGTCCGGAGTGACCTCGGCCCTGGTCAGCGGCGCTCCCGGCCTGGCAGGATCGCCGCATGTCCAAGGTGTTCCCCCGAATCGGCCGGCGCCGGGCGCTGCCCGCCGCGGTCGCCGGTGCCGTGCTGCTCGGGCTGCTGCTGTGGTGGCTGCTGCCGCTGGGCGAGAAGCCGCCGAGCGGGACGATCGTCTTCAGCACGGGCACTCCCCGGGGGGTCTACCAGGAGTACGGCGAGCGGCTGCGCGCCGAGTTCGCCAAGGACATGCCCGACCTGAAGGTGAAGCTGCTCAACAGCGCCGGTTCGCAGGAGAACGTGCAGCGGGTGGCCACCGGCGAGGCCGACTTCACCATCGCGGCGGCCGACGCGGTGGAGGCGTACCAGCTGGCACACGGGCGCGGCGCCGGGCGGCTGCGCGGGGTGGCCCGGCTCTACGACGACTATGTGCAACTCGTCGTGCGCAGGGACTCGGACATCAGGAGCATCGCGGACCTGCGGCACAAGCGGGTGGCGACCGGGCTGCCCGACTCGGGGGTGCGGCTGATCGCCGAGCGGATCCTGAAGGCCGCCCGCATCGATCCGCGCAAGGACATCGTCCCGGCCGCGGACGGCATCGACACCGGGCCCGACCAGCTGGCGCAGCACAAGATCGACGCCTTCTTCTGGTCGGGCGGTCTGCCCACCAAGGGGCTGGTCACGCTGGCGAAGAAGTCCGCCTTCAAGTTCGTGCCGATCGAGGGCGACCTCGTCACCAAGCTGCACGGCGAGGGCCAGGCCGATCGCTACTACCGGGCCACCAACATCCCCGAGTCGGCCTACCCGACCGTGCAACAGGGCAGTGAGGTCCCGACGATCGCCGTGTCCAACCTCCTGATGACCCGCACGGACGTCGACCCCCGGCTGACCGAGTGGGTGACCCGCACCGTCATCAAGAGCCGCGACGGCATCGGCGCCCATGTCCACTCCGCCCAACTGGTCGACCTGCGCACCGCCATCTACACCGACCCCCTGCCCTTGCAGGAGGGCGCCCGACGCTACTACCGCTCGATGAAGCCCTAGCCCGAGGCGAGACCTTCGGTCGGCGGGCCCCGGAGCAGGGACCGGGCACCAGCAGTGGTCCTCTGGCCGAGTGAGCCAGGGCCGCCGCCCCGCACCCCGCCCCGTTCCACCACCCACCGCCCAGCGGACGTGAAGGACCGTCGGCCCAAGGCCCCGGCCGGCGTCCGGGCCGCGCAAGAACCGCCGCAGGCGGCCACGGCCACCAGCCGGACCGCACCCGTCCCCTCACCGGCCCGGCGAGGCCGGCCCCGGCTCCCGTGCCGCCCCTGGCTCGGCTCCCTCCTCAGGAATCCCCCTGCCGAGGCACCGACACCGTCACCCGCAGCCCCCGTGGCTCATGGTGGGCGTACTCGATCGAGCCGCCGCCCGCCGCCAGCAGGGCTCGGGTGATGGACAGGCCCAGACCCGAGCCCTTGATGTTCTGGTGGCGGCCACTGCGCCAGAACCGGTCGCCGACGCGCGCGAGTTCCTCGTCGGTGAGGCCGGGCCCCGTGTCGGTGACGACGACCGAGGAGGTGTCGCCGTCGGCGACGACGGTGACCTCCACCGTGCCGCCCTCGGGGGTGAACTTCACGGCGTTGTCGATCACCGCGTCCAGGGCGCTGGACAGGGTGATCGGGTCCGCCCACGCGGTCGTGGGCGGACAGTCCCCGGTCAGCCGGACCCCCTTGGTCTCGGCGACCGGTGACCAGGCGGCGAGCCGCTCCTCGGTGAGCGCCCCGACGTCGGTCAGCGTGAGATCCGCGTCGGCGTGCTCGGCCAGCGCCAGGTCGAGCAGGTCGTCCAGGACCTGCGCGAGACGCTTGCCCTCGGTGCGGACCGAGGCGATCTCCTCGTTGCCCTCGGGGAGTTCGAGGGCGAGCAGTTCGATACGCAGCAGCAGCGCCGAGAGCGGGTTGCGCAACTGGTGCGAGGCGTCCGCGACGAAGGCCCGCTGCTGCTCCAGCACGTCCTCGACGTTGTCCGCCATCTCGTTGAACGAACGGGCCAGCCGTCTGAGTTCCGGCGGGCCACCGGCGACCGCGACGCGGGACTTCAGCCGCCCGGTGGCGATGTCGTGGGTGGTGGCGTCCAGCACCCGTACCGGTCTGAGCACCCAGCCGGTCAGCCGCAGCGCCGCGCCGACGGCGAGCAGCATCGCCGCGCTCTCGCCGGCCCCGATGAGCAGCCAGCCGCGCAGGGTCCGCGAACGCATCTGCCCCGTGGGCGAGTCGGTGACCACGACCGCCACGACGTCCCCGTCCCGGATCACCGGCGAGGCGACGACCAGCCGGCTCCGCTGCCAGGGCCACACCTGCTTGGGGTCGTGGCTGCGCCGGCTGAGCAGCGCCTCGTCGAAGGCCTCCCGCATCTCCCCCCTCCGCGGTACGAACCAGTCGCCGGGGGCGTTGGCCATCGCCGAGCCGTTGCGGTAGAACACGCCGGCGCGGATGCCGTAGACGCCGTAATAGCTGTCCAGTTCGCTGCGCAGGGCCTCCAGGCGCTCGTCGGTGCCGGTGCGGCGCGACCCGCTGGGACCGGCGGTGACGAACTGGGCGAGCGCCGCGAAGCGTGCCGTGTCGTCGATGCGGTCGACGACGACCTTCTGCTGCTGGGCGGCGGCCAGGCTGAGGGCGAGCGGAAGCCCGAGGGCGAGGAGGACGGCCGCCATCAGGATGATGAGCAGCGGCAGGAGCCGTGTGCGCACCCGTCCCCGCTAGGCGGCCGGGGCGACGAGCCGGTAGCCGACGCCGCGTACGGTCTCGATCAGCGCGGGCATGCGCAGTTTGGCGCGCAGCGAGGCGACGTGCACTTCCAGGGTGCGGCCGGTGCCCTCCCAACTGGTGCGCCAGACCTCGCTGATGATCTGTTCCCGCCGGAAGACCACGCCGGGCCGCTGCGCGAGCAGGGCGAGCAGGTCGAACTCCTTGCGGGTCAGTTGGACAACCGAACCGTCCACGGTGACCTGCCGGGTGGGCAGTTCGATGTGCACGGGACCGAGGTGCAGGGCGCTCTCGCCACCGGTCCCCGGCTCGTCCTGGACGGTGCGCCGGCTGACGGCGTGGATACGGGCGAGCAGTTCGCCGGTGTCGTACGGCTTCACCACGTAGTCGTCGGCGCCCAGGTTGAGCCCGTGGATGCGGGAGCGGACGTCGGAGCGGGCGGTGACCATGATCACCGGGGTGCTGGTGCGTTTGCGGATCTTGCCGCAGACCTCGTAGCCGTCCTGGTCGGGCAGGCCCAGGTCGAGCAGGACCACGCCGAAGCCGGCGCCCTCGGGGACGAGCGCCTGGAGGGCCTCCTCGCCGCTGCGCGCGTGGGTGACGTCGAAGCCGTGTCGCGCGAGCACCGCGGACAGGGCCGCGGCGACGTGGTTGTCGTCCTCGACGAGCAGCAGTCTCACTCCGGCCCCCTCCGGTTCAGCGGTCGTACGGTCTGGGTTCGCGCGCCGTGTGTAGCTCACGCGCGCGTGCACCATGGCAGTGACGCCGATGGACTAGGACGGCGTCAAGAGCGTTCCGGTTGCCCGTCGGTTCCGTTATGCGGCCGATACGCGCACGGGGGGCAAGTGCTACGACACGTGTCCGTTTGCTATCGGATCGTGATGCTCAGATCTCCCTCAGATGTGATGACGCAGGTCACAGCGCCTCACTACTGTCCTCCGAAACCGAGGAGGACGGAGCCCGAGAGCGATGACCAATGTATCGGTGACCAAGGAAGACACTGTGGTCACGTCCGACGAACTGGTCGTCCTGAAGAGCGTCAACAAGCACTTCGGCGCGTTGCACGTACTCCAGGACATCGACCTGACGATCGCCCGCGGCGAGGTCGTTGTGGTCATCGGGCCCTCCGGGTCCGGAAAGTCGACTCTGTGCCGCACCATCAACCGCCTGGAGACGATCGACTCGGGCACCATCACGATCGACGGCAAGCCCCTGCCCCAGGAGGGCAAGGAGCTGGCGCGGCTGCGGGCGGACGTCGGGATGGTCTTCCAGTCCTTCAACCTCTTCGCGCACAAGACCGTGCTCGAGAACGTGATGCTGGGGCAGCTCAAGGTCCGCAAGACGGACAAGAAGCAGGCCGAGGAGAAGGCCCGGGCCCTGCTCGACCGGGTCGGCGTGGGCACCCAGGCCGACAAGTACCCCGCCCAGCTGTCCGGCGGCCAGCAGCAGCGCGTGGCGATCGCACGCGCGCTGGCGATGGGCCCGAAGGTCATGCTCTTCGACGAGCCGACCTCCGCCCTCGACCCCGAGATGATCAACGAGGTCCTCGAGGTCATGCAGCAGCTCGCCCGCGAGGGCATGACGATGGTCGTCGTCACCCACGAGATGGGCTTCGCACGATCGGCCGCGAACCGTGTGGTCTTCATGGCCGACGGCCGGATCGTCGAACAGGCTGCGCCCGACCAGTTCTTCAGCAACCCGCGCAGCGACCGGGCCAAGGACTTCCTGTCCAAGATCCTGCACCACTGACGGCACGCCACCCGGACCGCCCTGGGTCGCCTTTTCCCACGGACCTCGTTCCTCACCATTCGAAGGATGTTCAGCATGAAGCTCCGCAAGGTCACCGCCGCCTCGGCCGCCGTACTCGCCCTCGCCGTGGGCGCCACCGCGTGCGGCGGCGGCAAGAAGGACGACAACGGCTCCGGCGGCGGCAAGAAGATCGCCATCGGTATCAAGTTCGACCAGCCGGGACTCGGCCAGCAGACCCCGCAGGGCTACGCGGGCTTCGACGTCGACGTGGCCACCTATGTCGCCAAGAAGCTCGGTTACAGCGCCGACCAGATCGAGTGGAAGCAGTCGAAGAGCGCCGACCGCGAGACCATGCTGCAGCGCGGTGACGTGCAGTTCATCGCCGCGACCTACTCGATCACACCGGAGCGTCAGCAGAAGGTGGACTTCGCCGGTCCCTACCTGCTGGCCCACCAGGACGTGCTGCTACGCACGGACGACAACAAGATCAAGTCCCCCAAGGACCTGAACGGCAAGAACCTGTGTTCGGTGGCCGGCTCGACCTCGGCCCAGAACCTCAAGACCAAGCTGGGCCTCAAGCCCAACCTCGTGACATACCCGACCTACTCGGCCTGCATGTCGGGCCTGCAGAGCGGCGCCATCGAAGCCCTCACCACGGACGACTCGATCCTCGCCGGTTACGCCGCCCAGCCCCAGTTCAAGGGCAAGTTCAAGCTCGGCGGCTTCAAGATGACCAACGAGAACTACGGCATCGGCGTCAAGAAGGGCAGCGACCTCAAGGCCAAGATCAACAAGGCCCTCGAGGAGATGGTCTCCGACGGTTCCTGGAAGGCGGCCGTGCAGAAGAACTTCGGCCCGGCCAACTACAAGAACGAGCCCGCCCCGAAGATCGGCGACATCAAGAGCTGAGGCAACCCCGGCCCGGTGCGCCGCTCCTGACGGCGGCGCACCGGGGCATCCTTACACGCGGAAGCGCGGGAGACAGTGTTCGACTTTCTTGACAAGTACGACGTGCTGGGAGCCTTCTGGACGACGGTGCAGCTGACGCTGCTGTCGGCCGCGGGCTCCCTGGTCTGGGGCACTCTGCTGGCCGCCATGCGGGTGGGCCCGGTACCGCTGATGCGCGGGTTCGCCACCGCCTACGTGAACATCGTGCGGAACATCCCGCTCACGGTGATCATCCTGTTCTCCTCGCTGGGCCTCAGCCAGACGCTGGGGATCACCCTCGGAGCGCACGACTTCGAGATCCAGGGCTTCCGGCTGGCCGTGCTCGGTCTGACCGTCTACACCGCGACCTTCGTGTGCGAGGCGATCCGGGCCGGCATCAACACGGTGCCGGTCGGCCAGGCGGAGGCCGCCCGCGCCATCGGTCTGAGCTTCACCCAGGTGCTGTTCCTGGTCGTGCTGCCGCAGGCCTTCCGCGCGGCCGTCGGCCCGCTGACCAACGTGCTGATCGCGTTGACGAAGAACACGACGGTGGCCGCCGCGATCGGCGTGGCGGAGGCGGCCTTCCTGATGAAGAAGATGATCGAGAACGAGGCAGAGCTGCTGGCGATCTCCGCGGTCATCGCCTTCGGGTTCGTCTGCCTGACCCTGCCGACCGGTCTGATCCTCGGCTGGGTGGGCAAGAAGGTGGCGGTCAAGCGATGACTTCGGTTCTGTACGACGCCCAGGGCCCGCGCGCCAAGCGGCGCAACGTCCTGTACACAGCGCTCTTCCTGGTCGCCATGGCGGCCGTCGTGTGGTGGGTGTACAAGGCTCTCGACGACAAGGGACAGCTGGACTGGGCCCTGTGGAAGCCCTTCTTCAGCGGCACCGAGGCGTACTCGACGTACATCTGGCCCGGTCTGGAGAACACCCTGGAGGCGGCGGCGCTGGCGATGGTCATCGCGCTTCCGCTGGGTGCCGTCCTCGGTATCGCCCGGCTCTCGGACCACGTGTGGGTGCGTGTGCCGGCCGCGATCGTGGTCGAGTTCTTCCGGGCGATCCCCGTCCTGGTCCTGATGATCTTCGGGCTCGCGCTCTTCGCCCAGTACACCGACGTCAGTTCGGACGACCGTCCGTTCTACGCGGTCGTGACCGGTCTGGTGCTGTACAACGCGTCCGTGCTCGCGGAGATCGTCCGCGCGGGCATCCTCACCCTGCCGAAGGGCCAGTCCGAGGCCGCCATGGCGATCGGCCTGCGCAAGGGTCAGGTCATGCGGCTCATCCTGCTGCCGCAGTCGGTCACCGCGATGCTCCCGGCCATCGTCAGCCAGCTGGTGGTCATCGTGAAGGACACCGCCCTCGGCGGCGCGGTCCTCACCTTCCCCGAACTGCTGTCCTCGGCCAACACGATGGCCGGCTACTACGGCAACATCATCGCTTCCCTCACCGTCGTGGCGGTGATCTACATCCTCATCAACTTCTCCCTGACCTCGTTCGCCGGCTGGCTGGAGGGCCGGCTGCGGAGGCGCAAGAAGTCGACCGGCGCGGTGCTGGGGTTCCAGGACGTGGCGGACATCGCGGGTACGGCGGCGACCGGAGCCGGAGGCGCCGTCGGCGGCGTGGACCTCAGCGGCCCCTTCGTCGGCGGTCACCGCGGCGACGGCCAAGGGAACTGACGCTCATTCAGGTGACATGAGCCACCCGGGGGCAGTGGTGTGATCGCCACTGCCCCCGGTCGCTTGACGCAAACTCTGCCAATGGGTTGCATACGTTCTGTGATCGTGCACCCCGCTCCACCTTCCTGTTCACTTGTCCCTGTCAGGGCATCGTCACGGGCAGGAGGCGCCGCGCCGTGGATCCGGTGATCATCGTCGGAGCGGGGCCCGTCGGGCTCACGCTCGCCCTGGCGCTGGCCCGCCAGGACGTGCCGTCCATCGTCCTGGACGAGGGCCCCGGCAAGGACGAACCCCGCCCGGCGCGCACCGTCGTGCTGCGCGAGGACACGGCCGCCCTGCTGGAACGGTTGTCCGGGGTGGCGCTCGGTGAGCACGGCGTGCGCTGGGCCGGATGGCGGTCCCTGCGGCGCAAGCAGGTGATGAGCGAGATCACCTTCGGCGAGGCGGACCTCGCCGCCCCGCTGCACATCGCCCAGCATGTGATCACGGGCGCCCTGCGCGCGGCCGTCGCCGACGAGCCGCTGGTGAGGACGGCCGTGGACAGCCGTCTGGACGGGATCGAGCAGGACCGTTCCGGCGTCACCGCGCACACCCGCGGACCCAAGGGCACCTGGTGGCGGGGCAGTTATCTGGTCGGCTGCGACGGGCCGCGCTCCACCGTGCGCAAACTCCAGGACATCCGCTTCCCGGGCCGTACGGCGGTGGAGCGGCACGCGGTGGCCGCGCTGCGGGTGGAACTGCCGTGGGAGGGCCGTGCGTTGCTCCATCGGATGCCGCCGTGGCGGCAGTCCGGGCCCCCGGCCGGGGAGGTGATCGCCCGCCCCCTCCCGGACGGCGCGTGGCGCCTGGACTGGCTGCTGCCACCGGGCAAGGACCTCGTCACGCCCGAGATCCTGGTGGCCAGGATCCGCGAGACCCTCGCGGCCTGGACGGACGGCCCCGCACCGGCGTACGAGTTGCTCGACACCGGTGTCCACACGGTGCACCACCGGCTGGCCCGCCGATGGCGCGTCGGCCGGGTCCTGGTCGCCGGGGACGCGGCCCATCTCCTCGGCGCACTCGGCACCCAAGGGCTCGACGAGGGCCTCCGGGACGTCGACAATCTCGCCTGGAAGCTGGGCGTGACCTGGCACCGCGGCCCGCACGAGGCGCTGCTGGACAGCTACCAGACCGAGCGGCGCGCGCAGGTCGCCGCCCGGCTGCGCGCCGCCGACCAGGTGCTGCCGGTGCTGCGCGGCGCCGGCGGGCTGCGTCAGATCGTCCCGGGCACGGCCCGGGGCCACGATGTGCTGCTCACGGACGGTCACCTGGGGCGCGGGCCGCTCGGTGCGCCGGGGGCGTACGCCGACTCTCCGCTGGCGCCCCGGCACCTGGAGGCCGAGATCCCGGTCGAGACCCCGCCCGGCGCGCAGGTCACCGACGTACGGGTCACCGCGGAGGACGGTTCCTTCGTGCAACTACGCGACCGGCTCGGTCGCGGCGCCCTCCTCGTCGTCCTGATCGCCCCGGGCACGGGTGTGTGGGACCGCAAGCACTGGGTCTCCGCCGGCGTGATGCCCCGGCTCGCCGCCGCGGTGACCGCGCTGCCGCACCCCGCCGAGCTGCTGGTCGCCGAGAGCTACCCGGGTGCGCCGGCGCACAGCGTGCTGCTCGTGCGCCCCGACGGCCACCTGGTCACCGCGCTGAGCGGGGTCCGCCCGGCCGACCTGTACGCGGCGGCGGAGGCGACACTGGGCGGCGCGGTGAAGGAGAACGAGAAGGAGGAGGCGGGGGCGGAGGCCGGCTCCGGCGTGCGCTGACCGTGCGCCCTGTCACCCTCCGTCCAGATGGTGACAGTGAGTTGACCGAAGTGCACCGACATGCTGTACTCCGGACCATGACCGACACCTGCGTGCGCCTGTGGCGGAGGGTCCATATGGACCTCGTCCGCTATGCGGGCTGCGTGTGTCGCCCGTCCTGCTGAATTCGCCTCCCCTTTTTCCGGGCGCCGTCGTGCGCCCGTTCCGCGAACGCTCTTCAGGACGGTGTGTACGTGTCTGTCCCCTCTCCTTCCGTCTCGCCTGCCGTCGGCTCGGCACCCACACAGACGGACCTCCTCGACTTCGTGCGGCGTACGGCCGCCGACACCGAGCTGATCGCCTCCCTCCCCCTCGACCCGGAGGGCCGCACCTGGGTGCGGCTGGAGGGGCCGGGCGGCAGCGAGGCCTGGCTGATCGGCTGGCCGCCCGGCACCGGCACGGGCTGGCACGACCACGCCGACTCGGTCGGCGCGTTCCTCACGGCCTCCGGTGAGCTCAGGGAGAACTCGCTCGCCGCCCGGCTGCCGACCGACGGCTGGAAGACCCTGGAACTCGCCGAGCACGTGGACCGCGAACGCCGGCTGCCGGCCGGCCAGGGCCGCACCTTCGGCCGCCACCATGTCCACGAGGTCCTCAACGAGTCCCGCGACCGCCACGCGATCTCCGTCCACGCCTACTACCCGCCGCTGCCGCGCATCCGCCGCTACAGCCGCACCGGCCAGATGCTGCGCCTGGAGCAGGTCGAACGCCCGGAGGACTGGCAGTGAGCGGGACCATCGGCCGACCGCCGGTCGGCATCGACGAGTTGCTGGAGCGGGTGCGCGCGGGCTACCGGCGCATCGAGGCACGTGAGGCGCACGAGGCGGCGCGGACGGGCGAGGCGCTGCTGGTCGACATCCGGTACGCGGCCCTGCGCGAGCGGGACGGGCTGATTCCCGGGGCCCTCGTCATCGAGCGCAACGAACTGGAGTGGCGCCTCGATCCGCAGGGCAGCCACCGCGTCCCCGAGGCCACCGGCCACGACCTGCGCGCCGTGGTGATCTGCAACGAGGGCTACGCCTCCAGCCTCGCCGCGGCCTCCCTCCACCAACTGGGCCTGCACCGGGCAACGGACCTGGTGGGCGGCTTCCAGGCGTGGCGGGCGGAGGGACTCCCGGTGGAGCCGGCACGCCCCTGATCCCGGGCGGCGGGGACCTCGCCGGCTCCTACTCCTTCGCCGTGGCCACCGTCACCGCCCGCACCCGGAGTACCGCCCGCCCCGGAAGGGCACTGGCCGTGAGCGCGAGGAGGCCGGCGATCCCCACGACGGCGACATAGAGCAGGGGCGTGACCGTCGGCGCCGCCCGGCCCGTCATCCCGGCACTGAACGCGGTGAGCACGGCGAGCGCGATCCCGCTGCCGAGCGAGGTGGCGAGGAACAGGACGGACAGCACCTCGGTGCGCAGCATGCGGAGCACCTGACGGCGGGTCGCGCCGGCGAGGCGGAGCAGGGCGAACTCCCGGACACGCTCCGCCACGGACATGGCGAGGGTGTTGACGACGGCGATGGCGGTGAACGCCAGCACGAGCCCCATGGCGAGATAGTTGACCTCGGCGTTCGTCCGCTGCCGGTCGGCCTGCAGGGCGTCGGCATCGGCCGGCGAAAGAACCCGCAGCCCCGGGAACTCACGGAGGGTAGTCGCGAGTTCTGTCTGTGTACGGGTCGTGCCGACGAGGACGGAGGAGGCGAGCGGGTTGTCGACGTGGCGGGCGACGAGGTCGTGGGAGAAGGTGAGGTCACCGAAGCCGAGACCGCGGGCATAGACGGCGGCGACGGTGAGCGTGGCGGGCGTGCCGTCGCCGAGGGTGAGCTTCAGGGTGCTGCCGGGCTTCACGTGCTGCTGGTCCGCGGCCAGTTGACTGACGGCGACCGTGCCGGAACCGAGCCGTTCGAGGGAGCCGGCGGTGACCTGGGGGTCCCAGGTGCGGGCCAGGCCCGCCGGGGTGACGCCCTGCGCGGGGTACTTGTCGAGGCCGACGCGGACCGTCGTACGGACGACCTCGGTGACGGTGTCGTGTCCTGCGCGCAGCCGTTGTGCGGCCTCGGCGGGGACGCCCGGTCCCTGCGCGGCGACGACCCAGTCGGCTCGGACGCCGTCCCGGACCTGGCTGCGGGCGGCGTCGCCGAGCGTCGACTGGACGAACAGCACGGTGCAGGTCATGCCGATGAGCAGGGTGAGGGGGGTGACGACGGAGGCCATACGGGCGGCGTTGCCGCGCAGGTTGGCGGTGGCGAGGCGGCCGCCGTGGCCGGTGAGCCGGAGCGGGCCGGCGAGCAGCAGCGTAGCCGCCCTGACCAGCAGGGGACCGAGCAGGGCGACGGAGGTGGACAGGACGACGACGGCGAGGAAGGTCACGGGAGTCGAGGCGGGCTCGGTGCGCAGGGAGGTGAGGACGACGACGAGGACGACTCCACCGGCGAGAAGCAGCAGTCCGGCGGCGATCCGGCCCCAGGCGGGACGGGTCCGCTCGGTCCTGGCCTCGGCCAGGGCCTCGGTCGGGCGGATCCGGGCGATCCTGCGGGAGGCGATCCGGGCCGCGGCCCAGGCGCCGAGCAGGGTGGCGGCGAGGGCGGCGAGCGGCGGGAAGACACTGACGGTGTGCTCGAGCGTGTCGGGTACGGCGCCCAGGGCGACGAACCTGGAGTGCAGCCAGCCCCCCAGCGGCAGCCCGAGCAGCGCGCCCGTGGTGCCTGCCGCCGCTCCGACGATCAGTGCCTCCCGGCCGAGCAGTGTGCGGATCTGTCCGGATGTGGCGGCGATGGCGCGGAGCAGGGCCAGTTCGCGGTGGCGCTGCTGCACGGTGAGCGCGAAGGTGCCGACGACCACGAGCACCGCCACCAGCAGCGAGGTCCCGCCCATGGCACCGCCCATGCTGACCAGCCGGGTGCGGGCGGCAGCCGCGTCCAGGAACTCGACGGGCCCGCGGGCGGCGCCGGTGCTGACCTGGGCGGTGGTGCCGTGCAGAGCCTGCGCCACGGCGTTCCGCACCCGCTCGGGGTCCGTCCCCTTGGCCGGCAGCACGCCGAACGCGCTGACCTGTCCCGGGTGCGCGGCCAGCCGGCGGGCCTCGGCGGCGGAGAAGAACAGGGACGTCTGGTGGCGTACGACAGTGGCCGGGGTGGCGATACCGGTGATGTGGTAATCACGCGGGGCTCGCGTGGACTGCACGGTGAGCCGGTCACCCGGCCGCAGCCCGGACCGTGCCGCGAGACCGCTGTCGATGACCAGTTCGCCGTCGGACCTGGGCGCGCTGCCGGCGGTCAGTCGGTACGGCGTCAGCGCGGCGGACTCCCAGGCGTGCCCGTAGGCGGTACGGCCGCCGGTGCCTGCCGGGGTCAACGGCTGGGCGAGGAAGGTGAGTTCCGGCACCACCCGGGCCACGCCGGGAACGTGGGAGAGTCTGGTGCGCAGTCCCTCCGGGAGCCAGGCGCGTTCGGCGATGGGCTTCGCCTTGTGCTTGACCTTGGTCTTGCCTTTTTTGTGCTTGACGGTGGTCTGGTGGACGTACTGGTCGCCGGAGACCACGACGGGAGCGGCGGCGTAGCGCTCGGTGCGGATGGTGCCGCGCAGGCCGGTGTCGAGGAGGGTCCCGCAGGCGGTGATCAGAGCGGCCGCGCACATCAGCGCGAGAAAAGCACCGAGAAATCCCGCCTTTCGGGCGCGGACTGTCCGGAGGGCGTATCGCAGCATCATCGAGCGGGCTCTCTTCTGTTGTACGCGTCGGATGGGGTCGTACGCGGCCGGCCTCGACACGGTGCGTGCCGTGGTCCGGAGCGTGCGTACAGGTTCGTCCGTGCGTGCCCGGGAGAGCATTGCGGTGGCCCGGCGTCTTCGGCGGGGGTTAACCCCACCGAGGACCTTCAGGAACTGAGGGAGACCCGCGATCCGGAGCCGACCCGCCCCGTCGGCTCAGTAGTCCCCTTCTCCGAGGAAGTCCGTGTCCTCGCCCTCCTCCTCCAGGGCCTGGCGGACGACGCGGAGGGCCATGCCCTCGGGGTAGCCCTTGCGGGCCAGCATGCCGGCGAGGCGGCGGCGCCGCTTGTCCCGGTCGAGGCCTCGGGTGGCGCGCAGTTTGCGGGCCACCAGCTCGCGGGCCGTCGCCTCCTCCTGATCGGAGTCGAGCTGGGAGACGGCCTCGTCGATCAGCGCGGACTCGACCCCCTTGGTGCGCAGCTCCCGGGCCAGCGCCCGGCGCGCGAGTCCCCGGCCATGGTGCCGGGACTCCACCCAGGCGTCCGCGAACGCGCTGTCGTCGATCAGCCCGACCTCCTCGAACCGCGACAGCACCTCCTCGGCCACGTCCTCGGGGATCTCCCGCTTGCGCAGGGCGTCCGCGAGCTGCTTGCGGGTGCGTGGGGTCCCGGTGAGCAGGCGCAGGCAGATCGCCCGTGCCCGCTCAGCCGGGTCCCCTGAAGACTCCCCCCGCTCGGCCCTCGACGAGGAAGGGGCGCCTTCGTCCTCACCGGGCGCGTCCCCGAAGCCGCGCCGTCGCCGGCCACGCCCCCGGCCGCCGCGCGGGCCGACGTCACTGCCGGAGCCGCGGCCGGGCGAGCCACCCCCGAACGGCTCGCCGCCCGGGTCGCCCGGCTGGAGGTGGCCGTCATCGCCGTGTCCCCCCGCTCCGCGGTACTCGCCGTGCCCGTCGTCCCGGTATCCGTCGTCACCGCCCGAGGTGGAGTCCGGGTAGCCCCCGGTGCCCCTCCCCCGGGGGGCGCCGGGGGTGTCGTACGCGTACTCGGCCCAGTCGGTTCGTCGTGTCACGGGTCAGCTCTTGGCTGCGGCGGCCTTGGGCTTGGTGGCCTTGGCGGCTGCCGGGGCGGACACCGTCTTGGTGTCGTCGCCGGCCGCGGTGGTGACCGCCGCGTCCGCGCCCGGCTCGGCGGCGGGCTCCTCCGACCGGACACCGACGCCCAGCTTCTCCTTGATCTTCTTCTCGATCTCGTTGGCCAGGTCGGGGTTGTCCTTGAGGAAGTTGCGCGCGTTCTCCTTGCCCTGGCCGAGCTGGTCGCCCTCGTAGGTGTACCAGGCGCCGGCCTTGCGGACGAAGCCGTGCTCCACGCCCATGTCGATCAGACCGCCCTCGCGGCTGATGCCCTGGCCGTAGAGGATGTCGAACTCGGCCTGCTTGAAGGGCGGGGCGACCTTGTTCTTGACGACCTTGCAGCGGGTGCGGTTGCCGACCGCCTCCGTGCCGTCCTTCAGGGTCTCGATGCGGCGGATGTCGATGCGCACCGAGGCGTAGAACTTCAGCGCCCGGCCACCCGTCGTGGTCTCCGGGGAACCGAACATCACGCCGATCTTCTCGCGGAGCTGGTTGATGAAGATCGCGGTGGTCTTCGACTGGTTGAGCGCGCTGGTGATCTTACGGAGGGCCTGGCTCATCAGGCGGGCCTGCAGACCCACGTGCGAGTCGCCCATCTCGCCCTCGATCTCCGCGCGCGGGACGAGCGCGGCGACGGAGTCGATGACGATGAGGTCGAGCGCGCCGGAGCGGACGAGCATGTCCACGATCTCCAGAGCCTGCTCGCCGTTGTCCGGCTGGGAGAGGATCAGGTTGTCGATGTCGACGCCGAGCTTGCGCGCGTACTCGGGGTCGAGGGCGTGTTCGGCGTCCACGAAGGCGACCTGGCCGCCGGCCTTCTGCGCGTTCGCCACCGCGTGCAGGGTCAGGGTCGTCTTACCGGAGGACTCCGGTCCGTAGATCTCCACGACACGGCCGCGCGGCAGGCCACCGACACCGAGGGCGACGTCGAGTGCGGTCGACCCGGTCGGGATGACCTCGATGGGCTCCTTCGACCGCTCGCCCATGCGCATGACCGCGCCCTTGCCGAATTGCCGTTCAATCTGTGCGAGCGCGGCGTCGAGCGCCTTCTCGCGGTCGGTTCCTGCCATGGGTTCCACCCGGTTTGCTTGAGTCGATCGCTTCACGTCAAAGACGCTAACCCCTGCCACTGACAATGCGCCCCGACGCAGGCCCAGCCTGTGGATAACCGAGGGACTTCCTCCCGCAAAACGGGGCGAAATCCACCGCCGAAAGCCTCGCCTGAGCCCCCATAAGAATGGATGTTCGATTTTTGTGTCAAGCGCACGGGCACCGCTGCTCCCGGTGGTGTACGGCGGGTGTCTTCCGCCGGACGACGACCGCGCCGGCCCTTCCCGGGAGCCTTGGCCCATGAAGAATCCCCGCGTCGCCGACCGCCTCTGTCATGCGACGGGGCTGCTCCTCGTCCTGTCCGGTCTCGTACACCTGCTGGTGTTCGCGGTCGACGGCGGCCCGTGGGACGGTCCGGTGTCCTGGCGCAAGCCCGTCACGTTCGGGCTTGCCTTCGGGCTGACGTTGACGGCGGTCACCTGGGTCACGTCGTACCTGCGCGCCGGCCCCAGGCCGCGCTCGGCCCTGCTGCTCGTCTTCGCCGTCGACTGCGTGGTGGAGGTCGCCGGGATCACCCTCCAGGCGTGGCGCCGCGTGCCCTCGCACCTGAACATGGAGACCCGGTTCGACACCGCCGTGTCCATGACGCTCGCGGTGGGCGGTGGTGTCCTCGTCGTCCTGCTCACGGTCTTCGCCGTCGCGTCCTTCCGGCGCCGCCCGGCGGGCCCCGCCGGCATGCCGCTCGCCGTCCGCTCCGGGTTCGCGATCCTGCTGCTGGCGCCGGCCTCCGGGGCGGCGATGATCGCGCGCGGGGTCGTACTGACCAGGACCGGTTACCAGGAGGCCGCCTACCACTCGACGGCACCGTTCAAGCCCCTGCACGGTGTGAGCCTGCATGCCGTGCTCGTCCTGCCCGCGCTCGCCCGGCTGTTGTCCCGCTCGCCCTGGAGCGAACGGACACGGCGCCGGATCGTGACCGCGGCGGTCGGCTGCTACGCGGCCGCGGTCGCCGGAGCGGCTGTGTGGGCGGTGCTGACGTACTGAAGACGGGACCGAGGCGGCGTCGGTCCCCCTGGGCTCACCGGCCCTACGACTCCTCCGCCTCCGGCTGCCCGGTCCGCAGCCGGCGCATGCGGGCCAGCATCCCGGGACCGCCCGCCCCCCGGCCGCGGTGCCCGTGCACCCTGGGATCGTCCGTGACGTCGTACCGCCTCACATACGCCCCGAGGAAGGCCTGCAGGGTGGCCACCGCCGGGATGGCGATCAGCGCTCCGACGGCGCCCAGCAGCGCGGTCCCCGCGATGACGGAGCCGAAGGCGACCGCCGGGTGGATGTCGACCGTCCTGGCCGTCAGCTTGGGCTGGAGCATGTAGTTCTCGAACTGCTGGTAGACCACGACGAACACCAGCACCCACACCGCGTACCAGGGCTCGACGGTGAACGCGATCAGCATCGGCAGCGCCCCCGCGAGGTAGGTGCCGATGGTCGGGATGAACTGCGAGACCAGGCCCACCCAGACACCGAGCACGGGCGCGTACGGCACGCCCAGGGACTGGAGCAGGATGTAGTGGGCGATGCCGGAGATGAGCGCCATCAGGCCGCGCGAGTAGAGATAGCCGCCCGTCTTGTCGACGGCGATCTCCCAGGCACGCAGCACCTCCGCCTGGCGTGCGGGCGGCAGGACGGAGCACAGGGCGCGGCGCAGCCGGGGGCCGTCGGCCGCGAAGTAGAAGGAGAACAGCCCCACCGTCAGCAGCTGGAACAGCCCGCCGAGCACCTGTGCGGAGACGTCGAGGACACCGGCGGCGCTGTTCTGCGCGTACTTGCGCAGCCAGTCGGAGTGGAGCAGGCCCTCCTGGACGTCCACGCGCCGGAGCTCGGTGTGGAAGGTCTCATTGATCCAGTTGATGAGTGAGTCAAGGTAGTCCGGGAAACCCTCGACCATCTTGATGATCTGGCCGGCCAGCATGGAGCCGAGCAGGGTGACGAACCCGGCGACGGCGATCGTCAGCCCGAGGAAGACCAGGAACGTGGCGAGCCCCCGGCGCATGCCGCGGGCGGCCATGCGGCTCACCGCGGGCTCTATGGCGAGCGCCAGGAAGAACGCGATCAATATGTTGATCAACAGCCCGGTCAGCTGGTGGAAGGCCCAGCTGCCGAGCTGGAACGCGGCGATCAACGCGAGCGCGAGCACCATGGCGCGCGGCAGCCAGCGCGGCATGCGGCCGCCCGGGGCGACGGCACCGGGGGCCGGGGGCCGGTCGGGCGGTGTCGTACCGGTCGGTGCCGCCTGCCGGGGCAGCGGCTCGTGGGTCTCGTCAGTGGGTGCCACGCGCCAAGTCTCGCCCACACCGCCGACAACCGGCGTCCACCTGCGATCTTCGTGACCGATCGGTGCCGTAGGGCCGACCGTGTCCAGGGATGATCGGGGCGTTCCGGGCAGCGGTCAGCGCCGCTCGCCGGGCACGTCCATGACCGTGCAGACCACGCGCCACACGTCCTTCGCGTCCCAGCCGGCGTCCAGCGCCTCGTGCACCGTGCGCTCGCCCAGCTCCGACATGACGTGATCGCGCGCGAAGGTGTCGGCGTACCCCGAACCGAAGTGTTCCGCCATCCGCTGCCAGAAGACCGTCAACCGCATGACTCCAGTATCCCGCCCCTGGGGGTGGGCCCCGGCCCGGAGCGCTTGCCGAGACCGCTTTCCGTCCTACGGTCTGACCCATGGCCGAAACCGGAGCTTCCCCACTCCCCTCCCCGCCCCCGGCGCGCTCCCCGCTCTTCCGCGCCGAGCAGTTCGTGTGGCTCACCGCGCGCGTGCTGGAGCAGCGCCTCTTCGCGTACCACTTCCTGCACGGCGCCCCGGACGCGGTGGAAGCGGCGCTGGACGCCTACCGCAACGAGGACGGCGGATACGGGCACGCGCTGGAGCCCGATCTGCGCGGCCCCGTGAGCCAGCCTCTGCACACCGCGCACGCGCTGCGCGTCCTGGACGCCGTCGGGCGCTGCGGCGGGCAGCGGGTCGAGCGCGTGTGCCGCTATCTGACCTCGGTCTCCACGGCGGACGGCGCCCTGCCGGCGATCCGTCCCAGCCAGCGCGGGTATCCGACGGCACCGTTCGTCCCGGTCGTCGACGATCCTCCCAGCGAGCTGCTCGCCACCGGGCCGGTGGTCGGGCTGCTGCACCGCAACGAGGTGTGGCACGCCTGGCTGTTCCGGGCCACCGACTTCTGCTGGCAGGCCGTGGAGTCCCTGGACAAGTCCCACCCGTACGAGGTGGAGGCCGCCGTGGCGTTCCTGGACTCCGCTCCCGACCGCTCGCGGGCGGAGGCCGCCGCGGACCGGCTCGGCCGCATGGTGCGCGAGCAACGGCTCGCGGCACTCGACCCGGACCGGCTCGACGCGTATCCGGTCGCGTCCGGTTACGCCCCCGGCGAGCACCACTTCCCTCACGACTTCGCCAGGAGTCCGGAGTCACTTGCGCGCGCGTGGTTCACGGACGACGAGATGGCACGGTCCCTTGATCACCTGGCCGCCGAGCAGCAGGACGACGGCGGCTGGCCGGTCCGATGGCGCCAGTGGGCACCGGCCCCCGCACTGGAGGCACGCGCCATGGTCACCATCGAGGCGCTGCGCACGCTGCGGTCGTACGGCCGTTTCGTGGGCTGAGCCGGCGTCCTGGGGCGGTTGACCACGCCGTGTGCGCCGGCCGGAGCGGGTGGCTTCGCGCGCGGAGCCGCCGCGTGAGCCGGGCCGACCCTCCGGCTTCGGTCCCGTGTCGTCACCCGCCCACGGCGCGTACTCCCGCCGTCGCCACCATGGCGGTCGCGACGACCGGCAGGAACGGCGCGCGCAGCACCAACGCCACGGCGGCCGCGCCGAGCCCGGGGACCCGTGCGTCCTAGCACCAGCGCGTGCCCGTCGGCGAACGTCTGCTGAGCCGTGAGTGCCGCGAGCAGGGCGACGGGCAGCAGGGCGGCGAGCCGCCGTACGAACGGCCGCTCCATGACACCCGCGGGCACCAGCAGCCCGGCGAGCTTGACGGCGTAGCAGCCGAGGGCGGCCAGGCCGATCGCGATCCAGGTGTTCACCGGTCCTCCGCCGCCCCCGTCGTCCCGCGCGCCCCCTCCGCGGCTCCCACGTCGCCTCTGGGGCGTCCCGCGCGGCCGCCCTCGGCGACGAGGGCGATCGGTGCCGCGAGTGCCGCCACCAGGACCGGGACGCCGGCCGGCAGGACGGGCAGCAGGCCGAGGCCCAGCAGGATCGCGAGGGCCGCGACCGCGCGCTCGGTGGCCGTCTTCAGCATGGGCGCGAGCAGAGCGAGGAACACGGCGGGCCCGGCCGCGTCCAGGCCCCACGCGCGCGTGTCGCCGATCGCCTTGGCGCCGAGCGCGCCGAGCAGCGTGGTGAGGTTCCCGAGCGCGTACAGCGCCGGCCGAGCCCGCCTGCCCCTCGGCACCGGTCCGTTCGTCACCGCGCCCCGTTCGGCCCGCCATGCGCCCGTTCTCCGCCCCACCGCCCGCGACCGGCCCCGTCCCTCCCGCCGCACGGCGTTCGCCCAGGTCAGCGCGATTGTCAGTGGCCGGGTGCAGGATGGACGCATGGTCAGCTCCGCACACCGAGCCCTCGACGGCTTCTCCCCCGCGACCCGCGGCTGGTTCACGGGGGCGTTCTCCGCGCCCACCGCGGCCCAGGCCGGCGCGTGGCAGGCCATCGGTGCGGGTTCGGACGTGCTGGTGGTGGCCCCGACCGGCTCGGGCAAGACACTGGCCGCGTTCCTCGCCGCCCTGGACCAGCTGGCCTCGGCCCCGCCCCCGGCCGACCCGAAGAAGCGCTGCCGGGTTCTCTACGTGTCCCCGCTGAAGGCCCTCGCGGTCGACGTCGAGCGGAATCTGCGCAGCCCCCTCACCGGCATCCGGCAGGAGTCCGTGCGCCTGGGCCTGCCCGAGCCCGAGGTCAGGGTCGGCATCCGCTCCGGCGACACACCGGCGGCCGAGCGGCGCGCCATGTCCACCCGTCCGCCGGACATCCTGATCACCACTCCCGAGTCGCTGTTCCTGATGCTGACCTCGGCCACGCGCGACGCGCTGACGGGTGTGGAGACGGTGATCCTCGACGAGGTGCACGCGGTCGCGGGCACCAAGCGCGGTGCCCATCTCGCGCTCTCCCTGGAGCGGCTCGACGAGCTGCTGCCGCGGCCGGCCCGCCGGATCGGCCTGTCGGCGACCGTCCGCCCGGTCGACGAGATCGCCCGGTATCTGTCCCCGCGTCGCAAGGTGGAGATCGTCCAGCCGGAGTCCGGGAAGGAGTTCGACCTGTCCGTGGTCGTCCCGGTCGAGGACATGGGCGAGCTGAGCGGCGCTCCGGCGGCCGACGCGAGCGAGGGCGCCGAGCGGCCGTCGATCTGGCCGCACGTGGAGGAGCGGATCGCCGACCTGGTCCAGTCCCACCGCTCCACGATCGTGTTCGCCAACTCCCGGCGCCTCGCCGAGCGGCTGTGCAACCGGTTGAACGAGATCGCCTACGAGCGGGCGACCGGCGAGTCGCTCGACGAGCACCACTCCCCGGCCCAGCTGATGGGCGGCTCCGGCGCGGCCCAGGGTGCGCCCCCGGTGATCGCCCGGGCGCACCACGGCTCGGTCTCCAAGGAGCAGCGCGCCCTGGTCGAGGAGGACCTGAAGGCGGGCCGGCTGCCCGCCGTGGTCGCCACGTCCAGCCTGGAGCTGGGCATCGACATGGGCGCCGTCGACCTGGTCGTGCAGGTCGAGTCCCCGCCGTCGGTCGCCTCCGGGCTGCAGCGCGTCGGCCGTGCGGGACACCAGGTGGGCGCCGTCTCCACCGGTGTCGTCTTCCCCAAGTACCGCGGTGATCTCGTCCAGGCGGCCGTGGTCACCGAGCGGATGCGCTCGGGCTCGATCGAGTCCCTGAAGGTGCCCGCGAACCCGCTGGACGTCCTCGCGCAGCAGCTGGTCGCGATGACGGCGCTGGACACCTGGCAGTTCGACGACCTCCTCGCCCTGGTCCGCCGTGCGGCTCCCTTCGCCTCGCTTCCCGAGTCGGCGTTCACGGCGGTCCTCGACATGCTCGCGGGCCGCTACCCGTCCGACGCGTTCGCGGAGCTGCGCCCGCGCGTGGTGTGGGACCGCGTGACCGGCGAGATCACCGGCCGTCCGGGCGCCCAGCGCCTCGCCGTCACCTCCGGCGGCACGATCCCCGACCGCGGCCTCTTCGGCGTCTTCCTCGCCGGTTCCGACCCGAAGAAGGGCGGCGGCCGGGTCGGCGAGCTGGACGAGGAGATGGTCTACGAGTCCCGGGTGGGCGACGTCTTCACGCTGGGCACGAGTTCCTGGCGCATCGAGGACATCACCCGCGACCGGGTCCTGGTCTCCCCCGCGCCCGGCGTTCCGGGCCGGCTGCCCTTCTGGAAGGGCGACCAGCTGGGCCGGCCGCTCGAACTGGGCCGCGCGGTGGGCGCGTTCCTGCGCGAGGTCGGATCGCTCCCCAAGGACGACGCCCGGCTGCGCCTGCTGGCAGCGGGCCTCGACACCTGGGCTGCGGACAACGTCCTGTCGTACCTGGACGAGCAGCGCGAGGCCTGCGGTCATGTCCCGGACGACCGCACGATCGTCGTGGAGCGCTTCCGCGACGAGCTGGGCGACTGGCGGGTCGTCGTCCACTCCCCCTTCGGCGCCCAGGTGCACGCCCCCTGGGCCCTCGCGCTCGGCGCCCGCCTGTCCGAGCGGTACGGCATGGACGCGCAGGTCATGCACGCCGACGACGGCATCGTGCTGCGCCTGCCGGATGCCGATCTGATGGGCCTGGACCTGCTCGACCAGGCACCGGTGAAGGCCGGCACGGAGTACGACAGCGAACAGGCACCCGTCGGCGCGGCGGACGTCGCCTTCGACAAGGGCGAGGTCGACCAGATCGTCACCGACCAGGTGGGTGGCTCCGCCCTGTTCGCCTCCCGGTTCCGTGAGTGCGCCGCCCGCGCGCTGCTGCTGCCGCGCCGCAGCCCCGGCAAGCGCACCCCGCTGTGGCAGCAGCGCCAGCGCGCGGCCCAGCTGCTGCAGGTGGCGAGCGAGTTCGGCTCGTTCCCGATCGTCCTGGAAGCGGTCCGCGAATGTCTCCAGGACGTCTTCGACGTCCCCGGCCTCGTCGAGCTGATGGGTGACATCGAGTCCCGCAAGGTGCGCCTGGTCGAGGTCAGCACCCCCGAGCCGTCCCCGTTCGCCCGCTCGCTCCTGTTCGGGTACGTCGCCCAGTTCCTGTACGAGGGCGACTCCCCGCTGGCCGAGCGCCGTGCCGCCGCGCTCTCCCTGGACTCGCGGCTGCTGGCCGAGCTGCTGGGCCAGGCAGAACTGCGCGAACTGCTGGACGCCGAGGTACTGACCGAGCTGGAGCGCGAGCTGCAGTGGCTCACCGAGGACCGACGGGTCAAGGACGTGGAGGGTGTGGCCGACGTGCTGCGGCTGCTCGGCCCGCTGACCGACGCCGAGCTGGTCGCGCGGGGCGCGGACCCGCAGTGGGCGCCTGAGCTGGCCGGCGCGCGCCGGGCCATCAAGGTCCGGATCGCCGGCGCCGACCACTGGGCGGCCGTCGAGGACGCGGGCCGGCTGCGCGACGCGCTCGGCACGGCGCTGCCGGTCGGCGTGCCCGAGGCCTTCACCGAGCCGGTCAAGGACCCGCTCGGTGATCTCCTGGCGCGCTATGCCCGCACGCACGGCCCGTTCACGTCCGCCACGGCGGCGGCCCGCTTCGGCCTGGGCGTGGCGGTCACCGAGGGTGCCCTGCAGCGGCTCGCCGCGAACGGCCGGGTGGTGCAGGGCGAGTTCCACCCGGCGGGCATCGGTCAGGAGTGGTGCGACGCGGCCGTACTGCGCCGTCTGCGCCGCCGCTCCCTGGCGGCCCTGCGCCACGAGCTGGAGCCCGTGCCACCGGCCGCGTTCGCCCAGTTCCTGCCCCAGTGGCAGCACATCGGCACGGGTCATGGCCTGCGCGGCATCGACGGACTGGTGCGCGCCATCGAGCAGGTGCAGGGTGCCTCCGTACCCGCCTCCGCGCTGGAGAAACTGGTCCTGCCCTCCCGCGTGGCGAACTACACGCCCTCGATGCTCGACGAGCTGACCGCCGCGGGTGAAGTGGTGTGGGCCGGCGCGGGTGCGCTGCCCGGCAAGGACGGCTGGGTCTCCCTCTGTCTGGCGGACGCGGCCCCCCTGCTGCTCCCGCCGCCGCATCCCCTGGAACTGACCGCGCTTCACCAGTCCGTCCTGGACGCACTCTCCGGCGGCTACGGCCTGTTCTTCCGTCAGATCGCCGACCAGGTCCGGGCCACCACCCACCCCGATGCCACCGACCCCCAACTGGCGGACTCGCTCTGGGACCTGGCCTGGTCGGGCCGGCTCACCAACGACACCCTCGCGCCGATGCGCTCCCTGCTCGGCTCGGGCCGTACGGCGGGGTCGACCGCACATCGCGCCAAGCGCGCCGTGCCACGCGGGCGCTACGGCTCCCTGACGGCCGCCGCGCGCACCGCGTCTCGTACGGGCCCGCCCACGGTCGCCGGCCGCTGGTCCCTGCTCCCCGCGGCCGAGCCGGATGCCACGGTGCGGGCCCACGCGCTGGCCCGTACCCTCCTGGACCGGCACGGCGTGGTCACTCGCGGGGCGGTCGCCGCGGAGGGGGTCGAGGGCGGGTTCTCGGCGGTGTACCGCGTGCTGTCCGCCTTCGAGGAGAGCGGTCAGGCGCGGCGCGGTTACGTGGTCGAGGGCCTCGGCGCGGCCCAGTTCGCCATGGACGGCGCGGTGGACCGGCTCCGCGCGGTGTCCAACGCCCGCGAACGCGGTGAGGGCCTGGCCACAGCGACCCCCGGGAACGGCTACCCACCTCCCTCGAGCGGCTTTGCCGCACCGGCGTTCCCGAACGGCTTCGGTGGAAGCGACGGCGCACCCCACGAACACCCCCTGCCCGGCGCCTTCGACGGGTCGGGCGGCGGCTTCGCGCACCCCGGCCTCGACGGCGACTTCACCTGGCCACCGGCGGATCCCCCTTCCGCCGCCGGCGACTACGTCTCCCCCCGCGACCTCGCCGACCCCTTCGGTTCCCCCGGCTACGGCGGCCCCCGAGGAGGCGGAGGCGGCCCCTACGGCTCGCCGGCGTACCGGGCGTACGGCAGCGGTCGTACGGGCACGTCCTCGCCCGACCCCCGGGCCGTGGTCCTCGCCGCGGCCGACCCCGCCAACGCCTACGGCGCCGCCCTGTCCTGGCCCGAGCCACCGTCCGGTGCCGGGCACAAACCGGGCCGCAAGGCGGGTTCGCTCGTCGTCCTGGTCGAGGGCGAGCTGACCGTGTACATGGAGCGCGGTGGCAAGACGCTGCTGGCCTGGCCGGCCGGCCCGGACATCGCGCCTCCCGACGACCCCCGCCTGCGGATGGCCGCGGATGCCCTGGCCGCGGCGGCACGCGCGGGCTCCCTCGGCACGGTCACGGTCGAGCGGATCAACGGCGCCCAGGCCCTGACCTCGCCCATAGGCGCCCTCCTCGAGGCAGCGGGCTTCGTGGCCACACCCCGCGGACTGCGCCTGAGAGCGTGACGCTCCGCCAGGTGCCGGGACGTCCGGAAGTGCCGCGGCATGCCGTCCTCCGTCTGCGGCACCCTCGCGGCTGGGCGCTCCCCCGGGTTCCCGGCTGCGCTCGGCCCCGGGGGACCCCCATCGCGGCGGTAGCCGCAGACCAGGGGCAGCCCCGCGCCCCCGGGGGCCGCCCGTGGCACCCTTGACGCATGCCCGAAGGTGACACGGTCTGGCAGGCCGCGAGGCGGCTGCACGAGGCCCTCGCCGGCAAGGCGCTGACCCGCAGCGACTTCCGGGTGCCGAAGTACGCGACGGTCGACCTCACCGGCCGTACGGTGCTCAGCACGATCCCGCGCGGCAAACACCTCCTCACCCGGTTCGAGGGCGGCCTGACCCTGCACACCCATCTGCGGATGGAGGGGACCTGGAAGGTGTACGGCGCGGACGAACGCTGGCGGGGCGGCCCGGCACACCAGATCCGTGTGATCCTCGGCACCCCCGACCGTACGGCCGTGGGCTACCGCCTCCAGGTTCTGGAGCTGCTGCGCACGGGCGAGGAGGAGCGGGTGGTCGGCCATCTGGGCCCCGACCTGCTCGGACCGGACTGGGACCCCGGGCGCGCGCTGGCCAACCTCCTCGCCGATCCCGCCCGCCCGCTCGGCGAGGCCCTGCTCGACCAGCGCAATCTCGCCGGCATCGGCAACGTCTACAAGAGCGAGCTGTGCTTCCTGCTGGGCGTCACGCCGTGGCTCCCTGCCGGGGAGCTGCCCCCGGACCGCGCCGAGAAGCTGCCCGCGCTCGCCAAGAGACTCCTGGAGGCGAACCGCGACCGCCCGGTCCGGCAGACCACGGGACTGCACCGGCACGACCTGTTCGTCTACGGCCGCGCACCCCGACCCTGCCTGCGCTGCCACACACCGGTCCGGGTGGCCGACCAGGGCGACGGCACCCAGGAACGCCCCACCTACTGGTGCCCCGCCTGCCAGACCGGCCCCGCCCCCGCTCCCGGCGCGCCGCAGCGCTGGCGGGACCGCTATCCCCGCCGCACCCCCTGACGACGCGTCGCCCCCGTCGCGCACCTGGTACGCCACCAGGCCGAACGGCATCCGAACCAGTGGCCACCGCCAACTAATTGACGATCCGTCAGAAATGCTCGTACGGTCCTTCCATGTCCCTCACCCCGTACGACCTCACCGGGCGCACCGCATTCGTCACCGGCGCCGCCGGCGGGATCGGCCGGGCCTCCGCCGTCCTGCTCGCCGAGGCGGGCGCGGCGGTGCACTGCGCCGACCGGGACGCGGACGGTCTGCGCGGCACGGCGGAG
This sequence comes from Streptomyces sp. NPDC001135, assembly GCF_053598395.1. Lineage (NCBI taxonomy): Bacteria > Bacillati > Actinomycetota > Actinomycetes > Kitasatosporales > Streptomycetaceae > Streptomyces > Streptomyces sp. NPDC001135. Next base: position 19,664 of record NZ_JBSFKD010000017.1, on the reverse strand, counting down.
CTGGTCGAAAAACGCGGCGGCACGGCCCGTACGCATGTCCTGGACGTCACCGACCGGGCGGCCCTGGCCGAGGCGGTCCGCTCCTGCGAGCGTCTGGACGTGATGGCGGCGATCGCCGGGATCATGCACAGCAGCCCCGTGCTGGAGACCCGCGACGAGGATCTCGACCGGGTCCTGGACGTCAACTTCAAGGGCGTGCTGTACGCCTGCCAGGAGGCGGCCCGTCTGATGCTGGCCCGTGCCACGCGGGGGAGCATCGTCACCATGGCATCCGGCGCGGTCGACACCGGCGGCCCCGGGCTGCTCTGCTACGGCGTGGCGAAGGCGGCCGTGGTCCAGCTGACCAAGACGCTGGCCACCGAGGTCGGACGGCACGGCATCCGGGTCAACGCGATCGCGCCGGGCTGGATCCGCACCCCGATGACCGACCGGCACGACGGCGAGGCGCAGGCGCACACCGAGGGCGTGATGGCCCGGATGTCACCGCTGGGCCGGGTCGGCGAGCCGGAGGACGTCGCTCACGCGGTGCTGTACCTGGCGTCGGACGCGTCGGCGTTCACGACCGGTCAGATACTTCGCCCGAACGGGGGTGTCGCGATGCCCTGGTAGCGTCACCCACCCGCCATGCGGCCAACCAGCGCCCCGCCGACAACGCGTCGGCCGCCTGCCCCTTGGGCACACAGTGCACCGGCAGCAGACTCACCCCCCATCCGCCGGCCGCGACGGCGCCTTCCAGGACACCCGCGCCCTGCCCCAGGGCGATCCGCAGCACGGCCCACCACCACACGGCCCCCAGCGCCAGGACGGCCCCCCGGCGCACTATCCGTCCCACCATGCCCGCCACCACCTCCCGCCGGACGCTAGACCGCCACACCAGCCGCGCGGGAGGCGCACCGAGGGCTCACGGATGCAGCAGCGAAAACAGTCCCTGCGGGCGCCCCGTCCCACCCCGAACCGCTTACGCGTTCTCCGCCTGGAACATCCAGTGGTGCTTCTCCAGGTCGGCGGTGATCCCGATGAAGATGTCCTGGGACACCGGATCCGGCTCCCCCGTCGCGCCCACGCGCTCCCGCATCCGGGTGATCACGGCGCCCAGCGCGTCCACCATGGTCCCGACGGCGTCCGTGTCCTTGATCCAGCCCGCCGGAGTGGTCTTGATGCCGCTGCCGGAGGCCACCGTGGCGGCGCGCCCGTCGGGCGGCACCCCCAGGGCCGAGGCCCGCTCCGCCACCGTGTCGGAGTGGGTACGCGCGGAGGCGACGACCTCGTCGAGCTGGAGGTGGATGGAGCGGAAGCGGGGCCCGACGACGTTCCAGTGGATCTGCTTGGCGACCAGCGAGAGGTCCACCAGGTCGACGAGGGCACCCTGCAGCGCCTCGGTCACGGTCCTCAGGTCCGCGTCGGCCAACTGGCTCTTCACGACGTACATCCGCTTCCTCCGGTGCCTTTGCGCCGTCACGTCCCTCCACCATGACCGCACCGACCGGACCCGGCAAACGCGGGCAAAAGTGACGCAAGTCGCATATGCGACCGGAAAACGAAAACCCCGGCCACGCTCCTCGGTTTCGTCCCGAGAAGCCGGCCGGGGCCTCGAACGTTCGTTAGACCGCGCGCGCGTACGTCACGCGGCGACCACGTCCACCGCCTCCGCGGGCGCCTTGATGGTCACCCGTTCCGGTGGCACACCGGACACCGACACCGAACCCAGCATCGGACGGACCGGCGTTGGTACGGGCTCGGTGGCCCGGGCGGACTGGGCCAGTTCGGCGAGCGCCAGCTCGTCGCTCACTTCCCGCATGAGTTCCGACATCCGTACGTCCAGCGCGTCGCAGATGGCGGAGAGCAGCTCGGAGGAAGCCTCCTTCTGCCCCCGCTCCACCTCGGAGAGATAGCCGAGTGAGACTCGGGCGGACGAGGAGACTTCGCGCAGAGTACGGCCCTGGCGTTGGCGCTGCCGACGCAGCACGTCACCCAGCAGGCGACGGAGCAGAATCATCGGTGGCTCCCTCCTCGGACCGCGTAGCCGCATCCTTCTCGCCCCACCGTACCGCCTTGCGCCGCGGCCGTGCGGGGAGCGATGTCGTGTTCACTCAGGGCTGCAAACATCAAAACCCCCCGTTCCGTTCCGTATCCTGTGCCCGCTCATTCCCGGTCTGTTCGCCCGCAAGCTCTCTCAGAAGCAGTGCGAGTACGCTCCGTACACTCTCCATACGAATTTCCGCACGGCTGCCGTTCAACCGCAGGGCCTCCACTTTTCCGCCAGCGGCAGAACCGAGGCGGTCCGTCAGCGGCCCGTCCACGGCCGCGAAGACCGTCCCGACGGGCTTGCCGTCCTGCGGGTCGGGGCCGGCGACGCCGGTGGTCGCGACGCCCCAGTCGGCGCCCAGAGCCTTCCGCACTCCGGCTGCCATCTGGCCCGCGACCTGCGGATCCACCGCTCCCCGCTGGGCCAGCAGGGTGGCGTCGACATTCAGCAGCTCATGCTTCAGCTCGGTGGCGTAGGCGGTGACCGACCCCCGGAACACCTTGGACGCCCCGGGCACTGCTGTGATCTCCGCCGCCACCAGACCACCGGTGAGCGACTCGGCGACAGCGAGGGTCTCGCCCCTCACGGTCAGTAGTCGCACCAGTTCGGTGGCCTGTGAGCTCACGCGTCCTTCTCCTCCAACGCTGCCGCGCGCTCGGCGATTCCCCGTCGGCGCAGCACAATGGCTTGTCTTACGTAGTCAAGGCCGGTGACGACGGTGAGGACGACGGCCGCGGCCATCACCCAGAACCTCAGAGTGGCCAGCCACCCCGTCAGCGCCAGGACGTACATCCCGACCGCCACCCCCTGGGTGAGGGTCTTGAGCTTGCCCCCCCGACTGGCCGGGATCACGCCGTAGCGAATGACCAGGAAACGCAGCAGGGTGATGCCGAGTTCCCGGCCGAGGATCACGGCCGTCACCCACCACGGCAGGTCGCCCAGACCCGACAGACAGATGAGCGCCGCGCCCATGATGGCCTTGTCGGCGATGGGGTCGGCGATCTTCCCGAAGTCCGTGACCAGGTTGTACGTGCGCGCCAGATGTCCGTCGAACAGGTCGGTGATCATGGCGACGGCGAAGGCCGCCCAGGCCAGCGAGCGCCAGGCCGGGTCGTATCCGCCGTTCGCCAGCATCAGCGCCACGAAGCCGGGCACGAGGACCAGCCGGAGCATGGTCAGCAGATTGGCGACGTTCCAGACGCTGGCCTGGTTGACGGCCGCGGCCGCGATCTTCCCGCCGCGCGGTGCCCTGCCGCCGCCCTCGGGACCTGAAGCAGAACCGGAGACCTCGGACGCGGCGCCGTCGGCAGCGGCGGCGGACCCCCGGGCACCGTGCGCGCCGGAGGAGCCGCCCGCGGCGGATGCCGGGACTCCGGTCATCTGCCCGCCTCCTCACTACACGCGAGCGAGCCGGTCAGCGGCTCGGCGACCAGGTCGACACCTTCCGTACCGACCACCTTCGCCTCGACCATACGTCCGACACTCAGGCCTTCGCCGCTCGTGAGGAGCACCTGCCCGTCGGTCTCGGGGGCCTGGTGTGCGGCGCGGCCGTACACGCCCTCCTCCTCGTCGACAGCCTCGACCAGGACGCGCACGGTTTCCCCGACGCGCTCCTCGGCGCGCTGCGAGACGAGCTCCTCGGCCAGCCGGGACACCCGTGCGAGGCGCTCGGCGACGACGTCCTCGTCGAGCTTGTCCGCGTACGTCGCCGCCTCCGTGCCCTCCTCGTCGGAGTAGCCGAAGACACCGATGGCGTCCAGGCGGGCGCCGTTCAGGAAACGCTCCAGTTCGGCCAGGTCCGCCTCGCTCTCGCCGGGGAAGCCGACGATGAAGTTCGAGCGCACGCCGGCCTCGGGGGCCTTGGAGCGGATCGTGTCGAGCAGCTCCAGGAAGCGGTCGGTGTCGCCGAAGCGGCGCATGGCCCGCAGCACGTCGGGCGCGGAGTGCTGGAAGGACAGGTCGAAGTACGGGACGACCTTCGCGGTGGAGGTCAGCACGTCGATGAGTCCCGGGCGCATCTCGGCCGGCTGCAGGTAGCTCACCCGCACCCGCTCGATGCCGTCGACCTCGGCGAGGTCGGGCAGCAGGGACTCCAGCAGGCGGATGTCGCCCAGGTCCTTGCCGTAGGAGGTGTTGTTCTCGGAGACGAGCATGATCTCCTTCACACCCTGCTCGGCCAGCCAGCGGGTCTCGTTCAGCACGTCGCTGGGGCGGCGGGAGATGAAGGAGCCCCGGAAGGACGGGATGGCGCAGAAGGAGCAGCGCCGGTCGCAACCCGAAGCGAGCTTCACCGAGGCGACCGGGGAGCCGTCGAGGCGGCGGCGCAGGGGGGCGCGCGGACCGGAGGCGGGCGCGACGCCCTCCGGGAGGTCGGCCGGGCCGTGGCCGGGCAGCGCGACGGAGGCGGCCGATTCCTGCCGCTCGGCCGGGCTGATCGGGAGCAGCTTGCGGCGGTCGCGCGGGGTGTGGGAGGCGTGGATGCCACCGGACAGGATGGTCTGCAGGCGGTCGGAGATGTCGGCGTAGTCGTCGAAGCCGAGCACGCCGTCGGCCTCGGGCAGCGCCTCGGCCAGCTCCTTGCCGTACCGCTCGGCCATGCAGCCCACCGCCACGACGGCCTGGGTTCTGCCATGATCCTTGAGGTCATTGGCCTCGAGGAGGGCGTCGACGGAGTCCTTCTTGGCGGCCTCGACGAAGCCACAGGTGTTGACCACGGCGACGTCGGCGTCCGCGGCGTCCTCCACGAGCTGCCAGCCGTCCGCCTCCAAACGGCCTGCGAGCTCCTCGGAGTCCACCTCATTACGGGCGCAGCCAAGAGTGACGAGGGCGACGGTACGGCGTTCAGGCATGGGCTCAAGACTACTTCGTCTCACTGACAGCCCATGTCGACGGGGTTGGCCGATCTTGGCCAACCCCGTCACACACGCTGTTCCCGAAGGGCCGCCTAGCCCGCGACGGGGTCGCCCTTGGTGTAGGTCAGGCGTTCCACAGCGCCCGGCTGGAAATTGTCGTCGATCTTCTTGCCGTTGACGTACAGCTCGATCGCGCCGGCGTCACCGAGGATCAGGTTGATCTTCGAGCCGTCCTGGAAGGTCTTGGACTGGCCCTTCTTCAGCAGTCCGTCGAAGAGCATCCGGCCGTTGTGGTCCTTGGCCGAGATCCAGCTGCGTCCGTTGGGTGCGCTGACCTGGACGGTCACCTTGTCCTGGGGCGCGGCGGCGATGGCGCTGTCGGAGGGCTCGGTGCTCGGCGCCGCGGGCTTGTCCTTCTTCGGCGTGGGCGAGGCGGACCTGCTCGCGGCGGGTGTACCGCTGCCCTGGGCGACCTGCGACTTCGCGTCGTTTCCGGAGCCGCCGCCGCTGACCGCGGTGAAACCGACGAAACCGATCACGACGACGATCGCGGCCACCATGGCCGCCGTCCAGTTCGGGCCGCGCCGCTCGGGCCGGATGCGCTCCGCCTCGAACAGGGGTGCGGCCGGGGTGGGCGCGGGACGGCCGCCGTGCTCGGCGTCGTACTGGGCGATCAGGGTGGCGGGATCGAGTCGGACGGCCCTGGCCAGCGTACGGATGTGCCCGCGGGCGTACACGTCGCCGCCGCACGGGGCGAAGTCGTCCGCCTCGATGGCGTGCACGATGGCGATACGGACACGAGTGGCGCTGCTGACGTCGTCCACGGTGAGCCCGGCCGCGATCCGCGCCTGCTGCAGGGCACGGCCCACGGAGACACGGGCCTCCCGGGACTCGTCGGGGAACGGACGCTCGTCTTCAGGGGAGTTGCCGATGGACACGGGGGCGCCTTTCGAGCGTGTAGCCACCTGTGCTGGAAGCTCAGTCTAGGGGTGGTACGAAAGGGTGGGGCAACCGGGCGGTGGGACTTTGTACGCCATCGGAACGGCCGGACGCACCGAGGGCTTGACAGGCACATACCCCATGATGGGACTACTACCTGTCCTCTCGCTCAACTGGACGTACGACAAAGGGAAACGGTTGCTCGCCGTTCTCTAACAGGTGGATCACGGCGATCCGGCCACCCGGCGTAGACAGCGTCCGCCGGACGGCCCTTCGCCCTACTCCCCCGATTCCCCTCGGATCACGGCGAGCACACCGTCCAGCTCGTCGGGCTTCACCAGCACGTCGCGCGCCTTGGAGCCCTCGCTCGGTCCCACGATGTTGCGGGACTCCATGAGGTCCATGAGCCGCCCCGCCTTGGCGAAGCCGACCCGCAGCTTGCGCTGGAGCATGGAGGTCGATCCGAACTGGGTGGAGACGACCAGCTCGGCCGCCTGACACAGGAGGTCGAGGTCGTCGCCGATGTCCTCGTCGATCTCCTTCTTCTGCTTGCTGCCGACCGTGACGTCGTCGCGGAAGACGGGCGCCATCTGGTCCTTGCAGTGCTGGACGACGGCCGCGACCTCGGCCTCGGTGACGAACGCGCCCTGCATACGGGTCGGCTTGTTCGCGCCCATCGGCAGGAACAGGCCGTCGCCCTTGCCGATCAGCTTCTCGGCGCCGGGCTGGTCGAGGATGACCCGGGAGTCGGCGAGCGAGGAGGTGGCGAAGGCCAGCCGGGAGGGAACGTTGGCCTTGATGAGACCCGTCACGACGTCCACCGAGGGCCGCTGGGTGGCGAGCACCAGGTGGATGCCGGCCGCGCGCGCGAGCTGGGTGATGCGCACGATGGCGTCCTCGACGTCGCGCGGGGCGACCATCATCAGGTCGGCCAGCTCGTCCACGATCACCAGCAGGTACGGGTACGGCTGCAGCTCCCGTTCGCTGCCCTGAGGCGGCTGGACCTTGCCCTCGCGGACGGCCCGGTTGAAGTCGTCGATGTGCCGGTAGCCGTAGGCCGCGAGGTCGTCGTAGCGCAGGTCCATCTCGCGCACCACCCACTGCAGCGCCTCGGCGGCCCGCTTGGGGTTGGTGATGATCGGCGTGATCAGGTGCGGGATGCCCTCGTAGGCGGTCAGCTCGACGCGCTTGGGGTCGACCAGGATCATCCGGACGTCCTCGGGGGTCGCCCGCATCATGACCGAGGTGATCAGGCAGTTGATGCAGGACGACTTGCCGGAACCGGTGGCACCGGCGACCAGCATGTGCGGCATCTTCGCCAGCGAGTGCATCACGTACCCGCCCTCGACGTCCTTGCCGAAGGCGACCAGCATCGGGTCGTCGTCCTCGGCGGACTCCGCGAGACGCAGCACGTCACCGAGGTTGACCATCTCCCGGTCGGTGTTCGGGATCTCGATGCCCACCGCGGACTTGCCGGGGATGGGGCTGATGATCCGCACGTCGGGGCTGGCGACGGCGTACGCGATGTTCTTGGTCAGCGCGGTGATGCGCTCGACCTTCACGGCGGGGCCGAGCTCGACCTCGTAGCGGGTGACCGTCGGGCCGCGCGTGAAGCCGGTGACGGCGGCGTCGACCTTGAACTCGGTGAAGACCTGGGTGAGCGAGGCGACGACCGCGTCGTTGGCCTCGCTGCGCGCCTTGCCGGGCCCGCCGCGCGTGAGGAGGTCCAGCGACGGCAGCGCGTAGGTGATGTCCCCGGACAGCTGGAGCTGCTCCGCCCGCGGCGGCAGGTCGCGCGGCTCCTCGGGGGCCTTCTTGGTCAGGTCGGGGACGATTCCGGCCTTGGGCTTTCCCTCCTTGGGCCGCGCGGCCGGGACCGGCGAGGGCATGGGTTCCGGCGCCGGCGCGGGCACCGGCGTGGTCTCCTCCCGGTCGCCGACGCTGACGCCCTGGGTGAGGTCGGCGACCAGCGGGGAGGGCGGCATGCCGTGCAGCACCGCGCCGTCGAGCGCCGCGGCGGCCGCCGCGGCCACGTCCACGGCGTCCATCTGGCGCTGCGGATCCGGCTGGGGCACCGCGGAACGCCGGGGGCGGCCGCGGCGCTGCGAGAGGGCCTCCTGCTCGGCGCTGTCCGGGTCGTACGCGCGGGGGGCGGACGAGCGCTTACGGGGGCGCGCGGGCAGCGCCTCGCGCCACTGCTCGTCGTAGCGCGCGTCGTCCTCGGTGAACTCCTGCGCCTCGTGGTCGTGCAGCACGCCCAGGCGCACACCCAGTGCCCGCAGCCGCTGCGGGACGGCGTTGACCGGGGTGGCGGTCACCACGAGCAGACCGAAGACCGTCAGCAGCACCAGCAGGGGTACGGCCAGCATGTCGGTCATGGTGTACGTCAGCGGGGTGGCCGCCGCCCAGCCGATGAGGCCGCCGGCGTCCCTTATGGCCTGCATGCCGTCGCTGCGCGCGGGCGAGCCGCAGGCGATGTGGACCTGGCCGAGCACGCCGATGACGAGCGCCGACAGGCCGATCACGATCCGTCCGTTGGCCTCCGGCTGCTCCGGGTGCCGGATGAACCGTACGGCGATCACCGCGAGCAGGATCGGCACCAGCAGGTCGAGCCGGCCGAAGGCACCGGTGACGAGGATCTCCACGAGATCCCCGACGGGGCCCTTCAGGTCGGCCCAGGTGCCGGCGGCGACGATCAGCGCGATACCGAACAGCAGCAGCGCGATGCCGTCCTTTCGGTGGGCCGGGTCGAGGTTCCTCGCGCCCTGCCCTATGCCGCGGAAGACGGCGCCGACGGTGTGCGCGAGGCCCAGCCAGAGGGCGCGTACGAGTCGGTACACGCCCCCGGTGGGGCTCGGCGCCGGCCTCGGCGCGGCCTTCTTGGCCGGGGCCTTCTTGGCGGGCGCCTTCTTGGCCGGGGCCTTCTTCGCTGCGGCCTTCTTCGCCGGAGCCTTCGCGGGAGCAGCCGCCTTCTTGGCGGGCTGCTTCTTGGCTGCGGAGGGACGTGAGGCCATGGGTGTGAGGTTACCGGGGCAGACGACGGCGGACACGTGTGCCCACAGCTTCACCCGTTCGTGTCGCCCCCGCAGAGGCACGGAACTGACGCACGCTCATGAGTAACCGCCGCCCGGGCGTATGTCAGTTCTGCGCCGGAACCGACGAACCGCCGGTGCCGGCGCCCGGCTCCAGGGCGTCCAGGGCGCGCCGCAACCCGGTGAGCTTCCGCTCCAGATGGGCCGCCGTGGCCACCGCGGCCGCATCCGCCGAGTCGTCGTCCAGCTGCTTGGACAGCGCCTCGGCCTGCTCCTCGACGGCCGCGAGCCGCGCGGACAGCTCGGCCAGCAGCCCGGCGGACTCCTTGCCGCCGACCGCGCCCTTGCCGCCGCCCTCCAACTGCAGCCGCAACAGCGCCGCCTGCTCCCGCAGCTGGCAGTTCTTCATGTACAGCTCGACGAACACCGAGACCTTCGCGCGCAGCACCCACGGGTCGAACGGCTTGGAGATGTAGTCGACCGCACCCGCCGCGTACCCGCGGAAGGTGTGGTGCGGGCCGTGGTTGATCGCCGTGAGGAAGATGATCGGGATGTCCCGGGTCCGCTCGCGCCGCTTGATGTGCGCGGCCGTCTCGAACCCGTCCATGCCCGGCATCTGGACGTCCAGCAGAATGACCGCGAAATCGTCCGTGAGCAGTGCTTTGAGCGCTTCCTCCCCGCTCGATGCCCGCACCAGCGTCTGATCGAGCGCAGAGAGAATGGCCTCCAGCGCCAGCAGATTCTCCGGCCGGTCATCGACCAGGAGGATCTTGGCCTTCTGCACCATGGCCCGCCCTCCTCGCCCCGGCGGTACACCGGGCGCCGCCCCAGGGGACGACTCCCTTTCGCCGCCCGTCCTTGTGCCGGTCATCGTAGCCGCACCCCGCCTGTCGCCACACCCTGTCACCGCGATGTCACTGTGCACGTACCCGAAACGCGGCGGAGGCCAGGATGGTTCCCGGAATCCCGCATTCCCATACGTCTCCCGTCACCCTAAGCCGTCCGTACGCAGTCACCTCACATGGGCAACTCCCGACACCCGCCCAGGGTTCCCCGGCCGTTCACATCCGGGTGTGCCGATCTTGTCACTCCCCGCCCATCCACTGCTGCATCACGGCCAGCAGATGATCCGGGTCGACCGGCTTGGTCACGTAGTCGGAGGCCCCGGACTCGATCGCCTTCTCCCGGTCGCCCTTCATCGCCTTCGCGGTCAGCGCGATGATCGGCAGCCCGGCGAACTGCGGCATCCTGCGGATCGCCGTGGTCGTCGCGTACCCGTCCATCTCCGGCATCATGATGTCCATCAGCACGACCGCCACGTCGTCGTGCTGCTCCAGCACCTCGATGCCCTCGCGGCCGTTCTCGGCGTACAGCACCGAAAGACCGTGCTGTTCCAGGACGCTGGTCAGCGCGAACACGTTGCGGATGTCGTCGTCGACGATCAGGACCTTCTCGCCGCCGAACCGTACCCCGTGCGCGGACTGCGCCGCGCTCTCCGGCTCCGGGGCCGCCAACCGGTGCTCGGTCCGCTGCTCGTCCTGCGGCAGACCCCGCCGCCGGCGCCGGAAGAGCGCCGCGGGACCGTTCTGCGTCTCGCGGTACGACTTCACCTCGGCCGGGGTCTCGATCTCCACGGCGGACAGCTCCAAGGACTGCTGTGCCTCGGAGGCGAGCAGCTCGCCGGCCTCCAGCGCGGGCACGGACTGCTGGTAGCCCTGCGGCGGCAGTTCACTCGGGTGCAGCGGCAGGTACAGCGTGAACGTCGAGCCGCGGCCCGGTTCGCTCTGCGCGTGGATCTCACCGCCGAGCAGCTGGGCGATCTCCCGGGAGATGGACAGGCCGAGGCCGGTACCGCCGTACTTGCGGCTGGTCGTGCCGTCCGCCTGTTTGAACGCCTCGAAGATCACCCGCATCTTGCTGGCCGCGATACCGATGCCGGTGTCCGTCACCGAGAACGCGATCAGGGGTGCGTCCGCAATGGTCAGCGAGCCGGCCTCCAGCAACTGCTCCCGGATACCCACCGGCACATCCGCGCCGGCCGGCCTGATCACCAGTTCCACCGACCCGGAGTCGGTGAACTTCACCGCGTTCGACAGCAGGTTGCGCAGCACCTGCAGCAGCCGCTGCTCGTCGGTGTGCAGGGTCGCCGGCAGCTCCGGGGAGACCCGTACGGACAGATCCAGGCCCTTCTCCGCGGTCAGCGGCCGGAAAGTGGCCTCCACGTAGTCCACGAGCTGTACGAGCGCGATACGCGTCGGCGAGACGTCCATCTTGCCCGCCTCGACCTTCGACAGGTCGAGGATGTCGTTGATCAGCTGCAGCAGATCCGAGCCCGCACCGTGGATGGTCTCGGCGAACTCCACCTGCTTGGGCGAGAGGTTGCCCTCGGCGTTGTCGGCGAGCAACTTCGCCAGGATCAGCAGCGAGTTGAGCGGCGTACGCAGCTCGTGCGACATGTTGGCGAGGAACTCGCTCTTGTAGCGCATCGACACCGCGAGCTGCTCGGCGCGCTCCTCCAGGACCTGCCGGGCCTCCTCGATCTCGGTGTTCTTCACCTCGATGTCGCGGTTCTGCCGGGCCAGCAGCTCGGCCTTCTCCTCCAGTTCGGCGTTGGAGGCCTGCAGCGCCTTCTGCCGGTTCTCCAGCTCGGCCGACCGCTCGCGCAGTTGCTCCGTCAACTCCTGCGACTGCTTCAGCAGCTGCTCGGTCTTGGTGTTGACCGAGATGGTGTTGACGCTCGTAGCGATCATCTCGGCGATCTGGTTGAGGAAGTCCTTCTGGATCTGCGTGAACGGCGTGAAGGAGGCCAGCTCGATCACACCGAGCACCGTGCCCTCGAACAGCACGGGCAGCACGATCACCTGCGCCGGCGGGGCCTCGCCGAGCCCCGAGGAGATCTTCAGATACCCGCTGGGCGCGTTCTCGACCAGGATCGTGCGCTTCTCCTGCGCGGCCGTGCCGACCAGCGCCTCACCCGGCCGGAACGACGTCGGCATGGAGCCCATCGAGTAGCCGTACGAGCCGAGCATGCGCAGCTCGTACCGGTCCTCGGCCTCCCCGCTCAGCTCCTGGCCCTCCATGAGGGACATCGCCACGAAGAACGCGCCGTGCTGGGCGGAGACCACCGGCGTCAGCTCGCTCATGATCAGTGAGGCGACGTCCTCCAGGTCCCGGCGTCCCTGCATCAGCGCGGAGATACGGGCGAGGTTGCCCTTGAGCCAGTCCTGCTCCTCGTTCGCGATCGTCGTGTCGCGCAGGTTGGCGATCATCTTGTTGATGTAGTCCTGCAGTTCCTGGATCTCGCCGGAGGCGTCGACGTCGATCTTCAGGTTCAGGTCGCCGCGGGTCACCGCGGTCGCCACGCGCGCGATGGCACGCACCTGCCGGGTCAGGTTCCCGGCCATCTCGTTCACGGACTCGGTGAGGTCCCGCCAGGTCCCGTCGACGTCACGCACGCGTGCCTGACCGCCGAGCTGTCCTTCCGTGCCCACCTCGCGGGCCACGCGCGTGACCTCCTCCGCGAAGCTGGACAGCTGGTCGACCATCGTGTTGATCGTCGTCTTCAGCTCGAGGATCTCGCCGCGGGCGTCAATGTCGATCTTCTTCGTCAGGTCACCCTTGGCGATGGCCGTGGTGACCATGGCGATGTTGCGCACCTGACCGGTGAGGTTGGACGCCATCTGGTTCACGGACTCGGTGAGGTCCTTCCAGGTGCCGGCCACACCCGGCACGTGCGCCTGGCCGCCCAGGATGCCGTCCGTGCCCACCTCGCGGGCCACCTTGGTGACCTGGTCGGCGAACGAGCTCAGCGTCTTCACCATCGTGTTGATGGTGTCGGCGAGCTGCGCGACCTCACCGCGCGCCTCGATGGTGACCTGACGCGTCAGGTCACCGTTGGCGACGGCCGCGGCCACCTGCGAGATGTTGCGCACCTGCATGGTCAGGTTGTTGGCCATCAGGTTGACGTTGTTGCTGAGGTCCTTCCAGATGCCGGTGACGCCCGGCACGTGCGCCTGGCCGCCCAGGATGCCCTCGGTGCCCACCTCGCGGGCCACCCGGGTCACCTGCTCGGCGAAGCTGGACAGCTGATCAACCATCGTGTTGACCGTCGTGACGAGCTCAAGGATCTCGCCCTTCGCGTCAACAGTGATCTTCTTCGACAGGTCACCCTTGGCGACCGCGGTCGTGACCTCGGCGATGTTGCGCACCTGGATCGTCAGGTTGTTCGCCATGAAGTTCACGGACTGCGTGAGGTCCTTCCAGGTGCCGGAGACCCCCTGCACCTCGGCCTGACCGCCGAGGATGCCCTCCGTACCCACCTCACGGGCCACCCGCGTGACCTCCTGGGCGAACGACGACAGCTGGTCCACCATCGTGTTCAGCGTGTTCTTCAGCTCCAGGATCTCCCCGCGCGCGTCCACGGTGATCTTCTGGGAGAGGTCACCACGGGCCACCGCGGTGGCGACCTGCGCGATGTTGCGCACCTGGGCCGTCAGGTTGCCGGCCATGCCGTTCACCGAGTCGGTCAGGTCGCGCCACACACCGGCGACACCGGGCACCTGCGCCTGACCGCCGAGGCGGCCCTCCGTACCCACGTCACGCGCCACCCGCGTCACCTGGTCGGCGAAGGCGGACAGCTGATCAACCATCGTGTTGATCGTGTTCTTCAGCTCGAGGATCTCGCCGCGCGCGTCGACGTCGATCTTCTGCGACAGGTCACCGCGCGCCACGGCCGTCGTCACCTGGGCGATCTGCCGCACCTGGGAGGTCAGGTTGCCGGCCATGAAGTTGACGGAGTCCGTCAGCTCCTTCCACGTGCCGGACACGCCGTCCACCCGGGCCTGACCGCCCAGCCGGCCCTCCGTACCCACGTCCCTGGCCATCCGCGTGACCTGGTCGGCGAAGCTCGACAGCTGGTCCACCATCGTGTTCACGGTGTTCTTCAGCTGGAGCATCTCGCCGGAGACGTCCACGGTGACCTTCTGGGACAGATCGCCGTTGGCCACCGCCGTGGTCACCTGCGCGATGTTGCGCACCTGCCCGGTGAGGTTGCGGAACGCGGTGTTGACGGAGTCGGTCAGATCCTTCCAGGCGCCGGCCGCGCCCGGCACCTGCGCCTGACCGCCCAGCTCACCCTCGACACCGATCTCCCGGGCGACCCGGGTCACCTCGGCACCGAACGCCGACAGCTGGTCCACCATCCCGTTGACGGTGTTCTTGAGCTCCAGCATCTCGCCGGCCACGTCGACCGTGACCTTCTGCGACAGATCGCCGCTGGCCACAGCCGTCGTCACGGTGGCGATGTCCCGCACCTGCGTGGTCAGGTTCCGGAAGACCGTGTTGACCGAGTCCGTCAGGTCCTTCCACGTACCGGCCGCGCCCGGCACGTTCGCCTGACCACCCAGCCGGCCCTCCTCGCCGACCTCGTCCGCGACGCGCGTGACCTCGTCCGCGAAGATCCGCAGCGTCTCGGTCATCTGGTTGATCGTCTCGGCGAGCTGCGCCACCTCGCCGCGCGCCGGCACCGTCACCTTCCGCGACAGATCACCGTTGGCCACAGCGGTCGTGACCTGCGAGATCCCACGGACCTGCGCGGTCAGGTTGCCCGCCATCGTGTTGACGGAGTCGGTCAGCTCCTTCCACACACCGGCCACACCCGGCACCTGCGCCTGCCCCCCGAGGATGCCCTCGGTGCCCACCTCGCGGGCCACGCGCGTGACCTCCGAGGAGAAGGACGACAGCTGCTCCACCATCGTGTTGACGGTGTTCTTCAGCTCCAGCATCTCGCCCGCGACATGGACGGTGACCTTGCGTGACAGGTCACCGCGCGCGACGGCCGTCGTCACCAGCGCGATGTCGCGCACCTGCGCGGTCAGCCGATTGGCCATGGTGTTGACGGACTCGGTCAGGTCCTTCCAGGAACCCGACATACCGCGCAGCTGGGCCTGACCGCCGAGCTTGCCCTCGGTACCGACCTCGCTGGCCACGCGCGTGACCTCGTCCGTGAACGTCGACAACTGGTCGACCAGGTTGTTGACCGTACGGCCGACCTTCAGGAACTCACCGCGCAGCGGATGCCCCGTACCGTCGTCCGGTGCCTGCGTCCGCAGCTCCATCCGCGGCGAAAGATCACCCTCGGCCACGGCCGTGAGCACCCGGCCGACCTCCGAGACCGGCCAGACGAGATCGTCCACCAGCGCGTTGGAAGCGTCGATCGCGGACGCCCAGGAGCCCTCACAGGCCCCCGTCTCCAGCCGTTCCGTGAGTTTTCCCTCACGGCCCACCATGCGCCGCACCCGGGACAGCTCACCGGTCAGATGCAGATTCCGGTC
The DNA here is from genome assembly GCF_053598395.1 of Streptomyces sp. NPDC001135. Classification (NCBI taxonomy): domain Bacteria; kingdom Bacillati; phylum Actinomycetota; class Actinomycetes; order Kitasatosporales; family Streptomycetaceae; genus Streptomyces; species Streptomyces sp. NPDC001135. The sequence continues at coordinate 4,483 of NZ_JBSFKD010000017.1, read as the reverse complement.
GGCCACCTCGTTGAAGACGGCCGCGATCTCCGACATCACACCGTCGCCGGAGACGGTGAGCCGCTTGCGGAAGTTCCCGTCACGCATCGAGACGAGAGCCACCAACAGCCGGTTCAGGGCAGCCGTGTCCACTTCGGTGGTGCCGCCGCGCCTGCCCAGGGACGGTCCGCCTTTCGCGCGCGTCTTCGTGCCACGCGTCGCCGCGCCAGACTCCACTGTGTCCCTCCCGGAGGGGTAGACCGTCACTGCTGTGCTCGGCCGCTTCGGCCCGGCGCGCCGGTCGTCGGCGTGCCGGTCACCTCTGCGTACCTCTTACTGCTGCGTATCTGTTACTGCTGCGTATTTCTGCCAGACGAGATCCGGCCACACCAGGGGCTGCTGCCCGCCGTACACGGAACACACGCAGCCCGACCCAGACCTTCATCACAAGCCTGCCCAGTGTTTCACCCTGCCCGAACCAGGCCATAACAGTTCGGCAGCTTCGCACATCGTCCGCACACCCTGGGGGGTAAACACCGGCGACCGGCACCCGCTCGGACGGCGAAGGTAAGTAACCTTGCATGCGGCTGTCCAGCCGCACCGGTCCGACCGGCCTGGGCGGTGGCACGAGAACGAGCGGGCATCGGAGGGGCGGCCGCAGACCATGACCACCGGAGTCATCCCCGGGGGACAGCCCCCGGAGCCACAGCCGACGGGCGCGCCGATGCCGCAGCAGCGGAGCGAGCCGGCCGGCCACGCAGCCCTGCACGTAGACAACCGGCCGAGGAGTTCTGTGATCACCGCGCGCGCGGCCGCCACCTTCGAGCCCGTCGGGCGATCGGTCGCGACCGCCCGGTCCTTCGTCCGCGACACCCTGCAGGGCTGGGGCTTCGCCGACATCGTCGACGACGCCGTCGTCCTCACCAGCGAGCTCGTGACGAACGCCGTCGTACACGCGGGCACGCACGCGGACGTCCTGTGCCTGCGCACCGAGGACGGCGTACGCATCGAGGTCTCCGACCGCTATCCCGAGCGCGAGGTCCCCCTCCAGAACAGCGCCGCCACGATGGGCAGCCCCGACCGCGAGGGCGGCCGAGGCCTCCAGCTGTGCGCGGCCCTGGCCACCCGCTGGGGCGTCGACTACACCCCCACCCACAAGAACGTCTGGTTCCAGCTCAACCTGCCCGAACGCGTGGTCGGCACCCGCACCGCCGGCCCGTCCCTCCCCGCCGACCTGCTGCCGCTGGCCGACGGCCGGGTCCGCGTCGCCGTCGTCCAGGTCGACCGCAAGGGCTCCGTCACCTCCTGGAACGAGGACGCCGAGGACCTCTTCGGCCATGCCGCCGCCGAGGTCGTCGGCAGGCCCCTCACCGAACTCGCGGCCTGGCCGCACACCCCGGGCACCAGCACCGGCGTGGCCGAGGCCCTCCAACTCTCCCGCTGGGAGGGCAGCTACGGCATCCGCGGCGCCGACGGCCGCGTGGCCCCGGTCTACGCCTCCCACCTCCGGGTCCGCGACACGGGCGGCGAACCCTCCACCGTCTGCCTCCTGGTCCGCGACCACGAACGCGCCGTCCTGCAGAGCCCGCCGCGCGTCCCGGCCGGCGACCAGAGCCAGACCTCCGACGGCCAGAACACCGACCCCTTCGAGGTGTTCATCGGCTCCCCCGCCCCGGACGACCTCGACGGCCTGCTGCAGCGCACGGTGGAGCGCGCCCGCGACATGCTCGACGGGGACTCCGCGTTCCTGCTGCTGGCCACCGACGACGAGACCGAGCTGGAGGTGCGCGCCTCCACCGGCCTGCCCTCCGCCCGACAGCGCTTCGCGCGCGTGCCCGTCGAGGCCGGCCCCGGCCGCTACGGCTCCGCACGCATGCCGGCCGTCCACGACGACCTCACGGCCGTCCCCGGCGCCGTCCCACTGCTGAACGGCACCGGCATGCGCTCGGTCGTCACGGTCCCGCTGAAGGTCGAGGGCCGCCTGACCGGCTCCCTCGGCGTCGCCGCCGAGGCACCCGGCCGGTACTCCAACGAGGAGGCACTGCGCCTGCAGTTCGCCGCCGACCGCATCGCCCTGGCCGTCGAGTCGGCCCGCCTGGGCGAGCTGGAGCGGCTGCGCCGCGGCTCCCTGAGCTTCCTGGTCGAGGCCTCCGACCTGCTGGCCGGCACCCTGGACCGCGACCAGACGCTCGCCCTGATGGCCCAGATGACGGTCCCCACCCTGGCCACCTGGTGTGCCGTCTACACGATCGCCGACCAGGCCTCGGAACCGTACCTGTCGTACGTCCTGCACGAGGACGAGGAACTGATCGACGGCATCAAGTCGTTGCTTTCGAAGATCGCGCCGCCGGACCCGGTACCGACGCCGGGCGCCCGTGTCTGGACGACCCCCGCCGAGGTCGCCCACCAGGCCGCACTGCGCAGCTCCATGCGCAGCCTCGGCCTGGCCGGTGGACCCACGCACCAGATCTCCGCGGGCATCGGCCCGACCCTCGCCACGGCCTCCGCGGTGGGCGGTGAGACGGTCGTGCTCCCGCTCGTCGCCCGCAACCGCGTCATCGGCATGCTGGTCCTCGGCAAGCCCACCGACGAACACTTCCGCCAGGAGATCCTGGAACTGGCCGAGGACCTCTCCCGCCGGGCCGCCCTCGCCCTGGACAACGCCCGTCTCTACTCGGAGCGCACGGCCATCAGCCAGGCCCTCCAGCGCAGCCTGCTCCCACCGGGTACACCGCACATCGACGGCGTCGAGGTCGAGGTCATCTACCGCGCGGCCGGCGAGGGCAACGAGGTCGGCGGTGACTTCTACGACCTTTTCCCGATCGGCAACGGCGCCTACGGCTTCGCCATCGGCGACGTGTGCGGTACGGGCCCGAACGCGGCGGCGGTCACGGGCCTCGCCCGGCACGCCCTGCGCCTGCTGGCCCGCGAGGGCCTGAGCGGCCCCGCGGTCCTGCAGCGCCTGAACTCCGCGATCCTCGACGAGGGCGACCGCAGCCGCTTCCTGACCCTCCTGTACGGCGAGATGCGCCCGCAGGAGGACGGCAGCGCCGAGCTGAAGGTGGTCTGCGCCGGCCACCCGCTCCCGCTGCGCCTGCGCCAGGACGGCACGGTCACGGCGGCCGCCGAGCCGCAGCCCCTGCTGGGCGTGATCGAGGATCTGGAGCTGCACGAGGAGACGGTCACCCTCGACCCCGGTGACGTGCTGCTCTGTGTCACCGACGGCGTCACCGAACGCCGTGAGGGGGCACGCATGCTGGGCGACGACGGCCTCGCCGATGTCCTCACGACCTGCACGGGTCTCACGGCGGGCGCGGTCGCGGCACGCATCATGCGCGCGGTGGAACGCTTCGCGTCGGACGCCCCGTCGGACGACATGGCGATCCTGGCGATGCGCGTCCCGGGAATCCACAAGGAGGCCTGAGCAGAGGGCATGAAAAAGACCCCGCCCGGAAGGGCGGGGTCTTTTTCATTGAGCCCCCAAACGGAATCGAACCGTTGACCTTCTCCTTACCATGGAGACGCTCTGCCGACTGAGCTATAGGGGCCTGTCGTTGTGGAGGTTTCCCTCGCGGCGACGAAGAAACTGTACCCCGAGCAGGCCCGAGTTCCCAAATGCGTTCGGGTGCCCGCTCAGAAGGCGGGCTGGAGCAGGCCCCCCAGGGCGTTGCAGGCGGACACGATCCGCTGCATCTCCCGCTTGGTGAGGGAGGCGTCGACGGGCAGCGTCAGTGTCTCGTCGGCGGCCAGCTCGGTCTCCGGCAGGGACACGCACCGACGGAACTCCGGCAGCCGGTGCACGGGTGTCTTGACCGGCACCCGGCACTCAACTCCCTTGGCGCGCAAGGCCAGCGCGAAGGCGTCCCGGTCCGGCCGGCCGTTCCCCGGCACCCGCACGACGTACTGCTGATAGGTGTGCCCGTCCCCACCGTCCGGCGTCCGCACACCCTTCAACTTGGCATCGAGATACGCCGCTCTCTCCCTGCGCTGCGCTATCTCGTCGTACGGCGCCTCGGACTCGCCCTGCTCTAGCACCAGCAGCCCCTGCCGCTGCCCGATCGCGTGCAACCGCCCCAGGTCGGCCCCCCGCCCGAAGCGGTGTACGACAACGACGGCGGCGGTACGGGGAGTTGCCGCTGCCTCGACAGCGCCGGGGTCGAGGCAGTACGTCACCGGGTCTATGTCGGCGAACACCGGGAGGGCACCGGCCAGGGTCACCGCCTCGGCGACCTCGACGTTCCCGAAGGCCGGCACGACGACTTCGTCTCCGACTCCGACACCGGCGGCCCTGAGCATTGCAGCAGTTCCCATGTGCTGGATGCTGGGGGCGCGACGTGAACGACACGTTAAGGAAAACATAAAAAGGTCGGACCCCGAACCGAAGTTCAGGATCCGACCTTTTTGAAAGATTGTTCGGCGGTGTCCTACTCTCCCACAGGGTCCCCCCTGCAGTACCATCGGCGCTGTGAGGCTTAGCTTCCGGGTTCGGAATGTAACCGGGCGT
>NZ_JBSFKD010000016.1:0-188962 GCF_053598395.1 Streptomyces sp. NPDC001135 | reverse complement strand
CATTCCGAACCCGGAAGCTAAGCCTCACAGCGCCGATGGTACTGCAGGGGGGACCCTGTGGGAGAGTAGGACACCGCCGAACAAATTTTGAGAAAGGCCCACGCCATCCGGCGTGGGCCTTTCTGCGTTTATGATCGAATGCATGCGCTATGACCTTGTCATCTTCGACAACGACGGTGTCCTCGTCGACAGTGAGCCGATTTCCAATCGGCACCTGGCCGCCTATCTGACCGAGCTGGGACACCCGACGTCGTACGAGGACTCCATCCGGGACTACATGGGATCGGCCATGCACCGGATCCACGAACTGGTGCTGGAGCGGACCGGGCAGCGACTGCCGGACGACTTCGACGACGTCTTCCACGCGCGCGTGTTCGCAGCGTTCGAGCGGGAGTTGCAGCCCGTGGCAGGCGTCGAGGGGGTACTGGAGAAGCTGGCCGCGGACGGGGTGCCGTACTGCGTGGCCTCCTCCGGGAGTCATGCGCGGATCCGTGTCGGGCATCGGACGACCGGCCTCGACCGGTGGTTCGCGGAGGGCCGCGTCTTCAGCTCCGAGGACGTGGGACGGGGGAAGCCGGCACCCGACCTGTTCCTGTACGCCGCGGAGCGGATGGGTGTGGCTCCGGAACGGTGCCTGGTCGTCGAGGACTCTCCGCTGGGCGTACAGGCGGCCGTTGCGGCCGGGATGGATGTCTTCGGGTTCACCGCGATGACGCCGGCGGCAAGGCTGGCGGGGGCGAATCAACTTTTCTCGTCCATGGGGGAGTTGGCCGACCTGCTGGTATGACCTGAGCCATCGGGCCGGACCTGACAATTGTCATGCGGACGTCCGGACGATCGTTTCTACCGGCGGACCCCCTGCGGCGGCGAAGCTGAGGGCATGACAACGAACACGGGGGCCCAGGGCCGGACCGAGCAGCAGAAGCAGAACCCGAGCGTGCTGGACAACTTCCTGCCGCTGATCCTGGACGTGGCGGTTCCGCTCGGCTCGTACTACCTGTTCAAGGACGCCTTCGGGATGAGCACCTTCGCCGCGCTCGCCCTCAGCAGCGTGGTGCCGGCGGTGCGGACCGTGTGGAGCGTGCTGAAGGAGCGGAAGGCGAACGGACTCGCCGGGCTGATCCTGGCCGTCAACCTGACCTCCCTGCTGCTGACCTTCGTCTCCGGTGACCCGCGGCTGATGCTCGCCAAGGACGGAGCGGTCAGCAGCACCGTCGGGATCGGGATCCTGCTCTCCGTGCGGCTGGGCAGGCCGATGATGACCGCGGGTCTGAAGCCCTTCCTGGTCAAGGGGGACACGGCCAAGGAGGCCGCCTGGGTCCGGCTGACGTCCGGGGCGGCGGCCCGGTCCGCGGAGTTCCTGCGCAAGGAGCGGGTCTACTCCGTCGTCTGGGGCCTGGCGCTGCTCGCCGAGTGCGTCGCGCGGGTCGTGGGCGCCTACACCATCCCCGTGGACACCATGGTCTGGCTCGGCACCGTCTTCCTGGTCGGCGCGATCGGGGTCGGCATGGTCGTCGGCGGTGGACTGGCCATCGAGCCGATGGAGAAGATGCTCTCGGCCGAGGCGGAGGCGGACCACGCCGGTCAGCACGCCGAGGTGGCGGCCGCCGCCTGATCCGCGAGGAAGTAAAGCTGAAGGAAATTCATCTTTGGCTGGATCTACCCACAGGTAGTCCGGGGCCCTACGCTCGCCGCCATGACTGATGTGCTGCGGCGCGGTAGGGCCTCGCTGGCGTTCAGCTTCTTCGCCCAGGGCGTCACCTTCGCCCTGCTGGTGACGCGCATCCCGGCCGTCCAGGACCGGTACGGCATCTCCGACGCGCTGCTGCCGGCCTTCCTGGCCGCCGTACCGGTCCTCGCCGGCGTCGGCAGCGTGACCACCGAGCAGTTGGTGAAGCGGATACGGCCCAGCCGGCTGCTGCGCTGGTCCCAGCCGCTGGTGCTGCTGGCGCTGCTCGGTGCCGGGGCGGGTGGGCGGATCGCGGGGCTGGCGGTGGCGCTGGGCGCGTTCGGGCTGGTGGTGGGGGCGTTGGACGCCTCCATGAACATGCTCGGGGTGAGCCTGCAGAGGTCGTACGGGCGCAGCATCATGCTCAGCTTCCACGCCGCGTACAGCCTGGGCGGGATCCTCGGTGCCTCGCTGGCGTGGGTCGGGGCGCACTGGCATCTCGCGCTGTGGGTGTCGTACCTGCCGGTGGTGGTCGTGCTGCTGCCGGCGACGCTCCTGGGGAGCCGGTGGTACGTCGACGGGGACGCGACGCCTTTGGAGGGGCAGGGCGCCCCGGGCGGGGGTGTCGTCTTCAAGCTGCTGCTGCCGTTGTGTCTGGTGATGACCTTCGCCTACATCGGGGACTCGACCGTCTCCAACTGGAGCGCGAAGTATCTGAAGGACGTGCTGGGCAGTTCGGAGCAGCTGGCGACCGTGCCGTACAACGTGTACATGGTGACCACGCTGCTGGGGCGGACCATCGGGGACTTCGGGGTGCGGCGGTTCGGGGCGGTGGCGGTCGTACGGCTCGGGACGCTGGTGGCGGCCGGCGGGTTCGCGGTGGTGGCGTCGGCGCCCGGGGCGTGGGTCGGGATGCTCGGGTTCACCCTGTTGGGCCTGGGACTGTGTGTGCTGGTGCCGCAGACGTTCGCGGCGGCCGGGCGGCTGGCTTTTGAGCATCACGGCTCAGGGTCTTCGGACGCGGCCATCGCGCGGCTGAACATCTTCAATTACGTGGGTTTTCTGGTCGGTTCGCCGTTGGTGGGGGCGCTGGGCGATGCGTGGAGCTATCGCGGGGCCATGCTCGTGCCGATGGTGTTGGTGCTGGTGACACTGGTGTACGCCAGGTCGTTCGCCGCTCAACCGGACCGATACGGTGGCGGGCATGAGCGGCCGCGCACAGCTGATGTGGGACGAGGCAGTAACGGGCTATGACTTCGGCCCGGACCATCCGATGGATCCGGTCCGGCTGGCACTGACCCGGAAACTGGTGGGTGCCTTCGGGCTCGACCGGGAGTTGGAGGTCGTCGCGGCCAAGCCTGCCGGGGAGTCGACGCTGCGGCTGGTCCACCGGGAGGACTACATCGACGCCGTGAAGGCCGCGTCGGCCGATCCGGCGGGGGCCGACGTGTCGTACGGGCTCGGGACTCTTGATGATCCTGCGTTTGCGGGGATGCACGAGGTGTCGGCGTTGATCGCCGGGCAGTCGGTCGGGGCGGCGGAGGCGGTGTGGCGGGGGGACGTGGAGCACGCCGTGAACTTCGCGGGCGGGCTGCACCATGCGATGCCCGGGGGTGCGTCGGGGTTCTGTGTGTACAACGACGCGTCGCTGGCCATCGCCCGGTTGCTGGAGCTGGGGGCCGAGCGGGTCGCGTACGTGGACGTCGACGTGCATCACGGGGACGGGGTGCAGGCGGCGTTCTGGGAGGATCCGCGAGTTCTGACGATCTCGTTGCACGAGCATCCCCGTACGTTGTTCCCGCAGACCGGGTGGCCGGAGGAGACCGGGGCCGGGGCGGGGGAGGGGGCCGCGGTGAACGTGGCGCTGCCGGCGGGGACCGGGGACGCGGGGTGGGTGCGGGCGTTTCACGCGGTGGTGCCGGAGCTGCTCGCGGAGTTCCGGCCGCAGGTGCTGGTGTCCCAGCACGGGGCTGACACGCACTTCGAGGATCCGCTGGCGCATCTTGCCGTGTCGCTGGACGCGCAGCGGGCTGTGCAGGTCGCGTGCCATGAGCTGGCGCACGAGTACGCCGGGGGGAAGTGGGTCGCTCTGGGGGGCGGGGGGTACGCGGTGGTGGATGTCGTGCCGCGGTCGTGGACGCACTTGGTCGCGATCGCCGCGGGGAGGCCGGTGGCGCCGGAGACGGTGATTCCCGAGGGGTGGCGACAGGAGGTGTTCGCCCGGACCCGGCAGTCGGCGCCGCGGCGGATGACTGATGGGCGGTGGCCGGTGAGCTGGGCGTCGTGGGAGTCGGGTTACGACCCTGCGGATCGGCTTGATCAGGCGGTACGGGCCACCCGGCGGGCGGTGTTTCCGCTGCGGGGTCTTCTCCCCTGAACCGGCCAGGGGGTTTCTCCCCTGGTCCCCTGCCGGGCCGGGCGGGCGGCAGGCAGTCGTTACGCCAACCGTGCGCACTTCCCCCGTTCCGGTCCCGGTTCCGCTCCCCATGCGTCACCATCGCATCCGTGTCGACCGGCGGAGCTCTGCGTGCGCATCTGCTGGCTGTCCGGCTTGCCGGGGAGGTCGGGACGTCCCGGGAGGACAGTCTGCGGAGTTATCGGCTGTTCGCTGCCCGGGATCCACGGGTGCTGATCGGGATCGATCCCGAAGGGGCCTGGGGGCAGCGGGACGTGCTGGAGCTCATGGCGGAGAAGTGCGGGGTTTCGGCCGATCCTCGGCACACTTCCGGCCTGGATGTGATCGATCCTGAGCGTACGCTGGCCGCGCTGGACGCTTTCGCGGGACGGATCGGGGAGGCGGCCCGGCGGGGTGCGCCCGTGCTGTTCGGGACCGGGCACCCGCACCGGCTACTGGGTTTCTACGCCGGCTTGGCGGACGCGCTCTCGTCGGCGGGGTGTGACGTGCTCACCCCCGCGCAGGGTCGCTGTGTCGACATATTGACCCGGTTCGGTCTACGTACGTGCGCGGTCGACTACGCACGGGGTGTCGGGTTGGTGCGGGAAACCGTCGGTGGGCGCCCCGGTTGTGAGCCGGGCGTGCACTGTCATTCGCCGCTGCCGGTTCGGGTCGCGCTCGAGGCCGCGGCGGAAGGCGGCGGACCGTTGCCCGAGTTGGTCGTCGGAGATCACGGATGGGCCTGCGGTGCAGGTCAGCTGGGGTTCGAGGCCATCGGTCTGGCCGACACCGACGATCCGGCGCTGTTCGTGGGGGAGGCGGAGGGGCGCCTGTCCGTCGTCGTTCCGGTTGATGACGCGGTGCCGTCTGATCACTACCGGCCTCTCACCCGCTACGTACTCAAACGAGCGTGTCTGTCACAGTAGGCCTGCGATGGGTGCACCTCTTCCCCACTTGCATCACCCGCCCCTACATTGGGGAGTGAGCACGCAACGACGAAGAGTCACCGGAAGGGGAAGCCGGTGGCCGTCGAGTGCGGAAGGTTCAGGTGTGTCATGGGTGCAGCTGGCGAGAGGCCTCTGAACGAGGTTCAGTTCCTTACCGTGGCGGAGGTCGCCTCGGTGATGCGAGTGTCGAAGATGACCGTGTACCGCCTGGTGCACAGCGGTCATCTGCCCGCGATCCGGGTGGGGAGGTCCTTCCGCGTCCCGGAACAGGCGGTACACGAGTACCTCCGTGACAGCTATGTGGGGGTGGAGACGGCCTGACGGCGACCCCCGGGTAACCCGGGGGTACCCCCTCGATTACGACCTGAGCGCTCGGTTGGGTAGGCTAGCCCCTCGTAGGTCGTGTGGGCCCATGGCGCCCAAACAACCGAGTGATGAGAAGTGAGCGAGGGTAGTCGTGGGCTCTGTTATCAAGAAGCGGCGCAAGCGGATGGCCAAGAAGAAGCACCGCAAGCTGCTCAAGCGCACGCGCGTTCAGCGTCGCAACAAGAAGTAAGCGACGCGCGAGAGCGTGTCAGCGTGCATCTGTGGCCTCCCACCAGCACTGGTGGGAGGCCACAGGCGTGTTTGGGGAACCCGGAAGTTCCGATGAGTGAATTTCCGTCACGTCCTGCATCGGGCGGTCATCACAGCGCAACATCGACCCGCTAGGTTGGCCGTACGCATCACGTACGAAGGAAGGCGCTGATCTTGGGGAAGGTCGTGCTCGTCACGGGAGTGGCCCGGCAACTGGGCGGTCGCTTCGTACGGCGGATCCAGCGGGATCCCGAGGTCGACCGGGTGATCGCCGTGGACGCGGTGCCGCCGGCGCACCATCTGGGCGGGGCGGACTTCATCCAGGCCGACATCCGGCAGCCGACGATCGCCCGGGTGCTCGCGGAGACGGGTGCCGACACGGTCGTCCACATGGACGTGACGGGCACGGCGCTGGGCAGCGGCAGCCGGGCCACCGTCAAGGAGACCAACGTCATCGGCACCATGCAGCTGCTCGGCGCCTGCCAGAAGTCGCCGACGGTGAAGCGGCTGGTGGTGAAGTCCAGTACGAACGTGTACGGGTCGGCGCCGCGTGATCCGGCCGTGTTCACCGAGACGACCCCGCCGAAGTCGCTGCCCAGCGGTGGCTTCGCGAAGGACACGGTCGAGGTCGAGGGGTACGTGCGCGGGTTCGCCCGGCGGCGGCCGGACGTCGCCGTGTGCGTGCTGCGGTTCGCCAACATCCTCGGGCCGGCCGCGGACACCCCGCTGGCCTCCTACTTCGCGCTGCCGGTCCTGCCGACCGTGTTCGGCTACGACCCGCGGCTGCAGTTCGTGCACGAGGACGACGTCATCGAGGTGCTGAGGATCGCGTCGCACGAGCCGCGCCGGGGCACCCTCAACAGCGGCACCTTCAACATCGCCGGGGACGGCGTGCTGCTGCTGTCGCAGTGCTCGCGGCGGCTCGGGCGGCCGACCGTGCCGCTGCTGCTGCCCGCGGTCACCTGGGCGGGTTCGCTGGTGCGTACGCTCGGTATGACGGACTTCTCGCCGGAGCAGATCCGGCTGCTCACGCACGGACGGGTGGTGGACACGGTCCAGATGCGCGAGACGCTGGGCTACACACCCGGGTACACGACCGCGGAGACGTTCGCCGACTTCGCACGCGGCCAGGGACCCGGGCTGGTGCCGCCGGAGGCCCTCGCGGGGGCCGTCGACCGGATCGCCGGGCTGGCCGCGCGGGGCGGCGGCCGGCCCACCACGCACAGTGCCAACTGAGGAGAGCGGCAACGATGGCGGACGCCAAGGTCATTCCGTTCGACGACGACCGGTCCCGTGGGAGCGCGGCGCAGCGCCCGCCGCGGCGCCGCGGCACGGGCAGCCGGCGCGGCACCCTCGGCGAGACCGGGGAGATGGGTGAGGTCCAGCCTCTGCCGGGCCGGGCCGGGGCGCAGGAAGAGGGGCGTGTGAGCCGTGAGCAGGAGCCGCTGGAGCGATCGGGTGCCTACGGGCCGGGCGGCGGCCTGGAGCGGCGTGTGGCGGCCGGACTGGCCTTTCTGCGGCGCCGGCTGACCGGGGACTACGACGTCGACGACTTCGGTTTCGACGAGGAGCTGACCGACCAGGTCCTGATGTCGCTGCTGCGGCCGGTGTACGAGAAGTACTTCCGGGTCGAGGTGAAGGGGATCGAGAACATCCCGGCGAAGGGCGGGGCACTGATCGTCGCCAACCACTCCGGGACGCTGCCGCTGGACGGGCTGATGATGCAGGTCGCCGTGCACGACCACCATCCGGCCGACCGTCATCTGCGGCTGCTGGCGGCCGACTTGGTGTTCGTGCTGCCGGTGGTCAACGAGCTGGCCCGCAAGCTGGGGCACACCCTGGCGTGCGCGGAGGACGCGGAGCGGCTGCTGGCGCAGGGCGAGCTGGTCGGGGTGATGCCGGAGGGCTTCAAGGGGATCGGGAAACCTTTCAGCGAGCGGTACAAGCTCCAGCGCTTCGGCCGCGGCGGTTTCGTGTCGACCGCGCTGCGGCAGGGCGCGCCGATCATTCCGTGCTCGATCGTCGGGGCGGAGGAGATCTACCCGATGATCGGCAACGCGAAGACGTTGGCGCGGCTGCTGGGCTTCCCGTACTTCCCGCTGACACCGACGTTCCCCTGGCTCGGCCCGCTGGGCGCGATTCCGCTGCCGACGAAGTGGACCATCCAGTTCGGCGAGCCGATCCCGACGGACGGGTATCCGCCGGAGGCGGCCGAGGACCCGATGCTGATGTTCAACCTGACCGACCAGGTACGGGAGCAGATCCAGCACACGCTGTACAAGCTGCTCGTGCAGCGGCGCTCGGTGTTCTTCTGACGCCGGTCCGACGCTGGTCCGGATACGACAACGGGGGCGCCCTGCTCGGATAGGGCGCCCCCGCCGTCGTAGCCGTATCGGGGCTAGTGCGTCTCCTCGCCCTCGATGCCCAGGCCGGGCAGGAGGCCCGGCAGGAGCGGGGGAAGGGTGACGTCCGGTGCGCTCGTCGGGGGCTTGCTGGTGGACGGCGCGCTGCTGCCGGGGCCGAGCTTCGGCGGTTCCAGCAGGCCGCCGGTGTTGCCGCCGATGAGGCCCTCGCCGCCGTTGCCGGTCGCCGAACCGCTCGGGTCCTTGGTGCTCCCGTGCTTGGCGGAGGACGGGGTGTGGCCGGCGGAGCTCGGCGCGGTCGACCGGCGGCCGCCGGAGGAACCGGTGGTCGCCGAGCCGGATCCCTGCCGTTTGCCGTCGCTGCTCGGGGAGGAGGGCGGCTGCGGGAGCAGGGACTGCAGCGGGGCGACCTCTTGGTCTATGGCGTCGAACACCGACGACACCTGCTCTTTGACGTCCCCGAGCTGTACGGGCAGCTTGTGGCTGAGCGCGCTCCAGGCCTCGCGGTGCGACCGGGAGAACGCGGACAGGGCCTGGATCGGGCCGAGCGAGCCGGGGTCGGCCTCGTAGGCCTCGTGGAGCAGGCGGTGGCCCTCCGTCACGTCGTGCTGCATGCCGGAGAGCGTGCGGCGGATCTCGCCGATGGACTCGTGGTCGAGCTGGCCGCCGCGACCGCGCTCCATCAGCCGGCGGGCCTCGCTGAGCCGGGTGGAGGCCTGGTCCAGGTAGGTCTGGCCGCGCTGGTCGTCGCCGTCGGTCAGGTAGTTGAGCTTGAAGTCCTCCATGCCGCGTTTCAGGCCGTACAGCGAGTCGCCGGGCAGGGCGTCGGAGCTTGCGGCGGCGACCCCGCCGAAGGCCCCGGCGGCCACGCCGACGCTCAGCCCGCCCGCGGCGAGCCCCTTGGTCAGCCGGGAACGCGGGCGGAGTTTGCCCAGGGAGCTCGCCCGGTGCGCGCCTTTCTGTCTGGGTACCGACGCGTCCGCCGCCCCGGTGCCCTCCTGGAGCATGGCCTCCATCGCGGCCACCAGCTGGGCGCGCTGCACGACCTTGACCTCGGGGTCGAGCTGCGGCCTGGGCAGCGCGCCGAGGCCCGCGGCGAGGGCCAGCAGCTCGCCCTGCTCGGACTGCTCCTCGGCAGTCGGCGGGCACCCCGCCGGGCCAACGGACTGCTCGGCCGCCGTGTCCCGGTCGGACTGCTCCTCCAGGGCCTGGGCGAAGGCGCTCGCCCGCCGGTGGGCCGATACGTTCGCGATCACTGGCGGCACCTCCTCTCGTCATGACGGTCGACTCCCCAGGGGGTCCTGAGGGTTGCACGCCGCGACCACTTCCACACGATCGAGTGATCAGGGTCGGCCAAGACGTGACCACAGGGAGCCTGTATCCCGCACAACGACTGGCGCGGCACTTGGGTTACGGACGGCGGATGACCGGATCGGAAAGGCAACCGGCGTTCACGGAGCGTGAGTTGGGCGTCGCTGTGGGTGTCGGGCGCGGGCTGCGGCTCAGCGCGCGTCGTCCGGCAGGAGCCGGGCCAGAGTGCGTACGGCGCGGTACTGGAGGGTCTTGATGGCGCCCTCGTTCTTGCCCATGACGCGGGCGGTCTCGGCGACCGAGAGGCCCTGCAGAAAGCGGAGCGTGACGCACTCCTGCTGCTGTGGATTGAGCCGGCGCACGGCGTCGAGCAGGGCGGCGTTCGACAGGGACTCCAGGACGGAGTCCTCCGGGGAGCGTTCGACCTCGTTGGCGTCGAGCATCTCGCCGGTGGTGACCTCCAGCCGGAAGCGGCTGGACTTGAAGTGGTCGGCGACGAGGTTCCGGGCGATCGTCACCAGCCAGGCGCCGAAGTCCCGGCCCTGCCAGGTGAAGGTGCCGATCCTCCGGAGGGCCCGCAGAAAGGTCTCGCTGGTGAGGTCCTCGGCGGTGGCCCGGCCGCCGACGCGGTAGTAGATGTACCGGTACACCGTGTCGCTGTACTGGTCGTACAGCCGGCCGAAGGCCTCGGCCTCGCCCGCCTGGGCGCGCTCGACCAGGTCCATCATCCGGGCGCTGTCGCTGTCGGCGGCCGGGCGGCGGGCGGTGGGGGCGGCGCCGGCGGAGCGCCCTCGTCTGCCGACCGCGGCGCCGCCGTCGGCCAGTGCGTAGCACGGGCCGACGGGCGCGGCGGCGAAGGCGGGGACGGCGTACGCGGTGGGGACGAGGCCGCGCAGCGTCTCTTTGACCGTTGCGACTGTTGCGCGCAGCGTAGCCAGGCCCGAGGCGTCAACCCCGACGTGTGGGTACACGGGACTCCCAGAGGCAGAGCTTCCATCACGTGCAGTGCGGGACCGTTCACCCGTCGTAGCGACGGAGGGGTACCGGTTTGCGTCTGAGGAGAATAACGCTTCGTGCAGGCACTGCTACACCGAGTTGCTCAAATCATCGATTGCGTCGCTTCTCTTACCGGTTGGCGTCATATCAAGTGCCGCAGATTGACCGCTTGTTGATCGAAAAGCAGCCGGTTTCGGCAAGGTACGGGGCGTGTTGAAATGGCCGCGGCATAATCCGGTGTGCGAGAAGCGTCCCGAACGGGCGCGCGTTCGTATCGACATGCGGCTCCGCCGCGCGGGCGCGAACGGCCACGGCGGACCCGCGGCCGGCCGACGGCCCGCAGCCCCGCGGCGACGACCGCGACCGGCCCCCGGCGGAGCTACCGGCGCCGTCGGCTCAAGGCGATGGCCGCCGCGGTGCCACCGGCGACCGCGCCGACCCCGGCCGCCGCCGGGATGCCCACCTTCGCCGCCTTCCGGCCCGTGCGGTAGTCCCGCAGGCGCCAGTCCTTGTCACGGGCGTGTTTGCGCAGCTTGGCGTCGGGGTTGATGGCGTAGGGGTGGCCGACCAGGCACAGCATCGGGATGTCGTTGTGGCTGTCGCTGTAGGCCGCGCAGCGGGAGAGGTCCAGGCCCTCCGCCGAGGCCAGGGCGCGGACCGCCTCCGCCTTCGCGGGGCCGTGGAGGGGTTCGCCGACCAGCTTGCCGGTGTACACGCCGTCCACCGACTCGGCCACCGTGCCGAGGGCACCCGTGAGACCCAGGCGGCGGGCGATGACCTGGGCGATCTCCACCGGCGCCGCCGTGACGAGCCACACCTTCTGGCCGGCGTCCAGGTGGGCCTGGGCCAGGGCGCGGGTGCCGGGCCAGATGCGGTCGGCCATGTACTCGTCGTAGATCTCCTCGCCGATCGATGCGAGTTCGGCGACGCGGTGGCCCTTGACGATCGACAGCGCCGAGTCCCGGGCGTCCTGCATGTGCTCGGGGTCCTCCACGCCGGCCAGCCGGAACCACGCCTGCTGCCAGGCGAACCTGGCCAGGTCGCGGGTCTCGAAGAACTTCCGCTTGTACAGGCCCCGGCCGAAGTGGAACAGCGCGGCGCCCTGCATCACGGTGTTGTCGAGGTCGAAGAAGGCAGCCGCCCGGTCGTCGCCGATCACCGGGAACTCCGGTTCGGTGACCTGCGGAGCCTCCTGCGCTTCCTGGGAGGACTTGCGGGCAGCCTCCGCCGAGGCCTCGCCTGCCAACACGCTGCGCGCCGTGGCGGAGCGCCTACGAGGAGTGAGCCATCCGAGAGCGGCCATGTCGTGAGCATAGCCAGTTTGTTCGGTGCTTCCGTCAGGCGAGAGGTGGGAAGCGCGTGAACTCTCCGCGACCGGGCCGTTAAACGCCGCAGGGCCGCGGGCCGGGCCGTGGGACGGCGGGCCCGGCGCGCGGGGGAGCGGTCGGCGGGCGGCGCGGGAGAATGGCCGGTATGACTCCCCTTTTCCGGCGCAAGGCCGATCCCCGCGAGCGGCTCGTCACGCTGATCCGCAAGCCCGGCTGTCATCTGTGCGACGACGCCGCACTCGTCGTCGACAAGGTCTGCGGCGAACTCGGCGTGTCCTGGGAGCAGAAGGACATCACCGAGGACCGCGCGCTGCACGACCGGTACTGGGAGCAGATCCCGGTCGTACTGATCGACGGCGAGCAGCACACCTTCTGGCGCGTGAACGAGGAGCGGCTGCGCCGGGCACTGACCGACTAGTACAAACTGGTCCGGAAAGTCGCTTAGGATCGACGGCGGTTTGATCTCGGGGGCGGGATTCGTGAGGAGAGTGTGCGATTTTGCCCCCAGTAACGAAGGAACGTCGGTGCGTATGTGCCGGTTCCCGACGAGGGCGCCCCGGTTGCGTGACCCCGGTCACTTCTGCCGGGCAAATCGGACACCATCTTTGTGCACGCGTTCACAAAGACATAGCCTGCTGTCGACGGGGCGGTCTGGGGACGTATGACCGCCCGCAGCCCCGCTCTACCCGCAGGAGCACCGTGGCAACTGGCCGAACACACCGACCGGCGACCCGTAGCCGAGGAATTCCCGAGGCCACCGTCGCCAGGCTTCCGCTGTACCTCCGAGCCCTGACCGCGCTGTCGGAGCGCTCGGTACCCACGGTCTCCTCCGAGGAGCTGGCCGCGGCGGCGGGGGTCAACTCCGCCAAGCTGCGCAAGGACTTCTCGTACCTGGGCTCCTACGGAACGCGCGGTGTCGGCTACGACGTGGAGTATCTCGTCTACCAGATCTCCCGTGAACTCGGCCTGACCCAGGACTGGCCGGTTGTCATCGTCGGTATCGGTAACCTCGGCGCCGCCCTGGCCAACTACGGCGGGTTCGCCTCCCGCGGTTTCCGGGTCGCGGCCCTCATCGACGCCGATCCCGCAATGGCCGGAAAGCCCGTCGCCGGCATCCCGGTCCAGCACACGGACGACCTCGAGAAGATCATCAAGGACAACGGGGTCTCCATCGGCGTCATCGCCACCCCCGCCGGTGCCGCCCAGCAGGTCTGCGACCGGCTCGTGGCCGCCGGGGTCACCTCCATCCTGAACTTCGCGCCGACCGTGCTGTCCGTCCCGGACGGCGTCGACGTGCGCAAGGTCGACCTCTCGATCGAGCTCCAGATCCTCGCCTTCCACGAGCAGCGCAAGGCCGGCGAGGAGACCGCCGCGGGCGACGGCGCGCTGCCCGCCACCACCCGTGACACCTCCTCCGACCAGGGGCCCGACGGGGACGTACCCGCCGTGATGCCGGCATGAGTCTCCTCGTCGTCGGGCTGAGCCACCGCAGCGCGCCGGTCAGCGTGCTGGAGCGGGCCGCGCTGAGCACGGACGCCCAGACCAAGCTGCTGCAGGACACGGTCGCCGCCGAGCCGGCCACCGAGGCCGCGGTGCTCGCCACCTGCAACCGCATCGAGCTGTACGCCGACGTGGACAAGTTCCACGCCGGTGTCGCCGAGCTGTCCACGCTGCTCGCCCAGCACAGCGGTGTCGGCCTGGAGGAACTGACCCCCTATCTCTACGTCCACTACGAGGACCGGGCCGTCCACCACCTGTTCTCGGTGGCCTGCGGTCTGGACTCGATGGTCGTCGGCGAGGGACAGATCCTCGGCCAGATCAAGGACTCCCTGGCCCGCGCGCAGGAACTGCACACCGCCGGCAAGCTGCTGAACGACCTGTTCCAGCAGGCCCTGCGGGTGGGCAAGCGGGCCCACTCCGAGACCGGTATCGACCGCGCCGGCCAGTCCCTGGTCACCTTCGGCCTGGAGCAGCTGGCCGTCTCCGCCGCGGTGCCCGCGTGGGCCGAGGGCAAGAAGGCGCTGGTCATCGGCGCCGGGTCGATGTCCTCGCTGGCCGCGGCCACGCTCGCGCGGGCCGGGGTCGCCGAGGTCGTGGTCGCCAACCGCACCTTCGAGCGCGCCGAGCGGCTCGCACGGATCCTCACCGAGGCCGAGGACAGCACGGCGACCGCCCGCGCGGTGCCGATGGACGCCATACCGGGTGAACTGACACGTGCCGACGTCATCGTCTCCTGTACCGGGGCGACGGGCCTGGTGCTCACGGCGGAGGCGGTCGCCCAGGCGGTCGAGGGCCGCACCGGCGCCCCCGTCGCCGAGGTCGCCGAGACCGGTCGCACGGCCGGGGACGGCAGCGCCCGTACGGCCCCGAAGGCCACCGTCACCCCGCTGCCGCCCACCGGCGTCGGCACCGACGAGAACTGCCCGCTGGACCTGGCCGCCGTACAGCCCGGCTTCTCCGTCATGGGTGAGGCCGCCGTCGCCGGCATGGACGCGGCCACCCTGGAGCAGCACGCGGCCTGGGTGGCGGGAGGCACGGTGGACCGGCGGGACCGGCGCACCCCCGAGGCGGACGCCGAGCTGATCACCGCGCTCGCCGCGACCGTCGCGACGGTCGGCCGGATCCCCGAGCGGCGCAAGCCCGAGCCGGTCGCCGAGCGCCCGGCGCCCTCCCTCTTCCTCCTCGACCTGGCCATGCCCCGCGACATCGACGCGGCCGTGCACCGGCTGGCCGGGGTACGGCTGGTCGACATCGAGTCGCTGGCGGAAGCCTCCGCCGACGCGCCGATGGCGGCCGATGTGGACCTGGTCCGGCGTATCGTCTGCGACGAGGTCGCGGCCTTCGGCGCGGCACTGCGGGCGGCGCACATCACGCCGACCGTGGTCGCGCTGCGCAGCATGGCCGCCGACGTCGTCGCCAGTGAGATCGCGCGGCTCGACGGCCGCCTGCCCGACCTGGACGAACGCCAGCGCGGCGAGATCCGCCAGGCCGTGCACCGGGTCGTCGACAAGCTGCTGCACGCGCCGACCGTACGGGTCAAGCAGCTCGCGGCCGAGCCCGGCGGCGCCGGGTACGCGGACGCGTTGCGCACCCTGTTCGACCTCGACCCCGAGACGGTCGCCTCCGTCTCCCGGGCCGGGGACAGCACAGACAAGAAGGACCGACCGGCATGAGTGACAAGGCACTGAGACTGGGGACCAGGCGCAGCAAGCTCGCCATGGCCCAGTCCGGGCAGGTGGCGGAGGCCGTCCGCCAGGTGACCGGGCGGCCCGTCGAGCTGGTCGAGATCACCACGTACGGCGACACCTCCCGTGAGCACCTGACGCAGATCGGCGGCACCGGCGTGTTCGTCACGGCGCTGCGCGACGCGCTGCTCAAGGGCGAGGTCGACTTCGCGGTTCATTCGCTCAAGGACCTGCCCACCGCGCAGCCCGAGGAGCTGGTCCTGGCGGCCGTTCCGGTGCGCGAGGACCCTCGGGACGTGATCGTCGCCCGGGACGCGCTGAAGTTCACGGACCTGCCCCGCGGGGCGCGCATCGGCACCGGTTCGCCGCGCCGCATGGCGCAGCTGAACGCGTACGCCCGCGCCCACGGCCTGGACATCGAGACGGTCCCGATACGCGGCAACGTCGACACCCGCATCCGGTACGTCCGGGACGGTGAACTCGACGCGGTCGTCCTGGCCGCCGCCGGACTGAACCGGATCGGCCGGATCGACGAGGTGACCGACTTCCTGTCGGTCGACACGGTTTTGCCCGCCCCCGGCCAGGGGGCCCTGGCGATCGAGTGTGCCGCGGACCGCGCGGACCTGATCGCGGCGCTCGGCGAGCTCGACGACCCGTTCACGCGGGCCGCCGTGACCGCCGAACGGTCACTGCTCGCCGCCCTGGAGGCCGGCTGCAGCGCCCCTGTGGGCGCGCTGGCCGACCACCTGGCCGACGGGCAGATTGTCAAGGAAATGCGCCTGCGCGGCGTCGTCGGCACGACCGACGGCACCCGCATGGTGCAGCTGTCCACCACCGGTCCCGTGCCCGAGACGCACGACCAAGCGCTGGCGCTCGGTCGCGAACTCGCCACCGAGATGCTTGCCCAGGGCGCGGCCGGTCTGATGGGGGAGCGAGCACATTGAGCCCCACCGCCCTTCCTGCCGCCGGTCCTGAACACGGGCACGTCACCTTCCTCGGTGCCGGACCCGGAGATCCGGGACTGCTGACCCTGCGCGCCGTGGAGGCGCTGTCGAGCGCGGACGTCCTGGTCGCCGAGCACGAGGTGCTCGACGTGATCCGGACGCACGCCCGACAGGGCGTCTCCGTGGTCCAGACGGACGCAGACCCTTCCTCGGTCTCGCCGCCGGGCACGGGCACACCCCAGCTGACGGTCGTTGACGGCACGTCAACAGCCGCCGCTGTCCCGGCTGCTGCCCGGGATGCCGCTCATCTTGTCATGGAGGCCGCGCGGGGCGGCAGGCGGGTCGTCCGTGCGGTGTCCGGGGACCCGGGACTTGATACGTACGCGGCCGAGGAAATGCTCGCCTGCGCCGCCGCCGGGGTGCCCTTCGAGGTCGTCCCGGGCGTGGCGGCGGCGGTCGGTGTGCCCGCGTACGCCGGTGTGCCGCTGCGGGACGCCGAGGGCGCGGACGTCCGGTTCGTGGACGCCCGTACGGCCTCGGAGCGCTGCTGGACCGAGGTCGGCGCGTCGGACGGCACGGTCGTCGTCTCCACGACCCTGGACTCGGTCGCCGCGGCGGCGGGGGAGCTGGTGTCGGCGGGCCGCAAGCCCGACACCCCCCTGTCGGTCACGATCGCGGGTACGACGACCCGCCAGCGCACCTGGACGGCGACGCTCGGCACGATCGCGCAGACCCTGAAGCAGGCGAAGGTGCTGCCGTCCCCCGACGGCGGCCGGCCGGTCATAGCCGTCGTCGGCGAGCGTTCCGCCGCCGCCCGGCGCGACCAGCTGTCGTGGTTCGAGTCCAAGCCGCTGTTCGGCTGGAAGGTGCTCGTGCCGCGCACGAAGGAACAGGCGGCGTCGCTCTCCGACCAGCTGCGGTCCTACGGCGCGGTGCCGCACGAGGTCCCGACGATCGCGGTCGAGCCGCCGCGCACGCCCCAGCAGATGGAGCGCGCGGTCAAGGGCCTGGTGACCGGCCGCTACGAGTGGATCGCCTTCACGTCGGTCAACGCGGTGAAGGCGGTGCGGGAGAAGTTCGAGGAGTACGGCCTCGACGCGCGTGCCTTCGCGGGCATCAAGGTGGCCGCCGTGGGCGAGCAGACGGCCAAGGCGCTGGTCGCCTTCGGCGTGAAGCCGGACCTGGTGCCGAGCGGTGAGCAGTCGGCGGCGGGCCTCCTGGAGGACTGGCCGCCGTACGACCCGGTGTTCGACCCGATCGACCGTGTTTTCCTCCCCCGCGCGGACATCGCCACGGAAACCCTGGTCGCCGGTCTGATCGAGCTGGGCTGGGAGGTGGACGACGTCACGGCCTACCGGACCGTGCGTGCGTCGCCGCCGCCGGCGGAGACGCGGGAGGCGATCAAGGGCGGCGGGTTCGACGCGGTGCTCTTCACGTCGTCGTCGACGGTCCGCAACCTGGTCGGTATCGCGGGCAAGCCGCACAACGTGACGGTGATCGCGTGCATCGGTCCCGCCACGGCGAAGACGGCCGAGGAGCACGGGCTGCGGGTGGACGTCATGGCGCCCGAGCCGTCCGTGCACAAGCTGGCGGAAGCGCTGGCCGACTTCGGGATGAAGAGGCGGGCCGCCGCGCTGGAGGCCGGGGATCCGGTGACTCGGCCGAGCGAGCGGCGGCCGGGGGCGCGGAGGCGTCGGTCGACGACCTGAGATGTGGCGGGTGCCCTGTCCAGGGCACCCGCACGCTCAGTGGTCAGCGGCGTACGGCAGGAAGGTCGCCCACGCGGTGGGAGCGAGGGCGAGGCGGGGGCCGGTGGGGTTCTTGGAGTCGCGGACGAGGATCTGGTCGGGGACGGTGGCCACCTCGACGCAGGACGGGCCGTCGTCCGTGCTGTAGCTGCTCTTTATCCACTCCAGCTTCATGTCTCTCCAAGCACTTTCTCGATGAGGGCCATCGACTCCCGTGGACTGAGAGCCTGAGCCCGGATGATTCCATAACGCATGTCCAGGAGTTGGACCTCTTTTGGGTCGGCGATCACCCGGCTGATGTGCTGCACCTCGACGAGTCCGACCGTGGTGCCGTCCTTGAGCCTGAGCAACCTGAACGACCCGGCGAGACCCGAGTTCTCCTCGCGCCCCAGCGGAAGCACTTGGAGGTCGACGTTATGGAACTCGGCTGCCTCCAGCAGCCGTTCCAGTTGCCCGCGTATGACCATCTTGCCGCCGATGGGCCGACGGAGCGTCGACTCGCACTGGACAAAATTGAAGACGGGCCGAGCCGTCCTGTCATCGATGATCCCCTGACGTGCCACACGAGCCGCCAGCCGCTGCTCTAACTCGTCTGCGGTGAAGGGGGGCCGACGAGCGCTGAATACCGCCCGCGCGTACGCCTCGGTCTGCAACAACCCGTCAATGACGGAGTTGTTGTACGCGCACAGCTCGACCGCATCCGCCTCCAGCTTCTTCACGTCCCGTACCTTCTTCGGGTACCGAGCCTCCGCCACGTCCTTTTTCATCGCCGCGATCTTGCCGCCCGCCCCCAGCACCTTGTCCGCAGCGTCGAGGTACTCCGGCCGCGGAATGCGCCGCATCCGCTCCACAGAGGAGACCAGCTCCTCGCCGTACCCGATGGCCGCGCCGAACTCGGCCTGGGTGAGGCCCGCCGCCTCCCGCCAAAGCTTCAGTTGCCGTACGACGGCCCGCATGGTGCCCCCGGCCTCGTCGTCCTCCAGCCCCGCATCCCAGTCGCTCACGTAAGCCGTCCTCCCGTCACCACTCACCCCGTACGGCCCGGACGGAACGGGACACCACACGGACAGCCCCCGTCCGCACGGGTCGCCGTTCTTCACAGGCTAAGCACGCTTGGACACGCTGAGTGACGTGAACGAGCAAATCTCCACCCTCCACATCCCGGCGCGCCAGTTCTTTGTGCCTCTCTCCGCGACCCGGCGCGGTGCCCGCCTCGGCCGGCTGCTGGCAACCGAGCAACTGCGCTCCTGGGGACTCCCGTTGGACCCCGCACGGCTGATCGTCGCCGAACTGACGGCGAACGCCGCGCTGCACGGCCGGGTTACCGGCCGGAGCTTCCGTTTGGCGCTCTCGGTCACGCCGCGACTTCTGCGTATCGAGGTGACCGACACCCGGGGTGATCACCTGCCCGCCCGCCGGACCGCAGCCGACGTACCTGCCGAGTCCGGCTACGGGCTGCTGCTGATCGAGGAGTTGGCGGATCGGTGGGGTGTGCGCAGCGGACCGGTGCCGTGCAAGACGGTCTGGGCGGAACTGGATCTGGCGACCGGCGCCGGGAAGTGCGTGCTCCGGTCGCACGCGGGCCGGGGCTGCGGGCGGTAAAAGACCAAAGAACCCCGGGAAAAAACCAACCAACCAAACCAAACCCCGCGTAGGTCACTCGCGCGGGTGAAACGGGTCGGTCTGGCTGGCGCGGTGGCGGCTCGGGCGTGCAGTCTCGCCCCGAGGCAATTGCCTCCGTCACAACTCCACAGGCCCACCCATGCATCGGCCCCCGCCGGGACGGCAATCCCAGTGCGAGGGCCTGACCAACGAGGAAGACAGACCCTTCCCCATGGCTGAGAAGAAGCCTAATGCTGCCCCGCGCCCGATTCAGGGTGTTCGGCGATCCACCACCCACTCTGGTGTCACTCACGTACGCACGTACCAGTCCGGCCAGTACGTGGTCGTGGGCAACCACCTCGCCCAGCACCGCGAGCTGTCGCTGACCGCCATCGGACTCGCGACCCACATCCTGTCGGTCCCCGAGGGCACCCCGGTGGACATCCGGACTCTCGCCGACCGGTTCCCCGAGGGACGGGACCGTATCGCGTCCGCGCTGCGTGAGCTGGAGGCGCACGGCTATCTGGCTCGGGTCCGTGAGCACACGGAGTCAGGCCGCCTGGTGACGCGGACGTACGTCCACCACACACCTGCTCCTGCCGCAGATGCTGGTTCTCCCGCACCGCTTCGTCTCGCCGGGCGCCCGCCCCGTACCCGTGACCGTCGGCCCATGGCAGGTACGGACGTCCAGGCAGCACCCGAGGAGGACGACCAAGTCCCTCCCCAGCAGTCGCTCGAGCCCGAACCGCCCGCGCCCACGTCCACCCCGACGCCCACGCCCACGGCGAGCGGACCACGCGACCCCCGGTATGACCGGGCCGCAGCCCTCCTCGCAGGCCTGCGCCGTACCGACGACCGCCTCATCCTCTCCCAGCGGCAGGTGGACCGACTCGCTCCCGCCGTCGCCGCGTGGTTCGAGGTGGGAGCCACGGAGGCCGCTGTTCACCACGTTCTGAGCGCCGGTCTTCCCGAGCACATGCCGCACCTGGCCGGTGTGCTCGCCTATCGGCTCGACGCCATGCGGCCGGTACCGCTCCACGCCCGCCCCGCGCCCTCACCGATCAGTGGGGTGGAGGCCGAAGCCACCCGTCGACGCGATCCCCTCCAGAACTGCGACGGCTGCGAGCGCGCCTTCCGCTCGCCACACCCCGGCCGCTGCCGTGACTGCCGCGCCGGCCAAACGGTGCCGGGCGAGCGCGCGTGCGTCGCATGAGCCTGCTGCACCCGGGTAGATCGTGGGCTGGCTGCCGGTCCGGGAGAAGGCGAACGCCGAGTAGCTCGCGGCGTTCGCGGGGACGGCGGTGGCGACGACGGCGGTTCCGGCGGCCAAGGCGATGGCCGCGCGGGTGAGGGCCTTCCGCAGCATGCGTGACTCCTGGGGTGAGCTCCGGGAGGGGGTGGCGCGTGCATGACACCAGGCACATGGAAAGCCGGGGAGGCGCGCGGATCCAGGGATCGCCAGGGGAGCGCAAAAACTTCGTATGACGGCGCCGCTGTGCCCGCGAATGCGACGCCTGCGGGCCGCCCGTGAGCGGTCCACCGGGCCGACACGGTGTTGGCAAAGGCGCGGGCCGGGCGGGCGTAGCGTAGAAGGCATGACGAAGTACGGATCGTTTCCCGGTACGCGTCCCCGGCGGCTGCGGACCTCGCCCGTCATGCGCCGCATGGTCGCCGAGACGCGTCTGCACCCGGCCGACTTCATCCTCCCGGCGTTCGTCCGGGAGGGCGTGAGCGAGCCCGTGCCGATCGCCGCCATGCCCGGTGTCGTCCAGCACACCCGTGACAGCCTGAAGAAGGCGGCGGCGGAGGCCGTGGCGGCCGGGGTCTCCGGGATCATGCTGTTCGGCGTGCCGGAGGAGGGGAACAAGGACGCGCAGGGCACGGCCGGGACCGATCCGGACGGGATCCTGCAGGTCGCCCTTCGTGACGTCCGCGCCGAAACCGGCGACGACCTGCTCGTCATGTCCGACCTGTGCCTGGACGAGTTCACCGACCACGGGCACTGCGGGGTGCTGGACAGCGAGGGCCGCGTCGACAACGACGCGACTCTGGAGCGGTACGCCGAGATGGCCCAGGTACAGGCCGACGCCGGTGCGCACGTCGTCGGCCCGAGCGGGATGATGGACGGCCAGATCGGCGTCATCCGCGACGCGCTGGACCAGATCGGCCGCGAGGACGTGGCGATCCTCGCCTACACCGCCAAGTACTCCTCCGCCTTCTACGGCCCCTTCCGCGAAGCCGTCGCCTCCTCGCTCCAGGGCGACCGCAAGACCTACCAGCAGGACCCCGCCAACTGGCGGGAGTCCCTGCGGGAACTGGAGCTGGACCTCGCCGAGGGCGCGGACATGGTGATGGTCAAGCCGGCCGGCCCCTACCTCGACATCCTCGCCCGGGTCGCGGACGCGGTGGACGTGCCCGTCGCCGCCTACCAGATCTCCGGGGAGTACGCGATGGTCGAGGCCGCCGCGGAGAAGGGCTGGATCGACCGCGACCGGGCCGTCCTCGAGACGCTGACCGGCATCAAGCGTGCCGGGGCGCGGAACATCCTCACCTACTGGGCGACCGAGGCGGCGCAGAAGCTGCGGCGGTTCGAGGGCGTCACCAGCTGAGCGCGTCGGACTTGTCCCGCTGCCAGTACGTCATGGCCAGCGAGGAGTCGTAGTACACGCCCCTCGCGGGCAGCGACGGGTGCGCGGAGGGCCCGCCGTCGGTGTCCGGCGTGCGGCCCAGGAAGAGCACCTCCAGCTTGTGGGCGGTGGTGCCGTTCCGACCGCTGCCGTCGGCCGCCGACAGCCGCACGCCCGCGTACCCGGACTCGCCCGGCGCCAGGGACACCACGGCCTGCGGCTCGCTGTCCTTGATCACCTCCGGTGCCCACTGCGCCTCGTCGAAGCGCGGGGTCGGCCAGTACAACAGGTCGCAGCGCTTGCCGCTGGTGTTCGTCGCGGTGAGCAGCAGGTGGTTGAGCGGGCGGGACACCGGCGTGGCGGTCACCCTGGTGTTCGAGCCGTTGCAGGGGTGGAGCGCGGCGTCGGCCGTGTGCCTGCCCGGCTTCCCCGCCAAGGTGCGGGAGGACAGGGTGCCGGCGTGGGAGGCGGGCGCGTCGGTGCCGGGCGCGGTGCTCCTGTCCGCTGCCGCCGTGGAGGCCGTCGTGGGCTTGGGCTGGGCGGCGCCCTCGTCCTTCGTGCCGGTTCCGTCCGCTCCGCACGCCGTGAGGGCGAGAGCGGTCAGGGCGGTACCGGCCGCGACGTACAGACGGATGTGGCGCAAACGCATGGCAAGTCCTCTTTCGGGCCGGGTCCGTTGGCGTGTTTGGATGACACACAGCCTGTGCGGCGTTTCGTCCCGGTGGCCAGCGGCTACGGGAGATCCGGGACGCTGGAACGGCTGCATGGGGGATGACCTGCGGAAACATTCCCTCCCTGGAACGCCGGGATGGGACACGGGGGTGGAGGAACGGTGGCGGACGGCAGCACGGAGACCGGGTTCGCGGAATTACTGCGGGAGTTGAAGAACCGGTCCGGGCACAGCTACGGCACGCTTGCCAAGCGGCTCCACATGAGTACGTCGACGCTGCACCGCTACTGCAAGGGGGACGCCGTACCGGCCGACTACGCCCCCGTGGAACGCCTGGCCCGCCTGTGCAGGGCCACCCCGGGGGAACTCGTGGAACTGCACCGCAGGTGGGTGCTGGCGGATGCGGGCCGGGGACGGAAGCAGCCGGCACGGGAGGAGCCGGTGCCGGAGGAGCGGGTGCCTGACGTCCCGGTGCGGGAGGGGCCGGTGCCCAAGGAGCCGGTGTCTGACGTCCCGGTGCCGTTGGAGCCGGTACGTGGTGAGGGGGCCGTTCAGGAGCGGGGGCCCGGTGGACGGTCCCGCCGGCGCACCCGGACCGTCCTCCTCGCCGCCCTCGCCGTCACCGCCCTGCTGGGCACCGCGGCGCTCGCCCTCGGCACCGACCCCTCCTCCGGTGGCGCCGGACTCGACGGCAGCGCCGCCTCGCCCGCCGCCGGCACCCCCTCCGTACCGCACCGGACGCCGACGGCCGGTGCCACGCACGGAACGCGATCCGCCCGCCCGGCCGCCTCTCCCCCCGCCTCGCCCTCGACCGCCGGCACGCCGTCCGGGGCCGAGCCGGGCCCCCCGGGCACCGGCCGTACACCGGAGCACCGTGCGGCCGGCGCCCCGCCCCTCGCGGTCACCACCCACCCCTACGCCTGGCCGGGCCCCTGCTCCCAGCACTACCTGATCGACCGGGCCCCGGCCGGCGTCTCCCCGCCCCCGCTGGAACAGGACGCGCCCGCCTGGGTGGCCGTGCACAAGGCGGTCTCGGCGCGGGAGCAGTACGTGACGTTCACCGTGCAGGGCACCGGCTCGGACACCGTCGTCCTGGAGGGGCTGTCGGTGCGCATGGCGGGCCGGCGGGCGCCGCTCGCCTGGAACGACTACGCCATGGGCTACCCGGGCGTGGGCTGCGGCGGTGGCGTGCCGACCCGTTCCTTCACGATCGCCCTGGACGCCCTGCGCCCCGGGGTCGTACCGGACTCCGGGCACCGCGGCTTCCCGTTCAAGGTGAGCCGGTCGGACCCCGAGGAGTTCCACATCACGGCCGACGCCTCCGCGTACGACGTCAGCTGGTACCTGGAGCTGTCCTGGTCCAGCGGGACGCATCACGGCACACTGCGGATCGACGACGGTGGCCGGCCGTTCCGCACCAGCGGAAACAACGGACGGCCCGCGTACGCCTTCCCGCTGGGCGGCCGGAAGTGGGAACCGGCGTCGGACGCGAACGCGAGCTGAGCGACCGCATGCCGGGTTCGCACAATGGGACCGGGTGACGCGGTCCCGTGGCCGCCCGCCCCGCCGTCAGTCCCACCAGAAGGTCCAGACGGGCTCCCCGACCAGGTCCTTCGCGTACGCGCGGAGGGTGTCCTGCTCGCCCTGGAGCACGTTGTCCGGGCAGAACGCGAAGTGCTCCGCCGCCACCGCCTCGGCCTCCTCCTGCGTGGCCGGCGGGGCCGCGACGGACACGACGAGGGTGTCGAGACCGAGCGCCACGACCCGTATGCCGAAGCGGTCCTCCCAGGAGCGCAGCACCGCGCACATCCGGGCCACGTCGGCCTCGTAGTTCACCGGGCCGGTCCAGCCGATCGCCGCCGGGATGTCGGCGGACCGGCGGGCCGGAACCAGGGCGAGGTGCGCCTCCTCGACGCCCGACTCCGGATCCCCGCCCAGCGCGTCGGCGACCTGCGCGGCGCGGGTGTCCGGGTCGGCGGAGAGGGCGGCGGGGGCGGGCGCGAGTCCGGGCCACTCGTCCCCGAACGGCTCGACCTCCTCGGCTGTCCCGACGTCCTCCGTCTCCTCCTCCCAGTACTCCGCGAGGACGTCCTCGGCGTCGTGATCGCCCGGGTACGACGTCTCGCCGGGCAGCAGCACCCAGCTCTCCACGCCGTCCCCGGAGCCGCCTGCATCCACGAGTACCGGCAGCAGACCGGCGCGGGCAGCCGGTGCGCCCAGCGCCTTCCAGGTGCCCGGCGCGGCGGGCTTCTCCGCGTACCACAGCAGAGGTTCGTGCCAGGAGCCGTCGTAGGACAGGTCGACGAGCCTGCCGGGCGGCAGTTGGAGCCCGAGGGAACGCCCGCTGGGGTCGGTGGCCAGCTTGGGCAGCGGATTGGGAAGAGTCGCCATGCCCGTGACTGTAAAGCCCGGCACTGACAACGCCGTTGACCGGCCTTACCGATGAACCGGCGCCCGCCGAAGTCTCTCTTACCAGGCGGTGCTGTGATGGGGGCGGGTGACGGGTTGACGGGTGAGGGAAGGACGGAACGTGCGGATCGGGCGTTACCCGGTGCGATGGCACATCGTGCTGCTCACTCTGTGGACGGCCGCCTGGTTCGTCGTGGCCGAACGCCACGCCGCCATCTCCTGGCACTACCTGACCGACGGCCGCCAACTCCTCTTCGGCCAGAGGACAGGCGGCGGCCTCGCCCTCTATGCCAACCACCCCGAGTTGCAGATCGGCCCGGTCAGCTTCCTGACCGCCGGACTCTTCGCGCCCTTCCCGGCCGACGTCGGCGAGAAACTGGCCGACGCGTTCATGTCCGGCCTCGGCCTGTACATGCTCGTCCTGATCGGCCGCGCCGCCGCCGGCCACAACCTCGGCACCGGCCTCAACCACAAACGCCTCCAGCAACGCGTCCTGATCGCCGGCGCGGCCTTCATCCCCATGTGGGTCGAGGTCTCGGTCCGCTTCGCCCACCTCGACGACGTCCTGGCCCTGTTCTTCACCACCCTCGCCGTCCGCGCACTGGTCCGCGGCAACGCGACGGCGGTGGGTGTGCTCCTGGCACTGGCGGTCGACTCCAAACCCTGGGCGGTCGGTTTCCTGCCCTTGCTCCTGGCCCTGCCCCGCCCGACCCGGCTGCGCGCGGCGGCCTGGACCGTCGGCCTGGTGGCGGTGGCCTGGCTCCCCTTCTACCTGACCCACCTGGACACCCTGCACGCGGCCCGTTTCACCATCCCCAACCAACCAGCGACCTCACTGCGCTGGTTCGGTGTGAACGACCCTGTGACCCCGTGGTGGGACCGTCCCGCCCAGATGGCCCTGGGCATGGTGCTGGGCGCCCTCGCGGTACGCCGGAACCGCTGGCCGGCGGTCGTGTTCCTGGCCGCCGACGCGCGCATCCTGCTCGACCCCAGTGTGTACACGTACTACAACGCCTCGGTCCTCCTCGGCACCCTCCTCTGGGACTCGATAGGCCAACGCCGCCTGGTCCCGTGGGTGAGCTGGATCGCGTTGATCTCCCTCTACGGCAGCGCCCTGGTGGTCCCGTCGGACGCCGCCCAGGGGTTCATCCGCCTCGCCTTCGGGATCGGCTCGGCGGCGTACGTACTGTTCTGGCCCCAACGCGCGCCACGCGGCGGCCGGGGCCGACGGTCACGCCGGGACCCCGTCCGGGAAACCCTCATCAGCAGCTGACTAGACCAGCGTCGTGATGCAGAACGGGTGCCCGGCAGGGTCCAGCAGCACCCGCCACCGCTCCCCACCGGGCTGGAACCCGGGCTTGCCGGCGCCCAGTTCGAGCAGCCGCTGTTCCGCGGCGTCCAGGTCGTCGACGCCCAGCTCGATGTGCGCCTGCTTCTCCTGCGCGGGGTCCGGCCAGGTGGGCGGGCGGTAGTCGGCGAGACGGTTGAAACCGAGGCCGGTCGCGCCCTCCTTGCCGAGCAGGACGAAGTCGTCGCTGGAGTAGAGGACGGACATGCCGAGCAACTCGCCGTAGAAACGGGACAGTTCGGCGGGATCGGCGCAGTCGAAGGTGACGGCGGCGTAGCGGAAGGCGGGTGCGGAAGTGGTCTGTGTGGTCATGGGGAGGACGCTAGGACATGACCAGGACAGTTCCGGTCCTGGTCATCCCGGAAACGTGCCAGACTTCCCGCCGTGCTGAGCTCCTCCGCGCGCCTCCTACGGCTGCTGTCCCTGCTCTCCTCCCGCCCGTCCTGGACCTGCGCCGAGCTGGCCGAACGCATGGAGGTCACGGACCGTACGGTCCGCCGGGACGTGGCACGGCTCCGGGACCTCGGCTACTCCGTGGACTCGGAGGCCGGCCCCTGGGGCGGTTACCGGCTGCGCGCCGGGTCCCGGGTGCCGCCGCTGATCCTCGACGACGAGGAGGCGCTGGCCGTGGCGGTCGGCCTGCGCGAGGCGGCCCTCGCCGACGCGCTCGGCGGTGACCAGGCAGCCCTGTCGGCCCTGCTGAAGCTCAGGCAGGTCCTGCCCCGGCGCATCGCGGACCGCCTCGGTGACCTGGACGACGCCTTCGTACGGCTCCCCGGAGCCGACGGCCCCCGGATCAGGCCGGGCCTGCTGCTGGAACTGGCGGTCGCCTGCCGCCGAGGCGAACGGGCCCGGCTGTCGTACACGGACGGGGAGGGGAGGAGCACGGTCCGGGACGTCGACCCCTACCGACTGGTCCACACCGGCCGGCGCTGGTACCTCGTCGCGCGTGACGTGTCGCGAGGCCAGTGGCGTACGTTCCGCGCCGACCGGGTCGACCGCCTCCAGCCCACCGGCCACCCGGCGGACCTCACCGACTCACCCGACCCGGCGCGCCTGGTCTCCCGCAACATCGCGAACGGTCCCTACCCCGTGTCCGCGACCGTCCGCCTCCCCCTTCCCCTTGACCGGGCCCTGCGCCTCGTCCCGCCCACGGTCGGCACCCACCGCCCCGACGGCCCCGACGCCACCCTGGTCGACATCGGCGGCCCCGACCCGGACGGCCTCGCCCGCTACCTCCTCGGCCTGGGGACACCCCTGCGGGTCCTCGCCCCGGACGCCGTACGCCAGGCCCTGGCACGCCGCGCCCTGGAGCTTGCCGAGGAGAACGCGGCGCTCAGCCTCTGACGGAGATCATCGGGAGCGTTCCGACAGTGTCAGCAGCAGGTGGGCGGACTCGGCTCGCTGGAAGTCGGAGTGGGCGCCCGCGGGAGCCAGGCGGGTGAGCCGGCCGCCCCGGTAGAGCCAACCCGCGTCCACGTTGACGATGCGGTGGTCCAGCGCCTGCTGCGGATACACGGCGTCGGTGGGCAGCAGCCGGGTGGTGAACTGGGCCACGGGGGCGGCGCCGACCCCGGAGTGCCCGATGCCGGCGGCTCCTTCGGCGCGCAGATGCCAGAAGCCCGTGGCCCGGTCCCAGCGGGAGTGCGTCAGGACGAGAGGGCCCCTGAGCGGGGCGCCGGGATGCTCTTCGGAGGGGAACAGTCGGGGGAAGTGGCGGACGAAAGCGTCACGGGGAGCGGCCATCTGGAAGATCAGCATGCTGTCGACGGTGAAGGGCAGGCTGCGGTGTCGCGGAGTGCTCCAGCCGAGTACAGGGGGACGCGGTGGGCGTTCGGCCGCCCGCTGCACCGCCTCGCAGAGGAACCGCCCCCCGAAGGAGTGTCCCATGAGGTGCAGGTACTGCCCCGAGCGGTTGGCCAGCACCGAGGGGTCGGCGGGATGGGCCCGCCGGTCGTCCAGATAGCCGAGAAGATGGGCGAGTACGTAGGGCGCCTGGCCGACTCCCTGGGCGCTCATCGCATGGGCCCGGTCCCGGATCCTGCGGTAGCCCCTCAGCGAGGGCAGGCTGGAGGAGGGCCAGCGGATCACCACGCACCAGGGCCGGTAGCCGGCGCGTACGCCGGGATACCGTTCCGGCCGGGCGGACCGCAGGTCCGACGCGTGCCGCAGGAGCCGGGCCGCGCTGCGTACCGCTGTTTCGGGCGCGGTCTGCCAGCCGTGGACGTACACGTATATGTCGCTCGCCCAGGCGGGGATCCGCAGACGGCGTTCCAGATGTTCGCGGATCCTGCGGTCCGGCACCGGTGTGCCGGTGCCCGGCGTCCGGATCCTCCCCTGTTCGTCCAGGTCGATGACGGCGGGTCGGGGCGATGAAGGGGAACGTGCCGGCGTGCGTGTCACGAAGAGAGGTCCAGTCTGCTGTCGAGGCCGCAGTGCAGTGAGTAGGTCAGCGCGAGTGGATTGTGGAAGTCCTCGGCGAAGCGGCGCACCAGCCCTCGGCTGATCTCGCCCGCCGTGCACTCACCGCTCAGGTAGAGATTCAGGAACTCGTACGCGTACTCGCTCGCGAAGTCCTGGGGTATCTCGATCTGCGGTCCCAGTACACCGTCGGCGCCGAACTTGATGAGCGCCCGGCCCAGGTGCTCCAGCTGGGGAGCGGCTGCGGCCTGTCCGGCGTGGCAGGCGTTGAGCAGGACGAAGGGCTTGAAGCGAACACGTCCGGGATACTTGATGCGACTGCGCCTGAGTTCGACGCTGTCGGCATCGATGTGCCGCTCGTCGGAGAGCCGGAGCACCAGGTGTGGATGCGGCGATCCGTTGTCGACGAAATGGCCGTGGCACCAGAAGTACATGAGGTCTTCGTCGAAGTCCGAGCCGGACAACGCTTCGAGGAGCGGACCGGCCTCGGTGCGCACGGTGAGCCTGGAGCGTTCTTCCAGCAGTTTGCGTACGTCGGGTGCTCTGCCGACCGAGTCCAACTGGGTGTCGGTGTTGAGGCTGGTGATCGCCTGGGCGCGTGAGCCCCATCCGGTGTCGTACGGCGGCCACGGGCCGCCGGTCTGTTCGATCTGGTGCCGGTAGCCGAGGAACGAGCCCCACGGCCCGTCGTGGTCCGCCGGATCCAAGGACAGCATGGGCCAGGGCAGGTACAGCTCCGAGTCGAAGCTGATCCGCAGGGACCGGTCCCCGCCCAGGGCGTCCATGACGAGAGCCCGCAGCGAGCGCTCCTCGTGGCTGTCGCCGCCGAGCAGGCAGTCGAGCAGATAGGCGCCCTCCTCGGCCATCTCGCCGGTGAGCCGGTTCATCAGCTCGGCGTGCGCGGAGAGATCCGCCGTCTCGGCGAGCGGATAGCGGTCCTCTCCGTCAGTGGTTTCCGTGTGTCCGACCACGCGGTCCCGCCAGATCGACCGCAGCCGGGCGGCCTTCTGCACCAGGGTCGGGGCCGGGACGGACAGGGAGGCACGCGGTGAGCGGGTGCGTACGGGGGGTACCGCCTGCCCCCAGACCAGGAGTGAGAGGTCGTCCCCTCCGTTGTGACGCAACACGACGTTGAGGTCCAGGGGTTCACTGCGCGGCGGGTTCTTCGAGCCGGTTCGCTGCCGTGGCAGCATCGTGTAGTCGAGCGAGGGGTTGTCGCGTATGTCGACGGTCAGGTCCTGGGGCATGGTGGGTCAGCCTCTCCCCGGGGAGTCCGGGACAGGGGGATCGGGGACGTGGACGGTTGCCTCCAGGTCCTGCAGGACGGAGCCGTACTCCTGGTCGTAGACGGTGAACCTGATGCGGTGCGGGCCGGGTTCCTTGGCGGTGAAGCTGAACCGGGCCGGCTCGGCCCCGGGCACGTACTCCTGTGCGGCCGGCTCGATCACCGCAGCCGTACGTGTTCCCGCCACCAGCAGCAGCGGCGGCAGGTCCGGCGTCGCCGTGCCCCCGGAGCGTTGCAGCCATACCTCGATGGCCGCCCCGGTTCCGACGCCCGGGTCGTCCAGCAGCGTCATGCGCGGCAGCCAGGCGGGCTTCAGCCGGGCCAGCTGCGCGCGGAGCGCCTCCAGGCGCGGATGGTCCGGCCCGAGCGACTGCTTCCAACGCGTCAGCAACTCGTCGTGGGAGGGCTCGGCGTCGTGCTGTCCCGCCTCCGCGCAGACGAATGCCAGCATGGTCAGGGTGTCCAGCGTGTCCGGATGTCCGGGACCGAGGACGCGTTCGCGGCCGGCGTGCACCGCCCGCAGCAGCTCTACGGCTCCGCCGGGATCCCCCGCTTCGGCCATCGCGCGGGCCAGTCTCTCCGCCCACGTCGGATAGCCGTCGTCGGGACGGTACGCACACACCAGGACGACCGACCTGGCATGGCCGTCGGCGTGGGCGGCCCCGGCTTGCCGGTGAGCCTCGGCGATGCCCTCGGGGGTACCGGGGTAACCCAGCCGTTCCAGCAGCCGGGCGCGATCGGCGAGCGACGCGCGGTAGACGGCAAGGGCCCTTTCGGGGTCGCCCGCCTGCACCAGCGCATAGGCCAGGGCGTTCCGTAACCGGAGCGGGACGCGGTGGCAGGAGCCGTACACCCTCGACGCGTCCTCGACCAGCTGTTCGAACTGGGTCACGGCTCGCTGCGGGGATCCGAACTCGGTGGCCAGCAGCGCGAGGTGGGAACGGGCGGCCAGGGTCGTGGGGTGGTTCTCGGCCAGAACGGTCCGGCAGTCGCGGAGCAACTCCTCCATGACCACGATCGCCCGCCAGTGATCGCCCGCGTCCCGGCACGCGAAGGCCAGATCGACGCGCCACCCGATGGTGTCGGGGTGAAGGGGGCTGTACAGCCGGAGGCCGTCGTCGACCAGCGAGTCCAGTTCGCCCACGGCGTCCTTGTAGGCGCCGGAGAGCCGAAGAGCCCTGGTCAGCGCGGCGCGTGCGCCGAGGACTCTGGGATGGTCCGCATGCCGCGTCCGGACGAGATCGGCCAGCCCTTCCCGCTGGAGCCGGACGGACCGGGCGTAGTGCCCCGCCGCGCGGTGCGCGAACGCGAGCCTGCTCCGCGCCGCGAACGTGAGCGGGTGATCCTTTCCCAGGAAACGGGCACAGTCGGCGACGATCCGCTCCGAAAGCCCGATGGCCTGCGCGGTCCGCCCCGACCGTTGAAGCACCAGGGCGAGGGTGAGCCGAGCGCTGAGCGTGTCGCGGTGCGAGGCGCCCAGCGTTCGCTCCCGGTCCGCCACCAGCGCCTCGACGTCGCGCAGCGCCCCGGCGAAGTCGTCGGCGGCCAGCCGGGCGCGCACCAGCCCATGCCGTGAGGTGAGCACCTGGGCGTGGTCGCGTCCCTGGACCTCGAGCCGCCGCTCCAGCCAGTACTCGTAGAGCTGGACGGCCCGTTCGTGGTCCTCCGCGCCCCGGCAGGCGTAGGCCAGATTCTCACCGGCGATGATGGTGGCGAGGTGGAGCGGGCCCTGGATACGTTCGCGGTCCGCTACGAGCACCTCGAACGCGCCGATCGCCTCGTCGTGGTCCTCCGCCAGTTGGTGCGCATAGGCCAGCCAGTTGCGGGCGAGCAGCGTCTGGGGGTGGTCCGGGCCCTGGAGCCGGCTCCAGTCCTCGACGCTCTGCTGGGAGAGGAGCGCCGCTCGCTGGTAGTCGCCCGCGTCACGGCAGGCGCCGGCCAGGTCGTCGCGGGCGGCGAGGGTGTCGGGGTGATCGGCTCCGTTCGACCGTGTCCGGTCGGCCAGGATCGCCTCGAACTCGGCGAGCGCGAGTCGATGCTCCTCGGCCTCCCTGAACGACGAGGCGAGGCTTCGGCGGGCGTTCAGCGTCTGCGCGTGATCCCTCCCCTTGAGCCGGACCCACGCGCGGATCACGTCCTCCAGCAGGGACCTGGCCTCGTCGTGACGCTCGGCGGCCGCATACGAGTGGGCGAGGTTCGCGCGGACGACCAGGGTGTCCGGGTGGTCCTCGCCCCATACCCGCCGGTAGTCGGCCACGAGCGAGGTGAACTCGGTGATCGCCTGCTCGTGCTGACCCGCGTACTGGCGGCAGAGAGCCACCTCGTTGCGTTCGATCAGCGTGCTCCGGCTGTCCGCGCCGTGCAGCCGGATACGGTCCCTGAGGACGTCCTCGTAGATCTCGATCGCGCGTCCGTACTCGCCGGCGGACCGAAGCGCCCACGCCAGCTGGTGCCGGGCCTCCACGAGACTGGGGTGGTCGGCCCCCTGGACACGCCGGCGGTCCGCGACCAGCGCCTCCCACGCGGAGATGGAACGGTCGTACTGGTCGGCCAGCCGATAGGCCTCGGCGAGCCAGCCTCTTGTGTTGAGGACGTCCCGGTGATCCGCCCCCAGTGCCCGCTCCATCTCCTCGATGAGCTGCTGGTACAGGCTGATCGCCGTAGCGTGCTCCTGGGCGGCGGTGTGCGCCCCGCCCAGTGACCGGCGAGTGAAGTACACGTCCGGGTGCTCGGCGCCCAGGACGCGCACCTGGTCCGCCACCAGGCCACGGAACTCGGAAACGGCACGCTCCGGGAAACCGGCCAGCTGACGGCAGCGGGCGAGATTCCCGCGCGTGTCGAGGACCCGGGGGGCTTCGTCACCCGTGATCCGGATCCGGTCGCGCAGGACGCGCTCGTACAGCGCGATGGACTGTGCGTGATCGGAAGCCGTCTGGTACGCGTAGGCGAGGTTCTCGGCGGCGGCCAGTGTGGCGAGGTGGTCCTCACCCTGGATGCGGACGCGGTCGTCGAGCAGGGCCTGAAGCTCCCCGATCGCCCTCCGGTGATCGCCGGCCAGCTGCCTGGTGTAGGCGAGGGCATGGCGCGTGCGCAGTGTCTCCGGGTGCTCCGCGCCCCGGACCCGGGCATAGTCCTCGACCAGTTCCTCGTACCCCGCGATCGCTTGTGCGTAGTCCTTGCGGGTCCGGTGGGCATAGGCGATGTCGTCGCGGTAGTCGAGCGTGTCGGGGTGGTCGGGGCCCTGACACCGTCCACTGTCTTCGGCGAGCGAGACGAACTCCGGGAGAGCCGCGTCAGGGCCCTTGGCGTTCATCAGGGCGTAGGCAAGGCTCTGACGGGTCTTCAGCGTTTCCGGATGGTCCTCGCCCTGGATGCGGCTGCGATCGTCCCGCAAGGCCGTGTACAGGGAGATGGCCTGCTGCTGGTTGCCCGCTGTCTCATGGGCGGAGGCCAGCCATCCTCTGCTCGTCAGGGTGTCGGGGTGGTCGGCGCCCAGGACCCGCTCCCGGTCGGCCACCGCCTGCTCGTACAGCCGCAGCGCCAGCTGGTGATCCCCGGCTCTGCGGTGCGCGTAGGCCAGGTTGTTGCGGCTGGTGAGGGTGTCGGGGTGGTCGTCGCCGAGGACGCGCCGGCGGTCGGCGACCACGGCCTCGAACTCCTCCACCGCGAGCCGGTACTGACCTGCCATCTGGCGTGCGTAGGCCAGGTCGTTGCGGCTGGTGAGGGTGTCGGGGTGGTCGTCGCCGAGGACGCGCCGGCGGTCGGCGAGCACGGCCTCGAACTCGCGCACGGCGGCCAGGAGGTTTCCGGCCTTCCGGTACGCGTAGGCGAGCCGGTGCCTGCTGGCCAGCGTCGACTCCGCGTCCCTGCCCGACAGCCGCATGCGGTCCAGGAAGGCGTCCCGGCACAGCCGCACGGCCTTGGCCGGGTCACCGGCCTTCGCGTGCAGCTCGGCGAGCCGGTCCTGGTCGGCGAGGGTGGCGCTGTCATCCATGCCGAGAAGCTGCAGCTGGTTCCCGACCACACACTCGAACAGGGGGATGGCCAGCACATGCTGCTCGCGGGCGATGAGTTCTCCGGCCGCACGCCGGTACATCACCGTCACTTCGTGACAGGGAGCGGACGAAGGGCCGGCTTTCGCCAGCGCCTGAACGTGCGGGAGCCACCGCTGCCAGACGGTCCGCTCCGCCTCGCCGGCCATGGCGGACATGTCGGGGAGCGCTCTGGCCAGAGCCTGTTCCGCGCGGCTGCGAATGTCGGCCGCCCGCGCGGAGGCAGCCGCCCGGAGGGTCTTCTGCATCAGCCGGTGCAGCGAGACGGAGTCCTGGCCGAGACCGACCAGGTGGTAGTCGGCCAGGATGTCCACGGCCGTGCGTGCCTCGGCCTCGCTCCCCGCCAACGACCAGAGGACCCGCACCGGGAGCGCTTCGGGCGCGTACCACGCCAGTGACATCATCAGTTCGACGGCGATCGGGCACCGCTCGCCGATGGCTCGCGAACTCGTCAGCCAGATCTGCGTGATGGCCCGGTCGAGCCCCTCGGAAGGCGCCGTCGCCCCCAGCGCTTCTCCGGTGGCGGCCAGCTTCGACCGGTAGGCGGAGAAGGACGTGTCTGTCTCGCGTACGTAAGCCGCTGCCTGTGCCAGGGCCAGGGGGAGGTGCCCCAGGTCCGACGCGAGCAGGGCCGCCTGGCTCCGCTCCGCCGCGGTTGGGCGACGGGCGGGGAACGCCACGTCGCACAGCAGGTCGACGGCCAGAGGCGGAGACAGCACATCGAGGCTCACCACGTGCGTTCCGGCCCGCCATCCGGCTCGCCTGCGGCTCGTGACGAGCTGATGGCCGGATCCGAGGAGCCGGCTGAGGTACGGATTGACGTGCAGCGGATCATTGACGTTGTCATAGACGAGGAGCCAGCCGGGATGGGCCTGCAGCCATCTCACGGCCCACTCGGTGCGCTCCCTGGCACTGGCCTCCGGCATCCCGGCCGGATGGATGCGGGCGGTCAGATCGGCGAGAGCCGAGGCGATCTGTTCCTCGCTCTCCGCGGTGATCCACCACACCAGCGAGTAGTCCGCGAGGTGCGTGTGCGCGTAGTGGAGAGCCAGCGTCGTCTTGCCCACGCCGCCGAGCCCATGGATGGCCGCCGCTTGTGAGATCACACCCGCACCGGATGTCAGCGACTCGCGAAGTCCTCCGAGGGTGTCCGTCCGCCCGACCAGACCGTCCTTGACGGCAGGAAGGTTGTGCAGCCCCGACGGTGCGGGCACCCGGGCGGCAGCCGCCTCGGCCGCCGGTTCGAGAACGACCGCGTGTTCCTCCAGATGAGGATTGCCGCCCGCGTCGATCGGTCCGGCACGCCACAGGGCGGTTGCCTCATCGGCCTGCCCGTACAGGCTCTCGGCGGTCAGCGAGCCCTGAGCGGTGATCATCGCGGCCGTCGGATGGGAGTGCGGTCCGCACCGGACAGGGAAGACCCGGGACGAACGGAACCTAATGCAGGCGAGACCACCACAACCAACGAGCACCCCCGACGCGCCGTCCCCCTGCCCGCCAGCGGGCAGGCGTCAACCGTACTGGAGCGCAAGCGAGTTGTCACGCTCCGTCGGCACCGCGCCCCGGGGACCGCGGGGCGCGGCGCCTTCGGCGCATACGGTCAGAGCTTCTCCGGCGTCCGGATGCCCAGCAGGGCCATGCCCTGGTGCAGGGTGCGGGCCGTGACGTCGCAGAGGAACAGGCGGTTCTCCACCTGCGCCGGCGTCTCGGCCTTCAGGACCGGGCACTTGTCGTAGAAGGACGTGTAGAGGGAGGCCAGCTGGTAGAGGTACGCGGCCAGCTTGTGCGGGGCGTACTCCGCCGCGGCCTCCGCCACCGTCTGCGCGAACGCGTCCACGTGCAGGCCCAGGGCGCGCTCGGCGTCGGCCAGTCCCAGCTCCGGGTGCGCGGCCGGGCGGGTCTCGCCGGCCTTGCGCAGGATGGACTGGATTCGGGCGTACGCGTACTGCAGGTAGACGGACGTGTCGCCGTTCAGGGAGACCATCTGGTCCAGGTCGAACTTGTAGTCCCGGTTCGCCGACGTCGACAGGTCCGCGTACTTCACCGCGCCGATGCCCACCTGGGCGCCCCGCTCGGCGATCTCCTCCTCGGAGAGGTCCTGGGCCTTCTCGCGTACGACGGCCGAGGCGCGGTCGATCGCCTCGTCGAGGAGGTCGACCAGGCGGACCGTCTCGCCCTCACGGGTCTTGAACGGCTTGCCGTCCTTGCCGAGGACCGTGCCGAAGGCCAGCTGGTGCGCCTTCACGTCGTCGCCCAGCCAGCCGGCCCGGCGCGCCGTCTCGAAGACCATCCTGAAGTGCAGGGCCTGGCGGGCGTCCACCACGTAGAGGAGGGTGTGCGCCTTGAGGTTGAAGACGCGGTCGCGGATCGCGGAGAGGTCGGTGGCCGCGTAGCCGTAGCCGCCGTCGGACTTCTGGACGATCAGCGGGACCGGGTTGCCGTCCGGGCCCTTGATGTCCTCGAAGAAGACGCAGAGGGCGCCCTCGCTGCGGACGGCCACCCCCGACTCCTCCAGGAGGCGGCAGGTCTCGGCCAGCATGTCGTTGTAGCCCGACTCGCCGACGATGTCGGCGTCCCGGATCTCCATGTCCAGCTTCTCGAAGACGGAGAAGAAGTAGATCTTCGACTCGTCGACGAACTTCTGCCACATGGCGAGGGTGTGCGGGTCGCCTGCCTGGAGGTCGACCACCCGGCGGCGGGCGCGGGTCTTGAACTCGTCGTCGGAGTCGAACTTCTTCCGCGCGGCCTTGTAGAGGCGGTCCAGGTTCGACATCGCCTCCTCGCCCGAAGCCGCGGTGTCCTCGGCGGACGCCCTGTGGTCCAGCTCGTGCGGGTGCTCGTCCAGGTACTGGATGAGCATGCCGAACTGGGTGCCCCAGTCGCCGATGTGGTGGCGGCGGACCACGTTCTCGCCGGTGAACTCGAGGAGCCGCACCGCAGCGTCGCCGATGACGGCGGAGCGCAGGTGGCCTACGTGCATCTCCTTCGCCACGTTCGGCTGGGCGTAGTCGATCACCGTCGTGCCGGGGTGCTCGGCGTAGGGCACGCCGAGGCGGCCCGTCTCGTCCGCGTACCGCGCGGCCAGGGTTTCGGTGATCGCCCTGTCCGCGATCGTGATGTTGAGGAAGCCGGGGCCCGAGACCTCGACGTCCTGGATCAGCTCGTCTCCGGTGACGACCTGGGAGACGACCTGCGTCGCCAGCTCCCGCGGGTTCGCCTTCGCCTTCTTCGCGAGCGCCAGGATGCCGTTGGCCTGGAAGTCGGCCCGGTCGCTTCGTCGCAGCAGCGGGTCCGCGCCGGCGGCCTCCGGCAGGGTGGCCGAGAGGGCGGACGCGAGGTGCTGCTGGACGGAGTCGCTGAGGGACGTGACCGAGGCCATAGGAAGGGGTGCCGTTCTCCTCGTGGGGATGGATAGTCCCGGTCAGTATCCCACGGCGGGTAAAGCCGTTTTCGCGGGCGCGAGTCGGTCTGTGAGAATGGAGTGTCACCCCGATCAGATGGAGTGCCACCCCGTTCAGAAAGAAGGACGTGCCGATCGTGGCTCAGAGCACCGAGACCACCGACTGGGTCTCCCGTTTCGCGGATGAGGTCATCGAGGAGTCGGAGCGCCGGGCCCCGGGTAAACCCGTAGTCGTCGCGTCCGGCCTGTCTCCCTCGGGTCCGATCCACCTGGGCAACCTCCGCGAGGTCATGACCCCGCACCTGGTCGCCGACGAGATCCGCCGCCGCGGGTACCAGGTCCGGCACCTGATCTCCTGGGACGACTACGACCGCTACCGCAAGGTCCCGGCCGGTGTCGAGGGCGTCGACGAGTCCTGGGCCGAGCACATCGGCAAGCCGCTGACCTCCGTCCCGGCGCCGCGCGGGTCGGGGTACGCGAACTGGGCCGAGCACTTCAAGGCCGCGATGATCGCCTCGCTGGCCGAGCTGGGTGTGGAGTTCGACGGGATCAGCCAGACGGCGCAGTACACCTCCGGTGTCTACCGCGAGCAGATCCTGCACGCCATGAAGCACCGCGGTGACATCGACGCGATCCTCGCCCAGTACCGCACGAAGAAGGCCCCGAAGAAGCAGCAGCAGAAGGCCGTCGACGAGGCCGAGCTGGAGGCCGAGGAGGGCTCGGGCGCGGCCGGCGAGGACGACGGCTCCTCCGGCTCCGCCGGGTACTTCCCGTACAAGCCGTACTGCGGCGGCTGCGGCAAGGACCTGACGACCGTCACCTCCTACGACGACGACAGCACCGAGCTGTCGTACACCTGCACCGCGTGCGGCTTCGCCGAGACCGTCCGGCTGAGCGAGTTCAACCGCGGCAAGCTGGTCTGGAAGGTCGACTGGCCGATGCGCTGGGCGTACGAGGGCGTGATCTTCGAGCCGAGCGGTGTCGACCACTCCTCGCCCGGGTCGAGCTTCCAGGTCGGCGGTCAGATCGTCGGCATCTTCGGCGGGAAGCAGCCCATCGGGCCCATGTACGCCTTCGTGGGCATCTCCGGCATGGCGAAGATGTCCTCGTCGCGCGGCGGGGTCCCGACGCCTGCCGACGCGCTGAAGATCATGGAGCCGCAGATCCTGCGCTGGCTCTACGCCCGCCGCAGGCCCAACCAGTCCTTCAAGATCGCCTTCGACCAGGAGATCCAGCGGCTGTACGACGAGTGGGACAAGCTCGCGGGCAAGGTCGCGGACGGTTCCGCTCTGCCGGCCGATGCGGCCGCGTACGCCCGCGCGGTGGGCACGGCCGCCGGTGAGCTGCCGAAGACGCCGCGTCCGCTGCCGTACCGCACGCTCGCGTCCGTCGCCGACATCACCGCCGGCCACGAGGACCAGGCCCTGCGCATTCTCTCCGAGCTGGACCCGGAGCAGCCGCTGGCCACCCTGGACGAGGCACGGCCGCGCTACGACCGGGCGGAGGCGTGGATCAACACGCACGTGCCCGCCGACCAGCGGACCATCGTGCGTGACGAGCCCGACGCCGAACTGCTGAAGTCCCTCGACGAGGCGTCCCAGCAGTCGGTACGGCTGCTGCTCGACGGGCTCGCCGAGCACTGGTCGCTCGACGGGCTGACCCACCTGGTGTACGGCGTGCCGAAGGTGCAGGCCGGGTTCCCGGCCGACGCCACGCCCAAGGAGCTGCCGCCGGAGATCAAGACGGCTCAGCGGTCGTTCTTCGCGCTGCTGTACCACCTGCTGGTCGGGCGCGACACGGGACCGCGGCTGCCCACGCTGCTGCTGGCGGTGGGGCAGGACCGGGTGCGGCACCTGCTCGGCGCGTAAACGGT
Organism: Streptomyces sp. NPDC001135; assembly: GCF_053598395.1. NCBI lineage: Bacteria > Bacillati > Actinomycetota > Actinomycetes > Kitasatosporales > Streptomycetaceae > Streptomyces > Streptomyces sp. NPDC001135. The sequence goes on along the minus strand of NZ_JBSFKD010000016.1, from coordinate 149,813 downwards.
GACGGAAAAGGGGCTCCCGGAAAGGGGGCCCCTTTTCTCGTGCCGTTCCTCTTGTGCCGGTCAGGCGATGTGCTCGTCCGCCAGTTCGGCGTTGAGGCGGTTGGAGAACCGGTTCAGCATGCGCTTCGACTCGGCCTCGGGGAGCTTGATCCCGTAGGTCGCCTCGACGTCGGCGATGAAACCGCGGGAGGTGGGAGCTCCGTTCCCGCTCTTGATCGACTCACGGAAGACCTGGTAGTACGCGTCCTCGTCCGGCTCCGGGGGACCGCCGCCCTCGCCCAGTTCGCGGGTGCGGTTGGGGCCCACCGGGATGGGGAAGCTGCCGGTTTCCTCCGGGGAGGGCTGCTGGAACTGCTCCGGGGGCTGGTCCTCGTACCACTCCCCGTACTGCTCCTCGGGGGCGTACTGAGGTTCCTGCATCATCGGGTCGTAGGTCGGGTCGTAGCCGCCCTGGTACTCGATCTGGCGCTGGGCCTGGAACCAGGGGCTCTCTTCGTCGACCGGGACGTTTTCCGGGTGCCCGGTGCCCTGACCGGGCAACTGGGGGCGCTGCTCGCCCTGAGGTGCCGCTCTCCGCGGGGCGGGCGCCGCCCCGGCGGCACGACCGCCCGCGACGGCCGGGACGAGGGTCGGCTCGATGCCCGCCGCCGCCAGGCCCGCCGGGGCCGTGTCCGCCAGGGGGACGCCGTAGCGGGCCAGGCGCAGCGGCATCAGGGACTCCACCGGGGCCTTCCTGCGCCAGGCCCGGCCGAAGCGGGAGCGCAGGCGGGCCTGGTAGACGAGGCGCTCCTGCTCCAGCTTGATCACCTGGTCGTAGGAGCGCAGCTCCCACAGCTTCATCCGGCGCCAGAGGAGGAACGTGGGGACCGGGGAGAGGAGCCAGCGGGTGAGGCGGACGCCCTCCATGTGCTTGTCGGCCGTGATGTCGGCGATGCGGCCGATCGCGTGCCGGGCGGCCTCGACCGCGACCACGAACAGCACCGGGATCACCGCGTGCATGCCGACACCCAGCGGGTCCGGCCAGGCAGCGGCGCCGTTGAACGCGATCGTCGCCGCCGTCAGCAGCCACGCCGTCTGACGCAGCAGCGGGAAGGGGATGCGGATCCAGGTCAGCAGCAGGTCCAGGGACAGCAGGACACAGATGCCCGCGTCGATGCCGACCGGGAAGACGTAGGAGAAGTTCCCGAAGCCCTTCTTGATGGCCAGCGCTCGGACGGCCGCGTAGGAACCGGCGAAGCCGATCCCGGCGATGATCAAGGCGCCGGTCACGACCACGCCGATGAGAACGCGGTGCATCCGAGTCAGCTGCAGTGGCGCGGCCACTCGTACTCCCCTCCCCTTGCCTGTTGTTGCGCGCAACAGGGTGGCACACGCGTACGGCGAACGTCGTACCGGTCGGGGCTTCGGGCCCTCGGTCAGTTCTTCTTCGCGGCCGACTTGGACGGAGAAGCGCTGGAAGAGGGTGACTTGGACGCCGGCTCGGAGGCGGAGCCGCCGTTGGCGGACGACACCGAACCGACCACCTCCTTGATCGCCGCCTGTGCGGCCTTCGTCAGGTCGTCGGCGTCCGGGGTCTTCTCGCCCGCGAGACCGGCGCCGTTGTAGTCGAGCGTGACGACCACGTTCTCGACCCGCGCGACCACCGTCTGCTGCTTGAAGAGCCCCTCCTTCTTCTTCAGGTCGTAGCGCACGGCCGTCGCCTCCGCGCCCGTGCCGGACAGCGGGATCTCCTTGGTGTTCTTCGCGCCGTCCACCGCCTCGGCGTCCTTGACCTGCTGGCCGAAGTACGTGTGGGCCTGCGCGTCACCGGCGCCGCGCGCGGTGTCCGAGTCGAAGCGGAGCAGGGAGACGTTGAGCCAGCGGAACTGCGAGCCCTTCACGCCGTTGTTGTCCAGGCTGCTCCAGGAGCAGGAGGCACGCGACGACGGGTCGTCCGAACTGCCCTTCTTGCCGGACGAGGCACCCTTGGGCACCAGATCCGCGAGGGTCTTCTTCGACAGCACCGCGCACGCGCCGGGAAGCTTCTTGTACGCCGCCGGCTTGACGGTCGGGGAGGCGCTCGCCGACGGCGCCGCGCTGCCGCCCGTGGACTGCTGCGCACTGCTGTCGGTGCCCTTGCTCTTGGCGTCGCCCGAGTCCGACGAACAGGCGGCGGTGATCAGGACCGCCGGAACGGCTGCCGCGCAGACAAGAACACGGCTCAGGCGCTTGCCACGCATTCCTTGCTGGGCACGGTCGTCTCGCTGGGCTGCTCGCTGCATGGTTCCTTCACTCATGACGCTCGGTGGTCGTGCGGGTTCCTGCGGGGCCACGGTACGCGGTGGAGGAGCCGTGCGGTTTCCGTTCGGGTGCTTTGCGGGCGGCGGGGCGAGCGGCGCCGGGGGCCGTCAACCGCCCAGCGTGTCGGCCAGTTGAGAGGCCAGATTACGGGCGCTGTCCTGCATTTCCTTGCTGTCGGGGACCGTTCCGGTGGCCGTCGGCTGCTCCTCGTACTGGAGGGTGACGACGACGTTGGACGTGCGGAACACCACAGTCACCGTCCGCTGCTCGGCGGTCGAACCGGACGAGGCGAGCCGGTCGTCCAGATACGCCTCGTCACCGAGATCGGACAGCACCCGCGGCTGCAGATCGGCCGCGGAGTCGGAGGGAGAGGCGTCGCCGCTCACGGAGGACGAGGGGGAGGAGGCAGTGGAGGAGGAGGGGGAGGCGGAGGACGCGGGGGAGGACGTGGGGACGCCACCGGGCCTGGACGTGGACGGCGAGGCCGTGGTCGAGGCCGTGGACGTGGGCGTCCCGCTCGTCGCCGGGGTGCTGCCCGGGTCGGGGAGGTCGGCGGCCGTCTCCTTGTCCTCGAACAGCTGCTGCGCCTGGTCGTCGTCGCTGATCGCGTTGTCGTACGACACCACGCGCTCGAAGTCGACCGAGAGGCGGTCGGTGGCGTCCGCGGACTCCACCTTCCAGTGGCAGCCGACCTTGCGGTCGGTGTCATAGGTGAGCTCGGCCTCGCCCTGGTACGCCTTGTCCCGCTGGACGGGGTCGGTGATCTGCTTGATACCGGGGAGCAGGGAGTCGAGGGCGTCGTGGCCGACGGCGCCGCAGGGTTCGGGGAGGGTGCGGTACTTGCCGGGCTGGGCGGCCGCCGTGGTGGTGCCGGCGTCGCCCGGATTGGCGTTGTCCGTGGGGCTGTCGCCGCCCGAGCCGCTCGTGCAGCCGGCCAGCAGCGCCACGAGGAGGGCGGCGGTGCCGGATACGTACGCCTTCCGCTGCACGGTCGGGCTCCTCTCGGGTGTGCGCTTCGGGTGTGCGCTCGCTCGGTGCTCCAGTGTCCCCGCTGGTTAATCGCTTGCCGCAGCGGGGCGCCCCCTGGAGACAATGTGTATCGCACGCACTGCCGTGGCCGCCGGTCCCTTGTCCTTTTTTGCCGACCTTGGCGCCGCTTTTGCGTTTTGCTGCCTATAGGCCTTGTGTAAGCATTTGTCGTTATTTTCGGGGGAATGAGGAACGTATGTCGTACGTGGAGATACCGGGCGCGAAGGTACCGATCCGGATGTGGACGGACCCCTCGACGGTCGAGGACGTGGCCCTGCACCAGCTCCAGAACGTGGCGACCCTGCCGTGGATCAAGGGCCTGGCCGTGATGCCGGACGTGCACTACGGCAAGGGCGCGACGGTCGGCTCGGTCATCGCCATGCAGGGCGCGGTGTGCCCGGCGGCGGTGGGGGTGGACATCGGGTGCGGTATGTCCGCCGTGCGGACGTCGCTGACGGCCAACGACCTGCCGGGGGATCTGTCGCGGCTGCGGTCGAAGATCGAGCAGGCGATTCCGGTGGGGCGGGGGATGCATGAGGACCCCGTCGAGCCGGGGGACTTCCACGGGCTTGCCACGGCCGGGTGGGACGACTTCTGGGGGCGGTTCGACGGAGTGGCCGAGTCGGTCAGGTTCCGTCAGGAGCGCGCCTGGAAGCAGATGGGGACGCTCGGAAGCGGAAACCACTTCATCGAGATCTGCACGGACACGACCGGTGCCGTATGGCTGATGCTCCACTCCGGCTCCCGCAACATCGGCAAGGAACTCGCCGAGCACCACATCGGCGTGGCCCAGAAGCTTCCGCACAACCAGGGCCTGGTCGACCGTGACCTGGCGGTCTTCGTCTCGGACACCCCGCAGATGGCGGCCTACCGCAACGACCTGTTCTGGGCGCAGGAGTACGCCGAGTACAACCGCACGCTGATGATGGCGCTCCTGAAGGACGTCGTCCGCAAGGAGTTCAAGAAGGCCAAGCCGGTCTTCGAACCGGAGATCTCCTGCCACCACAACTACGTGGCTCAGGAGCGGTACGAGGACATGGACCTGCTCGTCACCCGCAAGGGCGCGATCCGGGCCGGCTCGGGCGAGTACGGGATCATCCCCGGTTCCATGGGCACGGGCTCGTACATCGTGAAGGGTCTCGGAAACGAGCTGGCCTTCAACTCGGCCTCGCACGGCGCCGGCCGGCGGATGAGCCGTAACGCGGCGAAGAAGCGTTTCTCGACCAAGGACCTGGAGGAGCAGACGCGGGGCGTGGAGTGCCGTAAGGACTCCGGGGTCGTGGACGAGATCCCGGGCGCCTACAAGTCGATCGACCAGGTCATCGACCAGCAGCGGGACCTCGTCGAGGTCGTCGCGAAGCTCCGGCAGGTCGTGTGCGTGAAGGGCTGACGGGGCGGGTCCCCTGGTGCGGGGCCCCTGGTGCGGGCCCCATCGCCTAGTGGCAGGCGGCCCGGGTGGTACGGGTCGCGGGCCGGTGTCCGCTCATCGGCCCTTCTTGAACACGTCGACCAGCCTCTGGGCCGTGTTGTCGTCGGAGTCGATCTCGGCGATCTCGGCACCTTCGGTGGCGGCCTCGGCGCTGCGCGGGAACATGGCCTGCTCGTACTCGGTGAGCGCGGCCTCGATGTCGTCGGGGTGCGCGGCGAGGGCCTGGCCAAGTTCGGCGCCGTCGAGCATGGCCAGATTGGCGCCTTCGCCCTTGGTGACCGAGAGGTGGGCGGCGTCGCCGAGCAGGGTCACCCCGGGCACCCGGTCCCACCGGTGCCCGGTCGGCAGAGCGTGGTAGGGGCGCAGGACCGGGGCGGTGTCGCTGTCGGTGATCAGGGCGGTGAGCTCCGGTGCCCAGCCGTCGAACTCCTGCGCCATCCGTGCGGTCGCCGCGGCGGCATCGGTGAAATCGATGGCGGTGAACCACTCCTGGGGCTTGGACAGCACCACGTAGGCGTGCAGGGTGTCGCCGCTTTCCCGGTGGGCGAAGATCTGCCTGCCCGGCGCGGGCGCGATCATCGATCCGCCGCCGACCGCCTTCGCGGCGGCGGGGTGCCGGGTGTCGGCGTCGTACAGGTAGGTCTCGACGAACGACGTGCCGGTGTACTCGGGTGTGGCGGTGGAGAGCAGCGGCCGGACCCGTGACCACGCGCCGTCCGCGCCAACCAGCAGGCCGGTGACGACGGTGCCGCCGTCGGCGAACGTCACCTCGTGGCGTCCCTCGCCGAGGGCCCGGGTGGCGCTGACCTTGTGCCCCCAGCGGACGGTGCCCGCCGGGAGGGAGTCGAGCAGGATCTGCCGCAGCTCGCCGCGCTGCACCTCGGGGCGTCCGCCCGTGCCGTCGTCTGCCTCGTCGAGCAGGACGGTGCCGTCCGGGGCGAGGACCCGCATCGCCTGGCGGCCCTCCAGGACGATGGCGTGGAACTCGTCCATCAGGCCGGCCGCCTTCAGGGCGAGCTGCCCGTTGTAGTCGTGGATGTCGAGCAGCCCGCCCTGGGTGCGCGCCGACGGGGAGGTCTCCGCCTCGTAGACCGTGACCGGGATGCCGTGGACGTGCAGGACACGGGCCAGCGTGAGTCCGCCGAGCCCGGCGCCGATGATCGTGACGCGGGTGCGGGTGTGCATGGTGACTCCTCGGGATCGGGGCCGCCCGGTGGCTTCCGGCCGGCCGTCTCCGTGAAGGTGTCAGGACCCGCCGACAAGCCGCCGACATCGGACCGACAGGCCCCGACAGCCGGCCGACACCGCGATCGGCCGACACCCGACGGAAGCGCCGTTCGGCCGCGCGCCCGGAGTCGGGATCACCGAGGATCAGGGGTTGGTCATTTGGCGTGGCGTACGGCGTAGATCATCACGAAGGCCACGATGTGGATGCCGAAGAGGAAGTAGCCGAGGAAGTACCAGACCTTGCGTTCGTCCTTGGCTTCCTGGGCCAGGCGGCGTTTCTCCAGGGACTCGACGGAGTTGTCGTCGGACATCAGGGCTCCCGGTGGACCTTGGTGTTGGACGCCTGGGCGCGGGGGCGGAGGACCAGGAGGTCCACGTTGACGTGGCTGGGGCGGGTGACCGCCCAGGTGATGGTCTCGGCCACGTCGTCCGCCGTCAGGGGCTCGGCGACCCCCTGGTAGACCTTCTCCGCCCGCTCCCTGTCGCCGGCGAACCGGGTCAGGGCGAACTCCTCCGTCTTGACCATGCCGGGCGCGATCTCGATGACGCGGACCGGCTGGCCGACGATCTCCAGGCGGAGGGTCTCGGCGAGGACGTGGGCGCCGTGCTTGGCGGCGACGTAGCCCCCGCCGCCCTCGTACGTGCCGTGGCCGGCGGTGGAGGACACGACGACGACCACGCCGTCGCCGCTCGCCACCAGCCTGGGCAGCAGGGCCTGGGTGAGGTTCAGGGTGCCGATGACGTTCGTCTCGTACATCGTGCGCCAGTCCGCCGGGTCGCCGGTGGCCACCGGGTCCGCACCGAGGGCGCCGCCCGCGTTGTTGACCAGGACGCCGACCGTCTGGAACGCCGTGGCGAACTCGTCCACCGCCGCGCGGTCGGTCACGTCCAGCTGGTACGCCACGGCCGAGTGGCCCGCCCGGGTCAGCTCCTCCGCCAGCGCCTCGATGCGGTCCTTGCGGCGGGCGGTGAGCACGACGCGGTAGCCGGCCTCCGCGAGCTGCCGGGCCGTGGCGGCGCCGATGCCGCTGCTCGCCCCGGTGACGACGGCGATGCGGGAGGCGGGGGTCATGGGCAGCTCCTGTGGTCCGGTGGCGCGAACGGCTCCGTCCAGCGTAAGTGAGGCCTAACCGCCGTTCCTCGGCGCCCACATGATCACGGCCATGCCGCCGAGGCAGATCAGCGCGCCGGTGATGTCGTAGCGGTCGGGGCGGTAGCCGTCGGCGACGACGCCCCACAGGAGCGAGCCCGCCACGAAGATCCCGCCGTACGCCGCCAGGATGCGGCCGAAGTGGGCGTCCGGCTGGAAGGTGGCGACGAAGCCGTACGCGCCGAGCGCCAGGACGCCGCCGGTCATCCACAGCCAGCCCCGGTGCTCGCGCACGCCCTGCCAGATCAGCCAGGCGCCGCCGATCTCGAAGAGGGCGGCGACGACGAACAGGGCGGCGGAGCGGAGGATCGACATGGGCAGCAGCTTGGCATGCGGGACATGCGGGACATGGGGGGCGGCGGCCCGCCGGGCTCAGGCGGCGTCCTCGGCGTCGTAGCGTTCGCGGGCCGCCCGGACCTCCTCGAAGTGGGTCTCCGCCCAGTCCTTCACCGCGGTCAGCAGGCCGGCGAGGCTGGCGCCGAGCGGGGTGAGTGCGTAGTCGACGCGGACCGGGACGGACGGGGTGACCGTGCGGCTGACGATGCCGTCCCGTTCCAGGGCGCGCAGGGTCTGCGTGAGCATCTTGGGGCTGACGCCCGCGATCCTGCGGCCGAGGTCGCTGTAGCGCTGGGGGCCGGCGGACAGGGCGGCGACGACGAGGCTGACCCACTTGTCGCTGAGCCGCCCGAGGAGCTGGTTGGTGGGGCACTCGCGCAGGAAGGCGTCGTAGTCGGCGCGGGCCTGTTCGCGTCGCTGGGCCGCCGTCATGGTCGTCATGGCCGTCTCCTCGGGGTCGGTTACGCACTCTGAGGTAACTACTTACCGATGGATAGTAACTCTCCTAGGGTTGGTGCTGCGAACGGGAAAGCCCCTCGCGAGTCATCAAGTCCCTTGGTTTTCAGGAGAGTTGCCATGCGTGCTGTGGTCGTGAAGTCGTTCGGCGGTCCGGAGGTCGTGGAGATCGCGGACGTGCCCCTGCCGGAGCCGGCGGCCCGGCAGGTACGGATCAAGGTGGCCGCGGGCGCGCTGAACCCGGTGGACGCCGCCTCCCGCGCCGGTCTCTTCGGCGGGGCCGGCAAGGCGGTCGGGCTCGGCTGGGACGTGGCCGGCACGGTGGACGCGGTCGGGGTGGCCGCCGCCTGGCAGGTCGGTGACCCGGTGGTGGCGCTGGCGCCCGGGGTGGCCGACCCGCTGGGGGCGCACGCCGAGTACGTCGTCGTGGCCGCGGATGTCGTGGCCAAGGCGCCGGCCTCGGTGGACGCGGTGCACGCGGGCACCCTGCCGCTGAACGGGCTGACCGCACTGCAGGCCCTGGACCTGCTGTCTCTCGCGCCGGGCGCGTCCCTGCTGGTGACCGGTGCGGCGGGTGCGGTCGGCGGGTTCGCCGTGCAGCTGGCCGCGCACCGGGGGATCGAGGTGACCGGGCACGCGCGGGCGGCCGACGAGGGGCTGGTGCGCTCCCTGGGAGCCGCGCACTTCACGGCCGACGGCGTCGAGCCGGGCAGCGTGGACGCGGTGCTGGACGCCGCCGTGCTCGGGGCGCCCGCCCTCGCGTGGGTGCGGGACGGAGGCGCGTTCGTCGCGGTCCGTGACGGAGTGCTGCCCGAGACGGAGCGGGGGGTGCGGACGGAGAACGTCTGGGTGCGGGGTGACGGGGCGCAGCTGGCGGAGCTGGGGCGGCTGGTGGACGAGGGGGTGCTGACCCTGCGGGTGGCGGAGACCTACGCCCTCGAGGATGCGGCCAAGGCGCACGCGCGGCTGGCGGAGGGCGGGGTGCGGGGGCGACTGGTGCTGGTGCCCTGAGGGGGCGGGCGGGTGGAATATCCCGGGCCGGGGGGCCGTTCGACGGGTATAGTTGAACGGTCAACAACCTGGAGGATGAGCGACCATGCAGTTCGGGATCTTCACGGTCGGCGACGTCACGCCGGACCCCACCACGGGGCGCACGCCGACCGAGGCGGAGCGCATCAAGGCCATGGTCGCCATCGCGCTGAAGGCCGAGGAGGTCGGCCTGGACGTCTTCGCCACCGGCGAGCACCACAACCCGCCGTTCGTGCCGTCCTCCCCGACCACCCTGCTCGGCTACATAGCCGCGCGGACCGAGAGGCTGGTCCTCTCCACCTCCACCACCCTGATCACCACCAACGACCCGGTGAAGATCGCGGAGGACTTCGCGATGCTCCAGCACCTGGCCGACGGGCGCGTCGACCTGATGACGGGCCGCGGCAACACCGGGCCGGTCTACCCCTGGTTCGGCCAGGACATCCGGCAGGGCATCAACCTCGCCATCGAGAACTACGCCCTGCTGCGCCGGCTGTGGCGCGAGGACGTCGTGGACTGGGAGGGGAAGTTCCGCACCCCGCTGCAGGGCTTCACCGCCACCCCCCGCCCGCTGGACGGCGTCCCGCCCTTCGTCTGGCACGGGTCGATCCGCTCACCCGAGATCGCCGAGCAGGCGGCCTACTACGGCGACGGCTTCTTCCACAACAACATCTTCTGGCCGGCCGACCACACCAGGCGGATGGTCGAGCTGTACCGGACCCGGTACGCCCACTACGGGCACGGCACGCCCGAGCAGGCGATCGTGGGCCTCGGCGGCCAGGTGTTCATGCGGAGGAACTCGCAGGACGCGGTGCGCGAGTTCCGGCCGTACTTCGACAACGCGCCGGTCTACGGCCACGGGCCCTCGCTGGAGGAGTTCACCGAGCAGACCCCGCTGACCGTCGGCTCCCCGCAGCAGGTCATCGACAAGACGCTGGCCTTCCGCGACTACGCCGGTGACTACCAGCGCCAGCTGTTCCTGATGGACCACGCGGGGCTGCCGCTGAAGACCGTGCTGGAGCAGCTCGACCTGCTCGGCGAGGAGGTCGTACCGGTCCTGCGCAAGGAGTTCGCGAACGGCCGCCCGGCGGATGTGCCCGAGGCGCCCACCCACGCTTCCCTCAAGGCGTCCCGGGAGGTGACCGCCGTATGAAGCTCGTCGTCGTGTCCGCGGGACTGGGCGTCCCCTCCTCCACCCGGCTGCTGGCCGACCGGCTGGCCGCCGCGGTGGACCGGCGGGCGCCGGCCGGCATCGAGGTGATCGAGCTGCGGGACCTCGCGGTGGAGATCGCGCACACCTTCACCAACGGGTTCCCGGGCAGGGAGCTCGCCGCCGCGCAGGACGCGGTGGCGGGGGCCGACGGGCTGATCGTGGTCACCCCGGTGTTCTCCGCCTCGTACAGCGGGCTGTTCAAGTCGTTCTTCGACGTCCTCGACAAGGACGCGCTGGCGGGCAGGCCGGTGCTGATCGCGGCCACCGGGGGGACGGCCCGCCACTCGCTGGTGCTCGACCACGCCCTGCGGCCGCTCTTCGCCCACCTGCGTGCCGTCGTGGTGCCGACCGGTGTCTATGCCGCGTCGGAGGACTGGGGTGAGGGAGGGCTGGCGGGGCGGATCGAGCGGGCGGCGGGGGAGCTCGCCGCCCTGATGGCCGGGCTGCCGGCGGCCGGGGCGGGCCCCACGGGCGGGTTCGAGGTCGTGCCCTTCGAGGAACAGCTGGCGGGACTCGGCGCGTCCGTGGACGGTGGGAAGACGGCAGAACCCGGGGCCGGGTTGCCCCTGTGACGGTGAGAGGCCGGTAAAAAGGGTGATCGTAGGTCCGCTCGCCCCGGCCGAACCGCCGGGGGCCTTGGCAGACTGGGACCGTGCCCCAGACTGTGCTGCTCGCTGAAGACGACCGTGCCATCCGCCATGCCCTGGAGCGGGCCCTGACCCTGGAGGGGTATGCGGTGACGGCGGTGGCCGACGGCGTCGAAGCGCTGGCACAGGCCCACAAGACCCCGCCGGACGTCCTCGTCCTCGATGTGATGATGCCGGGCATCGACGGGCTCCAGGTGTGCCGGGTACTGCGCGCCGAGGGCAACCGCACGCCGATCCTCATGCTCACCGCCCTCGTCGAGACCGCCGACCGCATCGCGGGCCTGGACGCGGGCGCCGACGACTACGTGGTCAAGCCGTTCGACGTCGAGGAGGTCTTCGCCCGGCTGCGCGCCCTGCTGCGCCGCACCAGCCCGGTGCCCGCCGGCAGCGGCAACGGCGGCGGGGGCGGCGTCGAGACCGGCGGCCGGGAGGCCCAGCTGCCCGACCGGCAGGTGGAGGCCGCCGGCATCCGCATGGACCTCCAGGCCCGCCGGGCCTGGCGCGGCACGCGCGAGCTGGAGCTGACCCGCACCGAGTTCGAACTGCTGGAACTGCTCGTGCGCAACGCCGGCATCGTGCTCGACCACTCGACGATCTACGACCGGATCTGGGGCTACGACTTCGGGCCCGGCTCCAAGAACCTCGCCGTGTACGTCGGCTACCTGCGCCGCAAGCTGGACGAGCCCGGCGCCCCGCAGCTGATCCACACCGTGCGGGGCGTGGGTTACGTGCTCCGGGAGGACTAGGTGGGCCGGCCGTGGCGGCTGTCGGCCCTGCGCCGGCCCAAGCTGGTCTCCCTGCGCACCACCTTCGCCGTCTCCTTCGCGGCCGTCACCGCCGCCGTCACGATCCTCGTCGGCATCCTGTCGTACGGCTCCGCCGCGCGGCTGGTCCGGGTCGACCAGCAGTCGGTGTTCAGCCAGGTCGTGCAGGACGTGCGGGACGAGGTGCGCCAGCACGAGATGGTCCCCGAGGACTTCTCCTCCTCCCGTCCCGGGCACGACCTGGTCCGGCCCGCCCGCACCGACGTACAGGTGCTCGGCGCACAGGGCCAGATCGTCGACCACGGCAACCCCAGCCTGCCCGTCACCTCCCGTGACAAGGCCATGGCGCTCGCGGCGACGGCCGGGAAGGTCGTCGAGCACAAGGACGTACCGGTGGACGGGGACCTGTTCCGCATCGCCACCGTCTCGCTCGGCGACGGGCGGGGCGCGGTGCAGGTCGCGCAGGAGTTCAGCGACACCGAGGACCTGCTGCGGGCGCTGCAGCAGCGCACCCTGATCCTGATGGCGGCGGTCGTGGTGGGGGCCGGCCTGTTCGGGTGGTGGCTGGCCCGCCGGATCACCCGGCGCCTGGTGATCCTCACCTCCGCGGCGGAGGACGTGGCCCGCACCCGCCAGCTGGGCATCGAGGTGCCGGTCGCGGGCCTGGACGAGGTGGGCCGGCTCGGGCGCGCCTTCGACCGGATGCTGGGCCGGCTCGCACAGTCCGAGGAGGACCAGCGGCGGCTGGTGCAGGACGCGGGGCACGAGCTGCGCACCCCGCTGACGTCGTTGCGTACGAACATCTCGCTGCTGCGCCGGATCGACGAGCTGCCCCCCGCCACGCGGGAGGAACTGGTCGCCGACCTCGGTCAGGAGGCCCGGGAACTGACCGACCTGGTCAACGAGCTGGTCGACCTCGCCGCCGGGCAGTCCGACACCGAGCCGCCGCAGCGGGTGGACCTCGCCGACATCGCCGAGGACGTCGTGGGGCTGGCCAAACGCCGTACCGGGCGGGAGATCGTGCTGCACACGAGCGGCGACACGACGACCGACGGGCGGCCCGGGATGCTGCAGCGGGCCATGTCCAACCTGGTGGAGAACGCGGCCAAGTTCGACCGGGACGGGCAGGCGCCCATCGAGGTCGGCATCACCGGGGCCCGGCCGGGGACCGTGCGGGTGGAGGTGCTGGACCGGGGGCCCGGGATCGCCGAGGGCGACCTGATCCGTATCTTCGACCGCTTCTACCGCGCCGCCGACGCGAGGTCCCTGCCGGGGTCGGGGCTGGGCCTGTCCATCGTGCGGGAGGTCGCCATGGCGCACGGCGGAGCACCGTTCGCCTCCCGGCGGGAGGGAGGCGGCGCGGTGATCGGTTTCACGGTGGGCGGCTGAGCGCGGCCTACGGCCGGCGGCCGCCCAGTCCCGGCAGCTCGAGGAAGCCCTCCGCCCGGGCGCTCGCCAGGCCGATCCTCGGGATGTCGCTGCTCTTGGCGAACAGCAGGAAGCGGGGCTCCCACACCGGGCGGTACTTGGCGTTGGCCCGGTAGAGGGACTCGATCTGCCACCAGCGGGAGAAGAACGTGAGGGTGGAGCGCCACAGACGCAGGACCGGGCCCGCGCCGAGACGGGCGCCGCGTTCGAAGACCGAGCGGAACATCGCGAAGTTCAGCGACACCCGCTTGATGCCCAACTCCTTTGCGCGCAGCAGGAGTTCCACGACCATGTACTCCATCAGGCCGTTCTCGCAGTCGCGGTCGCGGCGCATCAGGTCCAGGGACAGACCGTGCTCGCCCCAGGGGACGAAGCTGAGCAGGGCACGCGGCTCGTCGTTCGCGTCGCGGCACTCCAGCATCACGCAGCGGCCGTCCGCCGGGTCGCCGAGACGGCCGAGGGCCATGGAGAAGCCGCGTTCGGTGGCGCCGTCGCGCCACTGGTCGGCGCGTTCGATCAGGAGGGCCAGCTCGTCGGCGGGGATGTCCTCGTGGCGGCGGATGCGGACCGTGTACCCGGCCCGCTTGACCCGGTTGTGGGCCTGGCGGACCACGCGCATGGCGCGGCCGTCGAGGGTGAAGTCGGCGATGTCCACGATCGCCTCGTCGCCGAGCTCCAGCGCGTCCAGGCCGTGCCGGGCGTAGATCGTGCCGGCCTCCTCGCTCGCGCCCATGACGGCCGGGGTCCAGGCGTGCCGGCGGGCCTCGCTGAGCCAGGCGTCGATGGCACCGGGCCAGGCCTCGGGGTCGCCGATCGGGTCGCCGGAGGCGAGGGAGACCGCGCCGACGACACGGTAGGTCACGGCGGCCTTGCCGGTGGGGGAGAAGATGGCGGCCTTGTCGCGGCGCAGCGCGAAGTAGCCGAGGGAGTCGCGGGCGCCGTGCTTGTCGAGCAGTCCGCGCAGTTTCTCCTCGTCCTCGGAGGTGAGGAGCCGGCGGCCGCGCGGGGAGCGGAAGCAGGCGTACAGGACCAGGCAGAAGGCCGCGGCGAGCAGGATGTTGATGATGATGTCGGCCCAGCGGGGCGCGTGCACGGAGTCGACCCGGTCGGCGAGCGGACCGACGCTGATGCCGCGCAGCAGGGTGTAGGCCAGCTCGTCGAACAGGGTGGCGCCGGTCAGGTTGTTGGTGGCGTGCACGAGCAGGGTGCCGAGTCCGCCGGTCACCAGGATGCCGCCCGCGCCGACGGCCAGTGCGAGCTTCGGGTTGGACGGGTCGCCGACGGCGTTGAACTCCCGGCGGCCGATCAGCAGCGCGGCCACGAAGAGGCCGGTGAGGGCGGTGGAGACCCAGTTGAAGGCGTGGTCGCGGAACGGGTGCTGGGTGAGGGCGAGGACGTAGAGCACGAACAGGGGGCCGGCGAGCAGTATGTTGACCACCCACCCGGCCCGTTTCCCGCGCCGCATCACCAGCGCCAGGAAGATCGCCGCCGCGGCCGAGGCCAGGCCTGCGGTGGCCAGGTAGGGGGTGAAGAACTGGCCGGCGTGGTGCGTGTGGGCGTGCACATGGCGGGCGGTGAAGAGCTTGCCGTCGTTGTGTTCTTCCACCTCTTTGCGGAACGGCAGCGACATCACCGCGATGATGTTGAAGACGGCGATCAGCCGCAGGTACCACACGGTGGCCGAGGCCGCCCCGGCGCGCAGCCTCGGGCTGGGCGCGGGCATCCGGAACTCGCGGCGTGTACCGCGCTGACCGGGGATCGTCGCGGTGGTCAGGGTCGACTGCTCAGCGGGCATGGTGACTGGTCACCTTGGGTGGGAGGGGACGGGGCAGAGGCTCACCCTACAGTTTGTAGGACAGCGTTCCTGTGTACCGGGAGCGTACCGGCATCGGCGCTCACCCAGGTCCCTCATGTGCCGTGCCTCTTACCCAACGCCTTCCCGCACCGCGCCTCTTACCCGGCTCTTTCCCTGTCGCGCCGGGCCGTCACCAGGTGCCAGGCCAGGTTGCCCACCGCCGCGCCGGCCGCGACCACGGCGACGATCACCCCGCCGGTCGCGAGGCCGTCGCTGAACAGGTGCGGGCGCCGGTCGAGGCTGTGCAGACCGAAGCCGCACAGCTCGTACACGCCGACGGCGGCGACGAGGAGGCTGACCGCCAGCAGGGTCAGGGTCGGCGCGAGACTGCGCGCGCAGACCTCCCCACCGGCTTCCGTTTCCGTGTCCTGCAAGGGGTCCCCCGTTGAACAGACAGGTGAACAGGCGCGTGGCCGCTCACGGTTGGGAACCTACAATACGTAGGGTCGGCTAGGGTCGACGCCGTGCGCATATACATCAGCGTGGACATGGAGGGCGTCACCGGGCTCGTGGACGCCGACGACGTGCAGCCGGGTGGCCGGGACTACGAGCGCGGTCGTTCCATGATGGCCGAGGACGTGAACGCGGCCGTGCGGGGCGCGCTGGTGGCGGGTGCCGGTGACATCCTCGTCAACGACGCCCACGGGCCGATGCGCAATCTACTGCCCGAGGCACTGCACCCGGCCGCCCGGCTGATACGGGGCAAACCCAAGCACATGGGCATGCTGGAGGGCCTGACCGGGGAGTACGACGCCGTGCTGTGTGTCGGCTACCACTCCCGGGCCGGTGCCCCGGGTGTGCTCAGCCACAGCTTCATGGGGCACGAGATCGAGGACATGTGGCTGGACGGCCGGCCGGTCGGCGAGATCGGGCTCGCCCATGCCACGGCGGCGGCCCTGGGGGTGCCCGTGGTGGCCCTCACGGGTGACGACGTGGCGTGCGCGGAGATGGCGGCCTGGGACGCGTCCGTCGTCACGGTCCCCGTGAAGTACGCCCACGACCGGTTCGCCGCCGAGCTGCGGCCGGAGGCGGAGGCGCGCGAGGCCGTCGAGGAGGGGGTCGCGGCGGCCCTGGGCCAGGCCCCGCGCCGTCCCGGGGCCGTCGCCGCCGAGGTCACCCTCACCGTCCGCTGGCAGTCCGCCTCCGTCGCCGCCACCCTCCTCGGTATCCCGGGCGTGACGGCCGACGACAGCCGTACGGTCCGTGCGACCGGC
This sequence comes from Streptomyces sp. NPDC001135, assembly GCF_053598395.1. Classification (NCBI taxonomy): domain Bacteria; kingdom Bacillati; phylum Actinomycetota; class Actinomycetes; order Kitasatosporales; family Streptomycetaceae; genus Streptomyces; species Streptomyces sp. NPDC001135. Next base: position 133,756 of record NZ_JBSFKD010000016.1, on the reverse strand, counting down.
CGGCTCCCGGCGCTCTACCGGCAGTTCTGCGTGTGGATGCGGGTGGCCGCCTCACTCACCCACCAGGCGCCGTACTGCTAGGGGGTTTCGTTCGGATCGGGTCGGATCAGGCCGTGCCGGGCGTCGTGGACCCGGGCTGACCCAAACGAAACCCCCTGGGCGCTCCGCACCGCCAGACGCTCCGCTGGAACCGCGGCGGACTTCGCCGGCCGGGTGCGTTCAGTCCTCCTCGGCCCGCCCCGTGCGGCGGGCGTAGGCGCGGGCCGCACGGGCGCGGTCGCCGCAGCGGGTGGAGCACCAGTGGCGGCGGCCGTGGCGGAGCAGGTAGCGGTTGCAGGGGACGGAGCCGCAGGCGGTGAGGCGGTCGGCGTCGGGGCCGGTGAGCAGGCCCGCGGCGTCGGCGGCGAGGGCGGCCAGGGCGTGCTCGACGATCTGGGTGGCGGGGTGGGCGGCGGAGCGGTACAGACCGCGCTCGGCGGACCAGTGCAGCAGGGAGGCGGCCGGGGCGAGGGTGAGTGCCTCGTTGACCGCGTCGAGGGCGTCGGCGGGGGCGGGGCGGCCCTCGACGTGGGCGGCGAGCAGGGTGCGGATCCGTTCGCGCAGGGAGCGCAGCCGGCTCGCGCAGGTCTCGCGCAGGTCGGCGTCGGCGGGGGCGAGGCCGTGGTGGGCGAGCCAGTCCTGTGCCGCGGCGGGCGTGCCGAGCAGGTCGACGCGCTGTCCGCCGGGCAGGGTGACGGCGCTGTTGGCGAGGTCGAGGGCCGGGTACTGCTCCGCGCCCGGCGCCGGGGGGTACGGAGCGGGCCGGCCGGTCGTACGCACGGTCTCAGTCACGAGTCTCATGGTACGCCTTGCGTCCATCCGTGAGGAACCCGTAGTGTCTCTCACGGATGAAATCCTTCTATCCGTGAGGTGAGTCGTCATGGTCGCAACACCCTCCGCATCCCCCGCCGCCGAAGAGCGGATACCGGTCCGCGTTCTCGGCGGCCCCACCGTCCTCATCGAGTACGGCGGACTCCGTTTCCTCACCGACCCCACCTTCGACGACCCCGGCGACTACCCGTCGCCCGGCGCCCGGACCCTGATCAAGACCGCCCCGCCGCGCATGAGCGCCGCCGCACTCGGCCCCGTGGACGTCGTCCTGCTCTCGCACGACCAGCACGCCGACAACCTCGACCACTCCGGGCGGGCCCTGCTCGCCGGCACCCCGCGCACGTTCACCACCCCCGCCGCGGCCGGCCGGCTCGGCGGCACCACCGAACCCCTCACTCCGTGGCAGTCCGTCGACCTGCCCCGCCCCGACGGCGGCACCGTCACCGTGACCGCCGCCCCGGCCCTGCACGGACCCAAGGGCTCCGAGCCGATCGTCGGCGACGTCACCGGCTTCCTGCTGACCTCCGCCGACCTGCCCAGCGTCTACGTGAGCGGCGACAACGCCTCCCTGGAACTCGTCGAGGAGATCGCCGAGCGGTACGCCCCGGTCGACACCGCCGTCCTCTTCGCCGGCGCACCCCGGATGCCCGTCCTCGACGACGCCCTCCTCGTCCTGGACGGCGCGGGTACGGCCGCCGCCGCCCGGCTGCTCGCCGCCCGCCGGGTGGTGCCGGCCCACTGCGACAGCTGGGCCCACTTCACCGAGAGCCGCGACGACGTGGTGGCGGCGTTCGAGGAGGCGGGGCTCGCCGACCGGCTCCAGCTGGACTGACCGCCACGGCACGGGGGTACGGCCGCGGGCCCGCCGCGTGTCAGGACGGTACGGGCGGCGGCCTGACCTCGACGACGTCGAGCATCGCCCGGGTGGCCGGGCTCGGCTTGAACCCGGCTCCACGCCGGATCGGTCGCCGAGAACCCCGCGTACGTGCCGGACGAGTACCGTGCCGTGCGCTCGCCGGCGTGGCCCAACTGCGCACCTGCCAGGCCCGCTCCGGCGCCGGCTGGGTCTACCTGAGCCCGCCGGCCGTCCTCGAACCGGGCACACGGACGGGTCGTTCCCGGCGTGGCACCGACACCCTGCTCATCGATGCCGACGGCCAGCCACGACGAAGCCACAGACACGCCACGGCCCGTCAGGTCGTGAACGGCTGAACCGGCGGAGCGCCTAGTCGAGGTCCACCCGGCCGTCGTCCTCCGACGCCCCCTCCTTGCCCGAGCGCAGCTGGAGCAGGCCGTTGAGGTCCCCCTTGCCGCTCGGGTTGTCCTTGTTGTCCTGGCCGCCGTTCAGGTTCTGCCGGACGGAGTCGAGGATCGTCAGACCCTGGGACACCAGACCCGCGGCGATCTCGCCGAGCCCGTCCGCGCCGTTGAGGACATTGACGTTGGCGCCGGCCAGGCCCCCCGCGGCCTCCTTCACGATCTGCGGGAGCTGGTCGATGAGCATCCGGTCGAGGGCGACCCGGTCGTAGGAGGCGGCGGCCTCGGCCTGGATCTTCATGCGCTGGGCCTCGGCGGCGGCGAGGATCCTGACCCGCTCGGCCTCGGCCTCGGCGGGCTTGACGACCTCCGCGACCAGCTGCTGCTGGCGCAACCTGGCCTGGCGCTCGGCCAGTTCCGTCTGGGCGGCCAGCACCTCCTGCTGGGCATGGGCCTGTGCCAGCGGACCGGCCTGCCCGGCCTGGGCCTGGGCGCGGTCCACCTCGGCCGAGTACTCGGCCTTGACGATGGCGGTCTGCCGGGCGTACTCGGCCTGCTTGCGGGCCGCCTCCTGCTCCGCCTCGACCGCGGCCTGGGTGGCCTGGGCCTGGGCGATCTGCGCCTGCCGCTGGATCGCCGCCTTGTGCGGGGCGGACATCGCGTCGATGTAGCCGGTGTCGCCGTCGTCGATCGACTGGATCTGCAGCGAGTCGACGATCAGGCCGATCTTCGCCATCTCCGTCTTGGAGGTGTCCAGGACCTCGGCGGCGAGCTTCTGCCGCTCCGTGACGATCTCCTCGACCGTCATCGAGCCGATGATGGCCCGCAGGTGGCCGGCGAAGATCCGGCCGGTGAGCACCGACATCTGCTCCTGGTCGGACAGGAAGCGCTGACCGGCGTTGATGATGCTCTCGTGGTCGTTGCCGACCTTGAAGGCGATGACCGCGCGGACGTGCAGGGAGATGCCCTGCTTGGTCACACACGTCTCGGTGACCTCGGACTCGCACATCGACAGCGTGAGGAACCGGACCTTGCGGAAGACCGGGAGCACGAACTTGCCGTGGCCCGTCACCACGCGGAACGGCGCGCCCCCCAGACCCCGTCGGCCTCCGGAGATCAACATCGCCTCGTCGGGGGCGGGAACGCGGTATCCGAACATGCTTGTACTCCTCAGCCTGCGCCGACGGTGTCGCCGCCGAGCGCGTCCAATGGATCCACCCACTCGATGACGCCGACCTCGCGGCATCCCCGTGATTCGATCACGAGGACCGTGGCGCCCGCGGGCAGGGGATCCTCGGACCACGCCAGGAAGGTCTCGGAGCCGCCCCTGACCCGCACCAGGACCTCGCCGGGACCCGCGGATCCCCGCGTCCCGATGAGCACCTTGCCCATGCAGCCGATCACGGCCTCGTCCTGCGGCATCACCGGCCGTCCTCCTCGTCCTGGCCCCGGAATTCAGACGATAGACCCAGCGGGGCCGGGACCCAATGGGAGGGGGACCGCCTGCCCGGGACAGCATGGCGGCCACAGGTCCAGCCCCTGGCCCCCGGGAGTGCGCGCGCTCGCGGGGCGCCGGCCCGCGGGTGCCTACCGGTCGACGTCGGGACCCTCGGCGGCCGGGGCCGCGAACCGGTCGAGCAGGGCCGCGAACCGCCGGTGGCCGTCGGGGGCGATCGGCGACGGATGCGAGGCAGGCGTCCTCGGTCCGGGCGGGCAGTGCCGCCAGGGCGGGGGCGCTGGTTCTGCGCGGCTTCCCCGGAGCCCGTGGCGGCGGGCGGACGTCCCGCCGTGGCGAGGCCCGGCGCCGGCCCAGGTGGTCGGCGACGACACCGCCGAGGACGGACCGCCGATGGCGGCCGACCAGGCCCCTCAGGTGCGTCGGACTTCCCGGCACGTCAGTCGCGAAGGCCGCCGAGCCGGCGCAGGGCGGTCAGGCTCGGAAGGAAGCAGTACTCGCCTCCCCGGGTGACGACGAACCGCGGCAGCGGGGCGAGGCGCCGGCGCAGCGGCCGCCGCGGAATCGTGAAGCCGCCGGTGCCGTCATGGGATCCGGTGACGGGGTCCTTGGCGTCGTTCCCGCCGAAGAAGACGCCGTCGTTCATCCACTGCGACTGGACGAACTCGAACTGCCGCCCCAGGTGCGCGCCGATGAACGCGAACATCAGGCCACGGTCGGCTCCGTCGTCCTCCAGCACCCCCTCGGGCAGCGGTGGACCGTAGACGGCGCCGCGCCGGATCATGCGGTGCAGTCTCACCTCCCCCGCCACCGCGGCGTCGCGGGGGTTGGCCCGGCGGATGTGACAGCCCCCGGGCGTCTTGAATCCCGCCGGATCGTCGCTCTCGTACAGGAAGGTGTTGCGGCGGTACGGGTCGGTGCCGAGCGCGGGATCGTCGGCATGCGGAGCCAGCGCCAGGGGAGCACCGCTGCGCCAACGCCCCATGATCTTCGCGGCGATCAGCTCCTCGTCCTGGGGCCCGGTGGCGTTGTCCTTCAGATAGCGGCGGAACCCGGCGACGTTCTGATGCAGCTTGCGGAAGACCGCGTAGCTGCCGTTGCGCCCCAGCACGGCCGGCTGCGGGCTCTGGATGCCGCCGATCTCGTCCCGGTGGCCGAGGACGAACTCACCGGCCTTCAGCGGCACCTCCAACTGGTTGGACCCCGGTATGCCGCTGCCTTCGACGGCCGGGTGGCTGACCCCGTCGAGATAGCCGAAGTGCTCGGTCCCGGTGGGCAGCGCGTAGCAGTCCTGCCGCCAGATCGCCGTCACGCCGGACAGCCGGTCGTAGGCGGGGCGGGCCCGGTCGACGGCCGCCTCCAAGTGGGCGGGGTCGGGCGCGACCGCCGTGACCACCACATGGATGTCCGGGCTGCCCAGCGGTGCTTCCCAGTGCGCCGGGCTGCTCCCGCCCACATCGCCCAGCGCCCTGGCGCGGGCCGCCATCCCCTGCCGGAACTCCCAGGCGAACGTGTCCAACGAGGCGCCCGGCACCCCCAGCGCCTCCAGCCCGCGGCAGGTGACGGCCACACTCACCCAGGTCTCCCCGAGCGGGCTGACCGGGTCCGCCGCGGAGGTCACCGCCGTACTCGCGCGCCGCATCAACTCCCGGCCGTGCCCCTGGTCGTCGATCCGGAAGGCGAGGTACGTCGCCGCGTAGGGCGTCGGCCGGGAACTGAGAACCCCGCGCTGGATGTCGTCGAGTTCCAGCGCGACGTCCGTGTGCACGCTCATGGATCCTCCCCGGCTGCCTCACGTGGAGACGAGGTTGCGCCAGAAGTTCCGCAGGCTGTCGTCCCCGCCGAACAAGGAGCTGAAGATCGTGGAGTCCGCCAGCAGCAGATCGGCCGCGCGGTCACCGCCGGGCGGCATCCACAGGAACATGTTGAACTCGGTGTTGCCGGCCTCGGTGAACGGATGCGGCCGGGCCATGTCGATCGGCTGCCTGGCCAGCACGCGGATGGCGTCCGGGTCGTCGGTCGTCGTGTCGTAGTGCGGCAGGTGCATGTGGAAGTTGAAGTTCGTCACCCCGTCCAGCCAGCCCTTCGGGTCCAGGTCCCGGACCGTGGACAGCGGGGCGATCCGATCGCCCTCGCGCGTCGCCGGACGCAGCCCGTACCGGTTCATCACCGGCACCCCGAGGCCCTTCATCAAGTCCCGCACATAGGTGGCGAAACGCTGCTGCCGGGGCACCAGGGGATCACCGTGGTGGCGGTATTCCATCTCCCGGACCTTCAGGTCGTCCGAGGCGCCGACATCGTGGTGCGGGCCCAGGACGAGGCAGGCGTCCTCCCGGCCGAGGAACGCCCGCAGGGCCTCGATCTCCCCGGGCTGGGCCTCCTGCCCGGTGACCGCGTGGTCCAGCCCGAACACGAACAGCACGTCCGTGTCGTCGAGCACCCGCTCGTCGAGCGGGGTGAAGAACCCCGCCTGGTCGATGCGCTGGTACACCGGGACGGGATGCCCCGTGACCTCCTCGACGTAGTCCTGGAACGGCACCCAGGCCCAGAAGAACAGTTCCAGAGACCCGGCGATGCCCTGCTGGAACCGGTACGGGTCCGACCACTTCGGGTCCTCGTACGAGGGCCATGCCACCCGCCTGACCTCGGTCATCGTGGAGAAGCGGTTGTCCAGTTCGGCCGCGTCGCGACCGGCCTCGGCCGGATAGCTCCACGAGACGTAGACACTCACCCGCCGCCCGCCCGGTGTGTACTTCCGCGGAATGTGCCGCTGGTTGTACGTGCGCGCGGTTCTGACCTCGCTCATTTCGATCGTCTCACTGCATCTGGTCGAGCATCTCCGAGAGGGCGCCCTTGATCCGCAGAGCCTTCTTGATCTCGTCCGACGTCACGTACGGATACTCTCCGTACTCGATGAAGCTCGGGCAGTGGTGTTCCCTTACGAAGCGTACGAACCCCTCCGGGTTCGACTGCCAGTCCTCGGGAAACCCCTCGAGGTTCTCGAAGACGGTGCTCGCGCCGACCTTCGTGAAGAGGGCGACCGCGTCCTCGGTGTACTTGTCGAAGTCGGTGTCGAAGATGCCCTGGTACATGAAGCGCGTGTCGTCGTCGAAGAGAACCCAGCGAAGGTAGTGCAGCTTCAACGGCGCCAGCAGGTACGGATCTTCCTCCAACGCCTTGACCAGCGTGTGCCCGTGCGCGCGCACCGCCTCGGCCCGGCCCGGCTTGATCCGCGCGATGATGGTGAATCCGTAGCACGCCGGAGTCCTGGGAAAAACGGGGCCGTACTTCCCCTGCTCCAGATGGTCGGTTTCCTTGGGGATGGCGACCATCTGCGGCTTGATCTCCATGTCCGCTCCTCCCACGCTCCAGAGGCCGGGACAACCTCCAGCGTGTCACTGGACGGCTGAGCCCGCCCGCCGAGCAGGAGGGAGCCGACGGGTCCACTCCCGTCCGGTCGGTCCCCCTTCGCCCCCCCCGCGCCCGCAGATCACGACCAGCCACCCCAACGGCTGTCTCTGGAAGCGCGACCACGTCGACACCTGACTCGGCGACGCACCAGTCGTGCGGATCGGCGACGACTTCACCGCCCTCGATCACGAAGGGGCGAGGGAGCGCACGCTCCCGCAGGCACGCGCTCCGGCCCGGCTACGTGAGTACCTCGGCCACTCGGTCCCGGCTTCGCCCTGCGGACGTACACGCACCTGCCGCTGTCCAAGGCGCGTCAGTGCCCCAAGCGAAACCAGCGAAACCCCGGCTCAGGGCCACACCAGGCAATACGGCTGATGCCCCGCCTCGTGCAGCCGGTGGCTGAAGTCCTGCCACTCGTGCAGCAACTGGTACACGTTGAACGCATCCCGCGGCCCGCCCCGGTCCGGGACCGTCGACCAGATGAAGGCCGCCGCGCCGACCGCCTCCTCGCCGATGTCGCGCAGGGGGTCGACGACGGTCATGGGGAGTTTGACGACCGCGTAGTCGGGGTGCAGGACGACCAGTTCCAGCGGCGGGACCTTGTGCAGGGGGACGCCCTCGATGCCGGTCAGGACCATCGCGGCCATCGTCTCCGGCTTGATCTTGGTGAACATGCCGTTCATGCCCAGCTCGTCGCCGCCGAGTTCCTCGGGACGCATCGAGATGGGGACACGGGCCGCCGTCGCGCCGTCCGGCGCGCCGAAGTATTTGTATGTCACCCCCACCCGACCACCATTCCTGCTCCCCGCCCTCAGGCGGTCGGCCCGGTGGTCGAGCCGGCCGTCGACCGGTCGCTCCAGCTGGCTCTCCAGCTGCCGATCACCGTGCCGGTCGTACCGCTCGGGCTCACTCGGTACACCCTGTGCCTGACGTGCGTCGCTCTGCCGTGCTTCGGTCGATTCCTCCGCGTCGCGCCGGTGCCTTCCCCGCCGGGCACGTCGAGGACCCAGGTCATCAGTCCCCTCGCCCAGTCCGCCACCGCGATGCATATCTCCACCCGACTGCTTTTCTAGGACGCGTGGCCCCCGCCGCGCAACCCGATCATCGTGTCAGTGACCTCCCCCACGGCCGCCCGCCGAAACGTGCGGTGAAACAACAGTCCACGGGTTCTTGTCCGGCCCCTGATCATTACGTGCGTAAGAGCTGTGTGTATCAGGTGTCAGTCTCGCAGATGGCGGATGGCGGCGCTTGGATCTTGGGACGCGGTGCCTGGATCCCGAGGCGGGCCACGCGCCCGTCGGGTCGCGGCCTACCCTGAGGAGGTCACCCCAGCAGCCGGAGTCCGAGAAGCCGGAGAAGCAGCACGTCATGAGTGCCCTGAGCGAAACGCCCTATCCCTACGACGCGCCCGCCTCCCAGGCGCTCTTCGACCGAGCCTCCACCGTCACCCCCGGCGGTGTGAACTCGCCGGTGCGCGCCTTCCGTGCCGTCGGCGGCACGCCCCGCTTCATGGCGTCCGGCCGCGGCCCGTACCTCACCGACGCCGACGGCCGCGAGTACGTCGACCTCGTCTGCTCCTGGGGGCCGATGATCCTCGGGCACGCGCACCCCGAGGTCATCGCCGCCGTCCAGGAGGCCGTCGCCCGCGGTACGTCCTTCGGCACGCCCGGTGAGGGCGAGGTCGCGCTCGCCGAGGAGATCGTCGCCCGGGTCGAGCCCGTGGAGCAGGTGCGGCTGGTCAGCAGCGGCACCGAGGCGACCATGAGCGCCATCCGGCTCGCCCGTGGGTTCACCGGGCGGTCGAAGGTGATCAAGTTCGCCGGGTGCTACCACGGGCACGTGGACGCACTGCTCGCCGCCGCCGGGTCCGGGGTCGCGACCTTCGCGCTGCCCGACACCCCGGGTGTCACCGGCGCCCAGGCCGGCGACACGCTCGTGCTGCCGTACAACGACCTGGAGGCCGTGCACGAGGCCTTCCACCGGCACCCGGGTGAGATCGCGTGCGTGATCACCGAGGCCTCGCCCGGGAACATGGGCGTGGTGCCGCCGGACCCGGGGTTCAACCAGGGGCTCAAGGACGCCTGCCACAAGAACGGCGCCCTCTACATCTCCGACGAGGTCATGACCGGGTTCCGCACCAGCCGCGCCGGCTGGTACGGCGTCGACGGGGTCAAGCCGGACCTGATGACCTTCGGGAAGGTCATGGGGGGCGGTTTCCCCGCCGCCGCCTTCGGCGGGCGGGCCGACGTCATGGCCCACCTCGCCCCCGCCGGGCCCGTCTACCAGGCCGGCACCCTCTCCGGGAACCCCGTCGCCACCGCCGCCGGGCTCGCCCAGCTGAGGCTGCTGGACGACGCGGCGTACGAGACGGTGAACGCCGTGTCCGCGCAGATCCAGTCACTGGTCACCGAGGCGCTGGGCAAGGAGGGTGTCGCGCACCGGGTGCAGACCGCCTCCAACATGTTCTCGGTGTTCTTCACCGACCGGCAGGTGCGCACCTACGAGGACGCCAAGCGGCAGGAGTCGTACCGCTTCACCGCGTTCTTCCACTCGCTGCTGTCGAACGGCGTCTACCTGCCGCCGTCGTCCTTCGAGTCCTGGTTCGTGTCCACGGCCCACGACGAGCGGGCCATCCAGAAGATCGCCGACGCCCTTCCGGCGGCGGCCCGGGCGGCTGCGGAGGCCACCGCGTGAGCATCAGCAACGGCAGCAGGGACAAGGACGTCACCGTCGTCCATCTCATGCGGCACGGTGAGGTGGACAACCCGGACGGGGTTCTGTACGGGCGGCTGCCCGGGTACCACCTGTCCGAGCTGGGGCGGCAGATGGCCGACCGGGTCGCCGAGCACCTCGCCGCGCGGGACGTGACGTACGTCTGCGCCTCGCCGCTGGAGCGGGCGCAGGAGACGGCCACCCCGGTCGCCAAGACGCACGGCCTCGACCTGGACACCGACGAGCGGCTCATCGAGGCCGACAACGTCTTCCAGGGCAAGACCTTCGGGGTGGGGGACGGCGCGCTGCGCAAGCCCGAGAACTGGAAGCACCTGGTCAACCCGTTCAAGCCGTCCTGGGGTGAGCCGTACGTCGACATCGTCGTGCGGATGATGGGCGCGCTGAACGCGGCCAAGGACCAGGCGCGCGGGCACGAGGCGGTGCTGGTCAGCCATCAGCTGCCGGTCTGGATCGTGCGGTCCTACGTCGAGCGGCGGCGGCTGTGGCACGATCCGCGCAAGCGGCAGTGCACGCTCGCTTCCCTGACGTCTTTCACCTACCTGGGCGACAGGATCGTGTCGGTCGGCTACAGCGAGCCCGCCATCGATCTCGTCCCGGTCCACCTGCGGGCCGGTGCCAAGCCGCAGAAGGGCACGGGCACCGCCCAGGGGAAGGCCTTCGGCGCCTGACCCAGCGGTTTCTGACGGTCCGTTTGGCGCTGCTTAGCGTGCTTTTTCGGTATCCGTTACGAAAACCATACAAATCAACGGAACCTCCCCGATCGTCGCGCCCTCTGACTGGGTGACCATCAGCAGGCGCAACGAATCGGGGAACTCCATGCGCACCGTCTCCCGGACCCTCTCCCGCAGGGGAATGCTCGGACTCGGCGCGGGCGTGGCGGCCTCCGCCACCCTGGCCGGCTGCGGGAGCCACACGTCATCGGACGGCTCCGGGCACCCGGACGGTTCCGGTCAGGGGAAGAACGCCGAGGGCGGCGCCGGCTCGCGTCCGGGCAAGCCGATCGGGGACGGCTCCACGTCGTACACGGGCAAGCAGCCGCACCAGCCGAACAAGCCCGAGCCGCTCCAGCCGGGCCAGACCCCGCCGCAGTTCGTCATCTTCTCCTGGGACGGTGCCGGCGAGGTCGGCAACGGACTCTTCCCGCGCTTCCTGGATCTCGCCAAGGAGCACGGCGCGAGCATGACCTTCTTCCTCTCGGGGCTGTATCTGCTGCCCGAGTCGAAGAAGCGGCTGTACCTGCCCCCGAACAACCCGCGCGGCGCCTCCGACATCGGCTACCTCACCGACGAGCACATCAAGGCGACCCTCGCCAACGTGCACCGGGCCTGGCTGGAGGGCCACGAGATCGGCACCCACTTCAACGGGCACTTCTGCGGCGAGACCCACGGCTCGGTCAAGTGGTGGACCCCGCAGCAGTGGAAGAGCGAGATCGAGCAGGCCAAGTCGTTCGTGAAGCAGTGGCGGACCAACACCGGCTGGCACGACCTGCCCTCGCTGCCCTTCGACTACGACAAGGAACTGGCCGGCGGCCGTACGCCCTGCCTCCTGGGCCAGAACAACCTGCTGCCCACCGCCCGCGAGCTGGGCTGGCGCTACGACGCCTCCTCGCCGGGCGGCCGCCAGGTGTGGCCGGAGAAGAAGCTCGGGATCTGGGATCTGCCGCTGCAGCAGATACCTTTCCCCGGACATTCCTTCGAGGTGCTCTCGATGGACTACAACATGCTCGCCAACCAGTCCGTGAACTCCACCAAGGCGCCCGCCTACAACTACCCGGGCTGGCGCAAGCAGTCCGCACAGGCCTACATATCAGGCTTCCAGCGGGCATACGAGACCAACCGGGCGCCGCTGTTCATAGGCAACCACTTCGAGCACTGGAACGGCGGCATCTACATGGACGCTGTCGAGGAGGCCTTCAAGCACATCGCGCGGGAGAAGGAGAAGGGCGCGGACGTGCGGCTGGTCTCCTTCCGGCAGTTCGTCGACTGGATGGACGTGCAGAAGCCCGAGGTGCTCGCCAAGCTGCGCACCCTGGGTGTCGGGCAGAAGCCCACCGCCGGCTGGAAGCAGTTCCTGGTCTGAGCGCGGTGCCGGAAATGTCCTGTGTAAATACGCCCTGAAATGCGGTTTTCCGCCCGGCAGGGGGGCGCCACCGATCGCCGGAACGGGCATGCGAAACTTTTCACATGAGTACCCGTAGCCGCGCCGTCCTGCTCGGTGCCGTGGCCGCCGTGGCGGGCCTGACCCTGTCCGCGTGCGGCAAGGGCGGCATGTCCGGCGGCGGTGGCAACACCAACTTCGTCACCGGCCACAACGGCATCGAAACCGTGCCCGCAGGCAAGCGTGCCGCGGCCCCGGACCTGTCCGGCGAGACCATCGACGGCAAGACGCTGGACGTCGCCCGGTACAAGGGCCAGGTCGTCGTCATCAACGTCTGGGGCTCGTGGTGCGGCCCGTGCCGCGAGGAGGCGCAGTACTTCTCCAAGGTGTCGAAGCAGTACGAGGGCAAGGGCGTGCAGTTCGTGGGCATCAACACCCGCGACACCAGCACCACCCCCGCGGTCGCCTTCGAGAAGGAGCACGGCATCGGCTACCCGAGCCTGTACGACCCGTCGGGCAAGCTGATGCTCCGCTTCGAGAAGGGGACGCTCAACCCGCAGCTGATCCCCTCCACGCTCATCATCGACCGGCACGGGAAGGTCGCCGCGAGGGCCCTGGAGGCGCTCGACGACACCTCCCTGCTGGACATGCTCAAGCCGGTCCTCGCGGAGAAGTGACGTGAGCGCACTCGTGACGCTGGCTGCGACGGGCCAGAACCAGACCGTACTCAACGGCGCCCTGATCGTCGCCGCGCCGATCGCCCTGATCGGCGGGCTCGTCTCGTTCTTCTCGCCCTGTGTCCTGCCGCTCGTCCCCGGCTACCTCTCCTACGTCACCGGGGTCGCCGGCACGGACCTGGCCGAGGCCAGGCGCGGGCGGATGGTCGCCGGAGCCTCCCTGTTCGTGTTCGGCTTCAGCGCCGTGTTCGTCTCGACCGGGGCGCTGTTCGGCTTCTTCGGCCGCAATCTGGTCGACTACCAGGACACCCTCTCCAAGGCGCTCGGCGTGCTCATGATCCTCATGGGCGTGTTCTTCATGGGGCTGCTGCCCGGCCTCACCCAGCGCGAGTTCCGCTTCCACCGGCGGCCGGTGACCGGCCTGGTGGGCGCTCCCGTACTGGGGGCGCTCTTCGGCATCGGCTGGACCCCCTGCCTGGGCCCGACCCTCTCCTCCGTGAGCTTCCTCGCCATGCGCGAGTCCAGCGCCGGGCGCGGCGCACTCCTGTTGGTCGTCTACTGCATCGGTCTGGGCATTCCCTTCGTCCTCACGGCGGTCGCCTTCCGCAAGGCGCTCGGCGCCTTCGGCTGGGTCAAGCGCCACTACGCCTGGGTGATGCGCGTCGGCGGCTCGATGATGATCGTGACCGGTGTGCTGCTGCTGACCGGTGCGTGGAACAGTCTGGTGCAGCAGTTGCAGATCTGGTCCGGCGGCTTCGATGTGGGGATCTGACCGATGAGCAAGACCGAAACGGACAACAGCCGGGACCAGGACGACCTCGGCGCGGCCGGCTCCCAGCTGTCCACCGCGCCGCGCGAGGAACTCTCCTCCGTGCCCGGCCTCGGCGTCATCGGCTGGGTCCGCTGGTTCTGGCGGCAGCTGACCTCCATGCGGGTCGCGCTGCTGCTCCTCCTGCTGCTCTCGCTCGGTGCGATCCCCGGCTCGCTGATCCCGCAGACCGGCGCCGACCTGAACAAGGTCGACGAGTTCCGCAAGGCCCACAAGACGCTCGCGCCCGTCTACGACAAGCTCGGCCTGTTCCACGTCTACAGCTCGGTGTGGTTCTCCGCGATCTACATCCTGCTGTTCGTCTCCCTCATCGGCTGCATCGTCCCGCGCACCTGGCAGTTCGTCGGCCAGCTGCGCGGCCGGCCGCCGGGCGCGCCCAAGCGGCTGACCCGGCTGCCCGCGTACACGACGTGGCGTACGGAGGCCGACCCCGAGCAGGTCCGCGAGGCCGCGCTCGCCCTGCTGAAGAAGCGCCGCTTCCGCGCCCACGTCGCCGGTGACGCGGTCGCCGCCGAGAAGGGCTATCTGCGCGAGCTGGGCAACCTCGTCTTCCACATCGCCCTGATCGTGCTGCTGGTCGCCTTCGCCTCCGGCCAGCTGTACAAGTCGGACGGCACCAAGCTGGTCGTCGAGGGCGGCGGCTTCGCCAACGCGCTCCCGAACTACGACGACTTCAAGTCGGGCAGCCTGTTCCAGAACGACGACCTGGTGCCGTTCAGCTTCGACCTGAAGGACTTCAAGGGCACCTACGAGGTCACCGGCCCGAACAAGGGCACGCCGCGCACCTTCGAGGCGAAGATCGACTACAGCGAGGGTGCGTACGGCAAGGAGAAGCCGACCACCATCAAGGTCAACCAGCCGCTGCACATCGGCGACGCCAAGGTCTACCTGGTCAGCCACGGCTACGCGCCCGTCATCACGGTCCGCGACGGCAAGGGCAACAAGGTCTTCCACGACGCCGTGCCGCTGCTGCCGCTCGACGGCAACGTCACCTCCAACGGCGTGGTGAAGGTCTACGACGGCTACCGCAACCCGCAGGGCAGGACGGAGCAGCTCGGTTTCCAGGCGTTCTTCGTGCCGACGTTCAACCCGAAGAGCGGCACGATGCTCTCGCAGTTCCCCGCGCTGGTGAACCCGCTGCTCGCGGTGAACGCCTACCACGGCAACCTCGGCGGCGTGAACGCGGGCATGGCGCAGAACGTGTACCAGCTGGACAAGACGCGGATGAAGGCGTTCAAGGACAGCAAGGGCCAGCTGCTGAAGAAGCTCCTGCAGCCGGGTGACACGCTCACGCTGCCGAACGGCGCCGGGTCCATCACCTTCGAGAAGGACGTCAAGGAATGGGCCGGCTTCGAGATCGTCCAGGAGCCCGGCAGCGGCTGGGCGCTCGGCGGCGCCCTCGCCGCGATCCTCGGTCTGGCCGGGTCCCTGTTCATCCAGCGACGCCGGGTGTGGGTGCGCGCGGTGCGCGGCGCCGACGGCGTGACGGTCGTCGAGATGGCCGGGCTCGGCCGTAGCGAGTCCGCCAAGGTGCCCGAGGAACTGGGCGATCTCGCCGGAACCCTCTACGACCGGGCGCCGGGGGCTGCCGACCCCGACGACGATCCCGACGACGACTCCACCGAATCTCCCGTCGTACCTGCCGAAGGGGCTGAGAAGTGACTCTCGCCGCCGCAACCAACGAACACCTCGCGAGCATCAGCAACACGCTGATCTACTCGTCGATGGCCGTCTACACCCTGGCCTTCTTCGCGTACATCGCCGAATGGCTCTTCGGCAGCCGCAGCAAGGTGGCCCGCACGGCCGCCGCGCTCACGGCGGAGACCGGGTCCGCCCAGGGCCCGGCCGTCACCGCCAGGCAGGCGGGCGGGGGCACCGCCGTGCTGGAGCGGCCCAAGGTCGTCGTCCGCTCGGCGTCCGGCGCCCGTGACGTGCCGGACGGGCCCGGCGCGCACGGCGGGGACGAGCAGGGCGACCTCTACGGCCGTATCGCCGTCTCGCTCACCGTGCTCGCCTTCCTGGTGGAGCTGGGCGGTGTGGTCTGCCGCGCGGCCTCCGTGCAGCGGGCGCCGTGGGGCAACATGTACGAGTTCAACATCACCTTCTCCACCGTCGCCGTCGGGGTGTACCTCGCGCTGCTGGCGCTGAAGAAGAACGTGCGCTGGCTCGGGCTGTTCCTGATCACCACGGTCCTCCTCGACCTCGGACTCGCCGTCACCGTGCTGTACACCGCGAGCGACCAGCTGGTTCCCGCGCTGCACTCGTACTGGCTGTACATCCACGTCTCCACCGCGATCTTCTGCGGCGCGGTGTTCTACGTCGGCGCGGTCGCCACGATCCTGTACCTGTTCAAGGACTCGTACGAGACCAAGCTGCAGACCGGCGGCAAGCCCGGCGCGTTCGCGACCTCGGTGCTGGAGCGCCTGCCCGCCTCCGCGTCCCTGGACAAGTTCGCCTACCGGGTGAACGCGGCGGTGTTCCCCCTCTGGACGTTCACGATCATCGCGGGCGCGATCTGGGCGGGCGACGCCTGGGGCCGGTACTGGAACTGGGACCCGAAGGAGACCTGGTCCTTCATCACCTGGATCGCCTACGCCTGCTACCTGCACGCCCGCGCGACGGCCGGCTGGAAGGGCCGCAAGGCCGCCTACCTGGCGATGCTGGCCTTCGGCTGCTGGCTGTTCAACTACTACGGCGTCAACATCTTCGTCAGCGGCAAGCACTCCTACGCGGGCGTGTGAGCCGCGGGTCGCCCACACTGGTGTCATGAGCGGTTCCATCGCACAGGGCATCAGCCAGACCCACGGGAACACGCACATACTCCACCTCCTGGTGCGGCTCCCGGGGCGCATGGAGGACGTCTGGCCGGCGGTGGCCACCCCCGAGGGACTCGGGGCGTGGTGCACCGCCGTCGACGTTCTGGAACCCAGACTCGGTGGTGCGGTCACCCTGCGGGACCTGGGCTCCGGCCGGGTCACGGCCTGGGACGTGGACCGGGTCGCGGAGTACACCGTCGCGGGCGGGCGGATCCGGTTCCATCTGGAGCGGGACGAGGGTGGCGGCTGCGTGCTGCGGTTCACGCACGAGTCCCAGGGCGAGGGGGAGTCGGAGCAGGGCTGGCGGGCCCGGTTCGAACGCCTGATCGGTCCCGGGGAGGGTCCGCGGGCCGTTCCGGGTCAGGAGCTCTCACGGCCCGCACAGCCCTCGGAGCCCGCGGAGCCCCTTCCCGGGCAGTTCACCTAGGACACCGCGGACAGGCTTCCGTGGGCCACCGAGGCGATGTGGTCGCGCAGCCGCTCGACGTACAGCCGCAGGTTCTTCGCCGCCACGTCCGTGTCCGGGTACCGGCTCGCCAGCCACAGCCCCTCGTGCAGCCGGTTCACCCACACGCACACCTGATCGCCGTACGACACCCGCAGCAGGGCGTGCGCCCGCTGCTCCGCCCAGTGGTCGGCGCCGGGAACGGCCCGTGTGTCGACGTAGGACACGATCGAGTACAGGTCGGGTGAGGTCGGCCGGAAGTCCGCGCCGAGCAGGCGCAGCACCCGGGCCAGCGGCATCCGGGCCAGGGACCGGTTGGCCTGCAACTGCGCACGCACCGCCCGCAGGGTCTCCGGGAAGCCCGCCGTGCGGCCGACCGGGACCTCGATGGGGGCGCCGCCCACGTACCAGCCCACCGAGTCGTTCCACCGCGACTTCACCCGGGTGTGGAACGGCACCACGGTCCGGTACACCGACTGCCCGCCCAGCTCGTGCACGATCAGCCCGGTCGCGGCCAGCAGGCCGACCATGCTGCCGCCGTACGGCCTGCAGTACGCCTCGAACGCCGCCGCCTCGTCCGCGTCCGTCAGCGGCTCGCACAGCATGCGCTGCTTCGGCAGCGGGCCGCCCGGTTCCAGCCCGAGGTCGACCGGGAAGCCCGGCAGCGTGCCGTCGCAGCGCCGGATGAACTCGCGCCAGCGGTCGACGACCGTGTGCCGGCCGTCGATGCCGTCCGCGTCGGCCCGCTCGATCTCGCAGAAGTCGACGTAACTGGCCGCGGGCGGCAGGGAGCCGGGCTCGGTGCCGGCCAGGGTCGCCGTGTACAGCTCGTGGATCTCGGCGGCGATCCGGGTCAGGGAGTAGGCGTCGACGTTGCTGTGGTCGAACGCCATGTACACGCTGGCGCCGTCGTCCCGTACGACCGCGGTGTAGATCAGGTTCGGCCAGCGCAGCGCGTCCGCGACGGTGTCGAAGCGGTCCTGGAGGTGCCGGACCAGTTCGTCGGCGTCGCCGAAGTCGCCCGCCTCCTCCCGGTGCAGGGACACGTCCGTGGCGTCCAGCGTGAAGCGGCGCAGTTCGTCCCCGGAGGGGCCCGCCCAGCGGAAGCCGCTGCGCAGCGTCTCGTGCCGCACCGTCCAGGCGCGCAGCGCCTCCTGGAGCGCGTCGAGGTCGACCGGGCCCGGCAGGTCGAAGGCGGTGCCGAGCCAGGTCGGCACGAACAGCCCGTCCTCCCGGACGCACCTGGCCGTCCTGATGTGCGACTCCTGGATGTAGGCGGGCGGCCGGGAGTCCTCCGGCAGTGCCGTCGCCGCCGCCACGGTCGCCGGGCTCAGCGTCCACTCGACGAGCCGTCCCGGTCGGACCTCGCAGCGCTGGATGTCAGTGATTCGCACGCGTCTCCTATCGGCATAAAAAGGGGGGCCCTGAAGACGGGCCCCCTGGATGGCAATGCCGTGGGACGCGGCCGGGACATGCCCGCCCGGTTCATTTCAACGGATCGGGTGGCAGACCGAACGCGGGAGTGAATAACCCACGGTGACGCGAGGGGCGGGGGTGGGGTCAGCCGACGGTGATCGAGTCGAGCTTCTCGCGCAGGTAGACGTGCGAGTCGACGGGCGGGTACGCCACCCGGCCCACCGGCGCCGGCACGGACTCCACCCGGGTGCCCGGGGTGCACTCGCCGAAGTACACGAGCGAGATCAGCTCCTCGGCGGGCGCGTCGAGCGGCGGCGGAAGCACCCGGTGCCGTCCGGACCGCCACCGGTCACCCGTCCAGCGGGCCAGCAGGTCCCCGACGTTGACGGTGAAGGCGTCCGGGTCGTACGGCGCGTCCTCCCAGCCCCCCGCGTCGGTGTGGATCTGCAGTCCGCCCTTCCCGGCCTGCCGGTCGAGGATGGTCACGGTCCCGAAGTCGGTGTGCGGCCCGATCCGGAACTGTCCCGGCAGCGGCTCGCCGGTCACCTCCGTGCCCGGATACCAGTTGATGTTGAAGCCGTACGTCGGATGGTCCATGTGCCGGGAGAAGAAGTCGCGCTCCAGCCCCAGCGCGTGGCCCAGCAGCGACAGCAGCTCCTTCTCCAGAGCGGCCATCTCCGCCAGGTAGCGCCGGCACAGCACCCGCAGCGCGGGAACCTCGGCCGGCCACACGTTGGGCGCGTACCACTCCGCGTTGACGACGGGATCCTCGAACGGTTCGTCGGTCGCGAAGGTCAGCGACTCCTTCAGGTCGGGCGGGGTCTCGGTGCCCTCCGCGTACCCGTTGGCCTCGGCGCCGGGCCCGAGCCATCCCCGGCCGCCGACCTTCGCCTCGTACGCCTGCTTGACCTCGACGGGCAGCAGGAAGAACTCCCGCGCGGCCGCCCGGATCCCGGCCCGCAGTCCCGGTTCCACCCCGTGCCCGGTGACCAGCAGGAACCCGGCGGTCCGCAGGGCCCGGTCGACGGTGCGGGCGAGGGTGCCGCGGGCCTGCTCGTCGCCGTCCAGCCAGGGCCCCAGGTCGATGGTGGGAACACGTGCACTACTCACCGATGTCCTCATTCCACAGCTCCGGGTTGTCCTTGACGAAGTCCGTCATCAGTGCGGTGCACGCGGGGTCGTCGAGCAGGACGATCTCCACGCCGTGCGCGGCGAGCCAGTCGTGGCCGCCGTGGAAGGTGGCGGCCTCCCCGATCACCACCCGGGAGATGCCGAACTGGCGGACCAGGCCGCTGCAGTACCAGCACGGGGAGAGCGTGGTGACCATGGTCGTGCCGCGGTACGTGCGCTGCCGCCCCGCCGCGCGGAACGCGGCCGTCTCCGCGTGGGCCGAGGGGTCACCGTCCTGGACCCGGCGGTTGCGGCCGCGGCCGAGGAGGGTGCCGTCGGGGGCGTAGAGCGCGGCGCCGATCGGGACCCCGCCCTCGGCCAGCCCGGCACGGGCCTCGTCGAGGGCGGTGGCGAGCCAGGCCCGGGCCTGTCGTTCATCCATGCCCTCACTTCTTCCCGTCGCTCACCCCCCGGCAGACACCGACCGCCAGATCCGCTCCGGGAGGAGCACCGCCGCCTGGTCCAGGTCCACGTCCTCGACACCGGACAGCCAGCGGCGGGCGACGCCGACGACCGGGCCGAGGATCAGGGACTCCAGCAGCGGGACCGGGAGCGGAGCGAGGTCGCCGCGGGCCACGTACCGGTCCGCCCACTGTCCGAGCGGTGACAGCCGGGCCTCCTGGGCGTCCCGGAGCCGCTTGCCGTCGGCCATGCCCCGCCGGTCGGCGTACGAGGAGTGCAGCAGCAGCGCCGCCTCCCGGTGCTCCTGCACGAAGTTCAGGTAGGCGCGGACGAGGGCACGAATACCGGTATGGGGGGTACGGGTGTGTTCCAGCGCCGCGACCAGCTCGCCGAGCAGCCGGCCGAGCCACCGCGTCAGCAGGGCGTCCATCAGCCCGTCGACGCTGCCGAAGTGGTGGTACAGGCTGCCGAGGCTCACCCCGCTCTCACGGGTGATCGCCGCGACCGTCAGCCCCTGCTCGCCCGAGGCGGAGTAGACCCGCAGTGCGGCGTTCAGGAGCTGTTCGACCGTGGCCTCGCCACGTTGCTGCTTGGGGCTCATATTGAAGTGCTTTTCTAGAAAGAAATTTTAGTTCTGTGGGCCGTGGGCCCACACTGGTTGCCTCATCCTCACATCCAGGAGCGGCTGGTGTCGTCACCCGAGAATCAAGGAACCCCCGAGATCCCCGTCTCCCTCACCCCGCAGCAGGCCGCCTCCGGGACCGTCCTCAGACTGCCGCCGGGCACGGGTGTTCCGCCCGTCCGCATACCCCCGGTGCGCGACGGCGACGTCGTACGGCTGCGTACCGCCGACGGCGAGGTGCGCCTGCGGATCCGCGTCACGGCGTCCCCCGCCGCGGCGGGCTCCGAGAAGAAGCAGGGCCTCGCCTGTCTGGGGGTGCTCGGGGTCGTCGCCGTCGTCGTGCTGCTCCTGGTGCTCACGAACCACGGCGGCGGCAGCGACGACGCGTCCGACGACACGGCCGGCTCGTCGTCGTACTCGCCGTCGTACCCGACCGCCACGGCGACCGACGAGCCGTACACCGGCGACCCGTACAGCAGTGACCCGTACAGCAGCGCTCCGGACACCGGCAGCACCTACTCCAGTGACCCGTACGGCACCGGTGACCCCTACGGCACCCCGAGCCCGGACCCGAGCCCCTACACCTCGGGCACCTGCCTCAACGGCACCCTGCCGGACTCCACCACCGCGCAGTCCGTCAGCGGTGTGGAGGAGGTCTCCTGCTCCGCGTCCGACGCGCACTACAAGGTGATCGAGACCATACCGCTGACCTCGGACATGAGCCGCTGCAACGACAACCCCCGAACCCAGTACGCCTTTTCCTCGCGCTACACGATCAACGGGGCGACCGTCAACGAGTACGTGTACTGCCTGGTGGGCCTCGGCTCGTACGCACGCTGAAACAGGGGGAAGAGGTGAACGGGGAACACAACGGGGTCGAGCCGCTCGAGGGGAGCTCGACTGCGGATCGGCAGGACGGGGTGGACGGCTCCGGCACCCTCCGCTGGACGACCGGCACCGGCGACTCCCTGCGCACGGTCTACGACGGCGGCTGCCTCGACCTCGCCTTCGGAGGCGGCGTGGCCGAGGCGAGCTGTCAGTCGGGGGCGTCCTCGCAGAGCTGGGCCCGGACGTGACAGTGCCGCCGCAGGGCTACCCGTTGATCATCCCGATGACCGCCCGTACGGCCTCGGCCACCGGCTGCCCGACCGCCCCGACGGCGGCGGCGATCCCGGCGATCGACCGCAGCGCCCGGTGCCGCTCCAGCGCCGGCACGGCGGCGTCGGGGCTGAGGGCGGGCAGGGACTCGTCCAGGAGCTGGGCGTCGGGCGATGACACCTGGGCCCGCAACTCCGCCACGAGACCGTTCAGTTCGGCGAGGGCGGCGGCCAGGGCCGGGTCCTGCTGCCCGGCCCCCGCGCCGCCCTGGTTCTTGACGATGCCCTGGTTGCCCTGGCCGCCGTACATGTTCACGTTGTCGCCGTAGTAGTAGTTCGTGCCGCTCATGCGCCGATCCCCACGTTTCCGCTGCCGCCGTACATGTTGACGTTGTCGCCGAAGTAGTAGTTCTTCGGCGAGACGGTGAGGCTCTCCACCGTCACCTTGAACTCCGCGTCCGGATGGTCGATGGCGTAGGAGATCTGGCCGACGACCTGGTCCAGATAGCGCTGGTCCCGGCTGGTGACCAGCGCCGTGGAGGCGCCCGAGGTCTCCACCGCGAGCACGTGGTGCGGTGCGGCGCCCAGGACCGAGATCATCTCGATGAGGAAGTAGATCTCGGCGAAGAGGGCCACGATCCAGACGAAGGTGACATAGCCCGCGGCGCCGGAGCTGTGCCCCCCGCCTCCATCGGTCGCGAGGGAGGGCAGGCCGGGCAGCATCGCGATGAACCCGACGACCAGCGTCCCCGCGGTGTACCGCAGGAACCGCAGCACCGCCTCCTTGCGCTTGGGGCGCAGGACGAAGGTGTAGACGCGGGCGATGTTCGCCAGCGGGTACACCGCCGCGCCGATCCAGAGGATCCGCTTGCTGACCCGGAGATCGACCCGGTCCGGCGCCGGCCGCGCGGGCGGCGCGGGGACGTCCGGCGTGAGCGGCGCCGTGGTGTGCGCGGCGGGCGGGGCCGCGGGCGCCGGAGGGGAGGCCTGCGCGGTCGGTGGATCCTGGGCCGGGCGTTCGGGTGGCTGGCCGGTCTGCATCTGTTTCTGTCCCCCAGAGGTCAGGCGATCCCTCGCAACTCAGTGACGACCATTAACCACATCCCCGGTGGGCGATGGCAAGTCGTCGGCGGCTGCGAAGTGATGCTGGGGGACGGCGAGTTGACGGCTGCTCAGCCGGTCACGCGGAGCAGCAGCTTCCCCGTGCTCGACCGTCCTCCCATCAGCCGGTGCGCCTGCGCCGCCTCCGCGAGGGTGAACTCGGCCGTCACCGGCAGGGTCACCGTCCCGTCGACCGCCTTCGCCAGCGCCTGCTCCGTCAGCCGACGCAGCGCGTCAGGTGCCGTCCTGGCCAGGGTCAGGACGGAGAAGCCGGACACCGTGACGCCGAGCGGGTACAGCTCGGGCTGGCCCACGCTCCACGGCTCGGCGCCGCTCGCGTTGCCGAAGGAGACCAGGCGCCCGAAGGGGGCCAGCGAGGCCAGTCCGGCGCGCAGGGTGTCGCCGCCGACGGGGTCCAGTACGAGGTCGGCGCCGCGCCCGCCGGTCGCCTCGCGCACCTGCTCCTGGAAGGCGCCGACGAACACCTCGTCGTACCCGTGGTCCTTGGCGTGGGCGGCCTTCGCGGCCGAGGACACCACGCCGTACACCGCCCCGGCGCCCGCGGCCCGCGCGAGCTGCCCGACCGCCGTGCCGACCCCGCCCGCCGCGCCCTGGACGAGGACCGACTCGCCGGGCTGGAGCCGGCCGACGGTGTGGACGAGGGCGTACGCCGTGGTCAGGACCGTCGGCAGGGTCGCGGCGGTGCGCAGGTCCAGGCCGGCCGGGACCGGGAAGACGGTCGTCGCCCCGGCCACCGCGACCTCCGCGTATCCGCCGCCCTCGGTGTGTGCCACCACCTCCTGGCCGACGGTCAGGCCCGTGACCCCGGAGCCGAGCGCACGGACGCGGCCGGAGACCTCCAGGCCGGGGACGTAGGGGAGTGCGGGTACCCGGTAGCCGTCCGAACGGGCCTTCAGGTCGGCGAAGTTCACGCCGGTGTACGCCACGTCGATGCTCACCTGCCCCGGGCCTGGTTCCGGCGCCCGGGCCGTCACCAGCCGCAGCACCTCGGGACCGCCGTACTCCTGGAACTCCACCGCGCGCATGCCGCACCCCCGGTTCGACTGTTCAATCAAAAGCGAACACTCGCGAGTGTATGGTTTTCGTCGAACACTCGGCAAGCGGAAGCGGAAGACGAAGAGGGGAGCGTGGCGTGGTAGCCGGCAGTCACCGGGCCGCCCCGGAGCACACCCACCCGGACGACGTGCCCGTCCTCACGGCGCTCGCCGCCCTCGCCGACCCCGTGCGCCTCACCCTGGTGAGGGAGCTGGCCGGCTCCGCCGACTGGAGCCGCAGCTGCGGCAGCTTCGACGTGCCGGTCGGTAAGGCGGCCCTCAGCCACCACTTCGCGGTGCTGCGCGGCGCCGGGCTCGTGGAACAGCGCGACGAGGGACCCAAGCGGGTCAACCGGCTGCGCCGGCCGGAGTTCGACGCCCGCTTCCCGGGCCTGCTGGACCTGGCCCTCCGGGGCGACTGACCGGGCCGAGCGGCTCACCTGCCCGTATCGGCGGCGCCGATGGCCCCATCGGCAGCGCCCCGCACCGGCGCGTGGCACCCGGTCGGGGCCCGGTCCTAGCGTCGGTGCCATGACCTCGGAACTCAAGGGCACCGCCCAGCTGACCACCGCCATGATGCTCTCCGGCACCCTCGGCGTCTTCGTCGTCGAGTCGGGAGCCCCGCCCTTCGACGTCGTCTTCTTCCGCGTCCTGTTCGGCGCCCTCGCCCTCGGCGGCTACGTCACCGCCCGCGGCTGGCTGCGCGACCACGGCTTCACCCCGCGCACCCTCGGACTCGCCGTGCTCGGCGGGGTGTTCATCGTCTTCAACTGGGTGCTGCTCTTCCAGTCGTACCGGAACACGTCCATCTCCGTCGCCACGGTCGTGTACCACACCCAGCCGTTCTACGTGGTCCTCCTCGGCGCCCTGCTGTTCCGCGAACGGCTCACCGCCGCCAAGGCCGGCTGGATCGCCGTGGCCTTCGCCGGGCTGGTCCTGGTCTCGGGCGTCACACCCGGCGACTTCGCGAGCGGCGGGTCGTACCTGACCGGCATCGGCCAGGCCCTCCTCGCCGCCCTGCTCTACGGCCTGTCCACCCTGGTCACCAAGCGGATCACCGGGGTGCGCCCGCATCTGATTGCCCTCGTCCAGGTCCTGGTCGGCATCCCGCTGCTGCTCCCCTTCGCGGACTTCGGCGCCATGAGCGGCACCGGCTGGGGCTGGGGCTGGCTGGCCGGGCTCGGTCTGATCCACACCGGCGTGATGTACGTCCTCATGTACGCCGCGTACGCCAAGCTGCCGACCTCGAAGATCGCCGTGCTCGCCTTCGTCTACCCGGCCGTGGCGATGCTGACGGACTGGGCGGTGTACGGCCACCACATCGGGCTCGTCCAGGCACTGGGCGTCCCGCTGATCGTGACGGCCAGCCTCCGGGTCACCCTCGCCCGTCCTGCTCGGCGAGCAGCCTCCGCGCCCGCTCCACGAACAGCCGCGCATGCGCCGGAAGCCGCTTCCCGGCCCGCCACGCCAGCTGCGTCCGAAGCGTGAACGGCGGCTCCCAGTCCAGTCGTACGACAGAGCCCTCCGCGAGTTCGGCGGCGACCGTCACCTCGGGCAGCAGCGCGACCCCGAGGCCGGCCGCCGCCGCGCGCTTGGTGGCCTCGATCGTGCCGAACTCCATGAACTCCACCGGCTTCAGCGCCGTCAGCTCCCGCTCGAACAGGTCACGGTAGGCACAGCCCGGCTCGGTGGCCAGCAGGGGCTGCCCGGTCAGCTCCGCCGTCGTGACCGCCGCCCCGGCCAGGGCGTGCCCGGGTGCCGCCACCAGGGCCAGCGGTTCCACCGCCAGCACGGCGGTCTCCAGCCCCGGGTGCTCGGTCTCCTCCTCCATCAGGAACCCGACGTCGTACGTGCCCTGACGCAGCGCCTGCCGGGTCTCGTCGCCGATGGTGGTGCGCAGCGCGAGGCGCACCTTGGGGTGGCGGTGGTGGAAGTACTCCAGCAGCGGCGGCAGCCGGTAGGAGGTCAGGGACTCCATCGTGCCGACGGTCAGGGTGCCGGACGGCTCCTCCGGCTCGACGACCACCGCCCGGGCCTCCTCGGTCAGTTCGATGATCTGCCGGGCGTACGGCAGCAGCCGCTCACCGGCCTCGGTGAGCCGGATCCGGCTGCCGAGCCGGTCGAACAGCTCCACACCGAGGGAGGCCTCCAGGGTGCGGATCTGACCGGTCACACTGGACTGGGCGTACGCCAGCTCGGCCGCGGCCCGGGTGAAGCTCAGTACGGTGGCGACCTTCTCGAAGGTGACGAGCAGCCGGAGTTCCATCACGCGTCCCGGTCGTCCTTGCCGAGGGACTTGAGGAACTCGGGGTTGTCGTCGGGCGCGACCCAGGCGGGTGCGGAGCCGCCGGCCGCGGCCTGCCGCACCCGGCCGGTGATCAGCCAGGCGACCGGACCGACCAGCACCTCGCCGAAGAGCAGGATGACGATCACCCACACCACCTTCGGCAGATGCCGCACCTCTTCCTCGGGGGTGTTCAGGCAGTCCACGAAGGCGTAGATCCACAGGGCCAGGACCAGCAGGAACGGCAGATACCTGAGCATTGGCGTGCGATCCCCCGACGATGTGAGACGGCCCCGGTGACCGGGCCAGAGTAGCGGTTGGCCATGATGGACCCCCGCATGATCGCTGCCCGTGCACCGGGGGGCCCGTGCACCGGGGGAGAGGTGGCCGCGATGAGGACCGGCGCGCGCAGGAGACGGGCGGCGGCCTGGCTGGCCGTCGGGGGACTGGTCCTCGGGGGCGTGCTGGTCGCGCGGGAGCTGGCCTCTCCGGTGTTCGGCATGCGGCAGGGACCGCTGGCGAAGGACCCGGCGTGCGCCCGGATCGCCGCGCACTACCCGGACCGCCTGGACGGCGACCGGCTCGACCCGTTCGGCTACGAGGGGCTCGCGGCCTGGGGGCACGGGAAGGTCCGCCTGCGCTGCGGCCTCGTCCCGCCCGCCCCGGCGAAGGACCCGTGCGTCGCGGTGAACGGCGTGGACTGGGTGCTGCGGGAGGCCGCCGCGCGCGACGGGCACGACGTGCTCGTCACCTACGGCCGCCGGCCCGCCGTCGAGGTGACGCTCTCGGCCTCGGTACGGCAGACCGACACCGTGCTCATGGAGCTGAGCCGGCTGGTCGCACCGGTACGCCAGAGCGACCACTGCCTGGCCCGCCACTGAACGGGGGACTCAGCGCGCCCCGTCCGCCTTCTCGGCGAGCAGCGGACGCGTGACCGAGCGCACGTCCGCCTCGGTGAGCGCGACCAGGCCCTGCGCGGCGATCCTTCCCTCCCGGTCGACGAACAGCGTGTACGGCAGCGTCCGCGCCAGGTACTTCCCGGGCAGCCGGTGGACGAGCTGCCGGCTGCCGGGGTCGTACAGGCTCGGGTAGGCCAGGCGGTGGTCGCTCGCGAAGGCCCGGCCCTGGGAGCGGTCGGCGTCGGTGTCCACGCCCAGCACCTGGACGCCCTTGACCGCCAAGTGCCGCTGGGCCTGCGAGAGTTCGGGCGCCTCTGCACGGCACGGGCCGCAGTAGGCGGCCCAGACGTTGAGGACGACGACCTTGCCCCGGTAGTCGGACAGCCGGATGCGGCCGCCGTCGAGCGTGGTGCCGCTGAGGTCGGGTGCGGCCCGGCGGTCGGCGGCCGGGACGCGGATCACCGCGGGCGCGGCCGAGCCGCCCGTGTCCTGCTGGGGCGTGCACGAGGCGAGCGCGACCAGCGCGACCAGCGGAACCAGGAGTCGTGACACGCGACGACGTCTCATGATCGACGAGTATCCCAGCCACGCCGGACCCCGGCCGGGGCAGGGGTGGGCGCAGGGACGCGGCGGTAGGTCGGCGATACTTGGGCGCATGGCTTACGACGATCTTCGCTCCCTGCTGCGGGCGCTGGAGCGCGAGGGCGACCTCAAGCGCATCAAGGCCGAGGTCGACCCGTATCTGGAAGTCGGGGAGATCGTCGACCGGGTGCAGAAGTCCGGCGGCCCGGCCCTGCTCTTCGAGAACGTGAAGGGCTCGGCGATGCCGCTGGCCATGAACGTCTTCGGCACCGACCGCCGCCTGCTGAAGGCGCTGGGCCTGAAGTCGTACGGCGAGATCTCCGAGAGGATCGGCGGCCTGCTGCGGCCCGAGCTGCCGCACGGCTTCGTCGGTGTGCGCGAGGCCTTCGGCAAGCTCGGCGCGATGACGCACGTGCCGCCGAAGAAGGTGAAGGAGGCTCCGGTCCAGGAGGTCGTCCTGCACGGCGACGAGGTCGACCTCGACCGGCTCCCGGCCCTGTTCACCTGGCCGCAGGACGGCGGTTCCTTCTTCAACCTGGGCCTGACCCACACCAAGGACCCCGAGAGCGGCATCCGCAACCTGGGCCTGTACCGCCTGCAGCGCCACGACCGGCGCACCATCGGCATGCACTGGCAGATCCACAAGGACAGCCGCAACCACTACCAGGTCGCGGCGCGGCGCGGCGAGCGCCTGCCGGTGGCCATCGCCTTCGGGTGTCCGCCCGCCGTGACGTACGCCTCCACCGCCCCCCTCCCCGGCGACATCGACGAGTACCTGTTCGCCGGGTTCATCGCGGGCAGGCGGATCGAGATGGTCGACTGCAAGACGGTCCCGCTCCAGGTGCCCGCGAACGCCGAGGTCGTGCTGGAGGGCTGGCTGGAGCCGGGGGAGATGCTGCCCGAGGGCCCCTTCGGCGACCACACCGGCTTCTACACGCCGCAGGAGCCGTTCCCCGCGCTGAAGATCGACTGCGTGACCATGCGGAAGCGTCCGCTGCTCCAGTCGATCGTGGTGGGCAGGCCCCCGACGGAGGACGGCCCGCTCGGCCGTGCCACGGAGCGCTTCTTCCTGCCCCTGCTCAAGATCATCGTCCCGGACATCGTGGACTACCACCTGCCCGAGGCCGGCGGCTTCCACAACTGCGCGATCGTCTCGATCGACAAGAAGTACCCGAAGCACGCGCAGAAGGTGATGCACGCGATCTGGGGGGCGCACATGATGTCCCTGACCAAACTGATCGTGGTCGTGGACTCCGACTGCGACGTGCACGATCTGCACGAGGTCGCCTGGCGGGCCCTCGGCAACACCGACTACGCCCGTGACCTCACGGTCGTCGAAGGCCCCGTCGACCACCTCGACCACGCCTCCTACCAGCAGTTCTGGGGCGGCAAGGCGGGGATCGACGCCACGAAGAAGTGGCCGGAGGAGGGCTACACGCGGGACGGGGGCTGGCCGGACATGGTCCTCTCCGACCCCGACACGGCGGCCCTGGTCGACCGCCGCTGGAAGGAGTACGGCCTGTGAGCAGCGCCTCCGCAGCGATCCCGCAGCCGGGACGCACCAAAGCCTTCCTGCGCCTGGTGATGATCGAGCACTCGGTCTTCGCGCTGCCCTTCGCCTACATCGCCTCCCTCACGGCGATGTACGAGGGGGACGGGAACATCCACTGGGGCCGGCTGCTGCTGGTCACCGTCTGCATGGTGGGCCTGCGCACCTTCGCGATGGCGGTCAACCGCATCATCGACCGCGAGATCGACGCCCGTAACCCGCGCACGGCCCACCGGGAACTGGTGACCGGTGCGATGTCGGTCCGGCACGCCTGGACGGGCGCCCTGATCGCCCTGGTGGTCTTCCTCGGCGCGGCGGCCCTGCTCAACCCGCTGTGCCTGGCCCTCGCCCCGGTCGCCGTCGTCCCGATGGTGGTCTACCCCTACGGCAAACGGTTCACGAACTTCCCGCAGGCCATCCTCGGGCTCGCCCAGTCCATGGGCCCGATCGGCGGCTGGCTCGCGATCTCCGGTTCCTGGGACTGGGACGCGGTGATCCTCGGCCTGGCCGTCGGTGTCTGGATCGGCGGCTTCGACCTGATCTACGCCTGCCAGGACGTCGACACCGACCGCGAGATCGGTGTCATGTCGGTCCCGGCCCGCTTCGGCGTCCCGGCGGCGATCTGGGGCGCGCGGGCCTGCCACACGGTGACGACGGCCCTGTTCGTCTGGTACGCCCTGGCCACCCACGCCGGGGCCCCCTTCTGGCTGGGCCTGGCGATCGTCGCGGGTGCCTTCGTCTACGAACACCGCATCGTCCGCCCCCACGACCTGTCCCGTCTCAACCGGGCGTTCTTCTCGGTCAACGGGTTCATCGGCATTGCCCTGTTCGTGTGCGCCCTGCTGGATCTGCTGGTGCGCGGTCTGACGGTCTGACGAATCCCGGGCCACCCGGCCTGAACCCTGGCCGACCCACCGGTACGCTCAAGGTGTGAACGCAGGAGAAACGCAGCGCGTGCCTTGGATCGTGGGGGTGTCCGGTGCTTCCGGGACGCCGTATGCGGCGGCCGTACTGCGGGCGCTGCTGGAGGCGGGCGAGGCGGTCGACCTGGTGGTCAGCCGGGCCTCGCGGCTGACGCTGCTGGACGAGACGGGGATCTCGTTCCGGGACGCCCACTGGCAGGACGACCTGCGTGAATGGCTGGCCCGGGGTGCCGACGGCAAGCCCGGGACCTTCGACGTGGACATCAGCGGGGTGCGGTACTGGAGCGCGGGCGACCTCGCCGCCGGTCCGTCCTCGGGGTCGTACCCGGCGAAGGGGATGCTCATCGTGCCCGCGTCCACCGCCTGCGTGGCCGGTGTGGCGCTCGGTCTGTCCAAGGATCTGCTGCAGCGCGTGGCGAGCGTCACCCTGAAGGAGCGCCGGCCGCTGGTGGTCTCGGTGCGGGAGACGCCGCTGAACGGGCAGACCCTGCGCCACCTGGTCGCCCTGGACGACGCCGGTGCCACCGTCGTACCGGCCTCGCCCGCCTTCTACGCGGGCGCCACCCACATCCAGGACCTGGTGGACTTCGTCGCCGGACGGGTGCTGGACGCGGCCGGCGTGCGGCACGGCCTGTACCGGCGCTGGAAGGGCGAGCTGGGCAGCGGCACGGACCGGTAGCGCACATCGCAGGCACATCGCAGTACGTCGCATCACTTCAGGAACTCTTCAGACTCTTCAGCGGAAGGCTTCGATCGCATGGACGCGGTGGACAGGCAGCTCATCCAGGCCCTGAGGGAGAACGGCCGGGCCTCGTACGCGGAGCTGGGGCGCCTCGTCGGCCTGTCGGGCCCCAGTGTCACCGACCGCATCAACCGGCTGGAGGCGGCCGGTGTCATCACCGGCTACCGCGCCACGGTGAACGCGGCCTCGCTCGGTCTCGGCGTGACCGCCCTGATCGGCATCTCGCTCTCCGACGCCGCCGATCACGAGGACGTCGCGCAGCGGCTGCGGGACCTGCCGGAGATCGAGGACTGCTGGTTCATCGCCGGCGACGACTCCTACATGCTCAAGGTGCGCTCGTCGGACGTCGACGGTCTGGAGAGGACCATCCGCCGGCTGAGCGGCACCAAGGGCGTCTCCCGGACCCGTACCACCATCGTGCTGTCCACGAAGTGGGAGAACCGGGTCGGGGAGCTGCCCGAAGAGGTCTAGGGATACCGTTGGTCGGGCTGTCGTAGAAAGGTGTTGGCATGGACGTCGGGCTCAAGCGCGAGCTGGAGGAGAAGGTCCGCTCCGGTGAGCGGCTGACCCGCGAGGACGGCATCGCGCTGTACGAGTCGGACGACCTGGCGTGGCTCGGCGGCCTCGCCCACGAGGTGCGCACCCGCAAGAACGGCGACGTGGTGCACTTCAACGTCAACCGGCACCTGAACATGACCAACGTGTGCACGGCCTCCTGCGCCTACTGCTCGTTCCAGCGCAAGCCGGGCGAGAAGGACGCGTACACGATGCGCATCGAGGAGGCCGTCAAGCTCGCCAAGGCGATGGAGTCGGAGAACCTCACCGAGCTGCACATCGTCAACGGCCTGCACCCGAACCTGCCCTGGCGCTACTACCCGCGTTCGCTCAGGGAGCTGAAGCAGGCCCTGCCGAACGTCTCCCTGAAGGCCTTCACGGCGACGGAGATCCACCACTTCGAGACGATCAGCGGTCTGTCCGCCTCGGAGATCCTGGACGAGCTGATCGACGCGGGGCTGGAGTCGCTGACCGGCGGTGGCGCGGAGATCTTCGACTGGGAGGTCCGGCAGCACATCGTGGACCACCGCACCCACTGGGAGGACTGGTCCCGTATCCACCGCCTGGCGCACGAGAAGGGCCTGAAGACCCCGTGCACCATGCTGTACGGCCACATCGAGGAGCCGAGGCACCGGGTCGACCACGTTCTCCGTCTGCGCGAACTGCAGGACGAGACGAACGGCTTCCAGGTCTTCATCCCGCTGCGCTACCAGCACGACTTCGTGGACATGCAGGACGGGAAGGTCAGGAACCGCCTGCAGGCCCGCACCCAGATGGCGACCGGCGCGGAGGCCCTCAAGACCTTCGCCGTCTCCCGGCTGCTCTTCGACAACGTCCCGCACGTGAAGGTCTTCTGGGTCATGCACGGCGTGCAGACCGCGCAGCTGGCCCTGCAGCACGGCGCGGACGACATGGACGGCTCGGTCGTCGAGTACAAGATCACCCACGACGCGGACAACTTCGGTACGCCGAACAAGCTGACCCGTGAGGACCTGCTGGAGCTGATCCGCGACGCCGGCTTCCGCCCCGTGGAGCGGAACACCCGCTACGAGATCATCCGCGAGTACGACGGCCCCGACCCGGAGCGCAGGGAGTCCCCCCAGCCGATGCGGGTCTGACCCCGGGCGGCTTCGCCCGTGAAAAGGCGGGGCCCCAGGGGTACCCGCCCGGCATGGTTGCAACGAAGGCCCCCGAGGACGCCTACACGGCGGAGCCCTTCGTCCCGGACGGCGCGAGCCTCACCGCCCTGCGCCGGGCGGCGGCCGACTGCCGTGGCTGCCCCCTGCACCGGGACGCCACGCAGACGGTGTTCGGCACGGGCAACGCGCACGCGCGCGTGATGCTCGTCGGCGAGCAGCCCGGCGACCAGGAGGACCGCCAGGGCAAACCGTTCGTGGGCCCCGCCGGGAAGCTGCTCGACCGTGCCCTCGCCGAAGCGGGCATCGACCCGGGCGACGCCTACGTGACCAACGCGGTCAAGCACTTCAAGTTCACCCGGGCGGAGCCCCGCAAGCGCCGGATCCACAAGGCTCCGAGCCTGCGCGAGATGACGGCGTGCGGGCCGTGGCTCGCGGCGGAGCTGGCGCTGGTCGAGCCCGAACTGATCGTGGTGCTGGGCGCGACGGCCGGGAAGGCGCTGCTGGGGTCGTCGTTCCGGGTGGGCGAGGTGCGCGGGACCGTACTGGAGCGGGTGATCCACGGCCGGCCCGAGCGGCTGGTGCCGACCGTGCATCCGTCGTCGGTGCTGCGGGCGCAGGACGACGCGGACAGGAAGGCCGCCTACCAGGGGCTCGTGGCCGACCTGAAGGTGGCCGCACGCGCCCTCGGGGCGTAGCCGACCCGGGGTGACGGCCGTCTCTCGGGTAATGGATAAAGTGGCCCAATGCCGCTTACCTATACTCTGGATCCCGCCATCACCCCCGCCCTGCGCGACGGCATCCTCGACCTGTGGACGGACGTGTCCAACGCGGGCGGCGCCGTGGGGTTCGTACCGCCGGTGAGCCGGGAGGACGTCCGGCCGGAGCTGGTGCGCCACTTCGTGGCCATGGCCGAGGGCCGTCACCGGCTGCTCGTCGGGTGCGACGAGACGGGCGCGCCGGCCGCGACCGCCTTCTTCTCCTTCAACACGCACCCGCTCCAGAAGCACTGGGTGTGGCTGTACACGGTGATGGTCCACCCGGGGCACCAGGGCAAGGGGTACGGCCGCGAGCTGCTGGCGACCGCCGCGGACGCGGCCCGCACCTTCGACGGCATCGACGCGATACGACTGACCTGCCGGGGCGGCCTCGGCCTGGAGCGGTTCTACGGCTCCTGCGGCTACAAGGAGGTCGGCCGGGTGCCGGGTGCCGTCCGGGTGGCACCCGGCGACGACCGCGACGACGTGTTCATGCTGCTGTCCCTCGTCTGACCCCCCTGCAAGATCCCTTCCCGGTCGTGCTTCACTGGACGATGACCCCTTTTGGAATCGGACGAGTGGATTGAGATGCTCCGCTACACGCTGATGCGCCTCGGCATCTTCGCCGGCTGCCTCGTGGTCGTCTGGGGAGCCGTCTACTCCGGCATCTTCCCGCGCGGTTTCGGCGACTCCAACTTCCTGTGGGTGCTGCTGCTCTCGCTGGTGCTGTCGGCGCCGATCAGCTGGGTGGTGCTGCGCGGGGTGCGGGAGCGGGCCTCGGAGCAGATCGTCGACAGGGTCGACCGGATGAAGGCCAACCTGGACGCCAACCGCAGCCAGGAGGACCTCGCCGACGACACCGCCCGGGCGCAGGGCCAGCCCTCCTGACCGACGGCACGGCTCCCGGCACCCCGGGCCGCAATTAGTCTTTTCCCCATGGGTGGGGCGAAGACCAGACGGATGCCGCGTGCGGTGCGGGAGCAGCAGATGCTCGACGCCGCCGTGCGGATCTTCGGCCGGCGCGGGTACATGGCCGCCTCGATGGACGAGATCGCCGAACTCGCCGGTGTCTCCAAGCCGTTGGTCTATCTGTATCTGAACTCCAAGGAAGACCTCTTCACCGCCTGCATCCGGCGTGAGGCCGGCGCCCTGACGCAGGCCGTCCGCGCCGGGGTCCGCACGGACCTGCCCGCCGACCGCCGGCTGTGGGACGGGCTCAAGGCGTTCTTCGCGCACACCGCGGAGCACCCCGACGCCTGGTCGGTGCTGCACCTCCAGGCCCGTACGCACGGGGAGCCCTTCGCGGGGGAGGTCGCCGCGATGCGCGAGGAGATCGTCACGTTCGTGACCCGGCTGGTCGCGGTCGCCGCACGGGAGGCCCACCGGGATCCCGACCTTCCCGAGCGTGAGGTCGCCGGACTCGCCGAGGCCCTGGTCGGCGCCGCGGAGTCACTGGCCACCTGGGCCAACGCCACGCCCGGTGCCACCGCCCGGCAGGCCGCGGCCACCCTGATGAACTTCGCCTGGGCGGGTCTGGGCAACCTGATGGAGGGCCGGCCCTGGGCTCCGCCCGGCTGACGGACCCCACACACGTGGTGCCGCGGACCACGCACCCGTGACCACAGGGCCCCCTGGTGCCCGGAGGGGTTTCCCCGGGCGGCCAGGAGGCCCTGTTCCGACTGGGCGCGGGTGCACGGCGGGCCGGTGTCCGGCCGGTGCCCTACTTGCCTTCGCGCGGCATCACCACGGCGGACAGGACGGCGGGCACGGCGCCGACGAGCAGCATGATCACCGGCCAGGACGTCGCCGACAGCAGGCCGGGGATGATGATCGGGGTGATGAACGCACCCGCGAAGACCATCGTGTTCTCCAGCCCGAGTGCGGTGCCGGACCGCTCCTTGCCCGCCATGATCGCGATCTCGGCGTAGTGGACACCGTGCCAGCCGCAGGAGAGCAGTCCCGCGAGGACCATCAGCGCGGCCGCCACCCAGGACGGCCCCGACTGGCACAGCGCGAGCCCGGCGAAGCAGGCCGCGATGATCCAGCTGTAGACGATGACCAGGGTACGGCGGTGCCGGCCGCCCCGGCTGTCGGTCCACCGCCCGCTCCACACCCGGGACACGGCGCCCATGGCCTGGACGGCGAACAGCAGACCGGAGATCGCCGTGAGACCCAGCCCGTGGACGGTGTGCAGGTAGATCGCGGCGAACGACAGGATCGTGAACTGCGGGAAGTCGAGCAGGAAGGCGCTGAAGGACACCCGCCAGATGCTCCAGCGGCGCAGCGGGCTGACGGTGTTGGTCGCCTTCAGACCGCCGGCGGGCAGCGGCGGCTCGTCCATCCAGCAGACGATGGCGAGGGTGGCGGCCAGGGAGAAGGCCGTCAGGAAGGTGAAGACCGCCCGGAATCCGATACCCATGGCGAGGGCGGGAAGGACCGCCGCACCGATGGCTCCGCCGAGGGGCACGGCCGCCACCCGGAGACTGATGGCGAAGCCGTGGCTACCGGGCGGGAACCAGCCCATCACCGCCCTGCCCGAGGCACTGTTGACGCAGCCGCCGAGGGCGCCGGCGAGGAGGAGCACGGCGGACAGCAGCCAGGAGGGCGGGCTGGAGTGCCCGGTCGGGACGAGGAGGGCCGCGGCCACGGCGAGGCACAACGTCGTGCCGGACAGGCCCGAGATCAGCACCCTCCGCTCGCCGAAGCGGTCGGTGAGCAGGCCCCAGATGACTTCGGTGAGCGCTGCCCCGCAGGTCAGGGCGGCGAGGACCAGACCGAGCTGTCCGGTCGAGTAGTGGTAGTCGTCCTGGAGGACCGCGCTGGCCATGGGGATGCCCTGGAAGGCCGCGCTGAACGCGGCCTGCGCGAAGATGCCGATGCCGAGGACCCCCCACTTGTAGTGGGGTGAGTGGACCTTCCCCGACCTGCCGACGGGGAGGGGTTCCGCGGCGTTGTCGGCGACGGCTGTCGTGACCTTTGTGGACATGGTGTTGGGGATCCTTCTGTGAGCGGGGCGGGGGGGAGGTCAGGCAGCGGAGGCCGGTGCGCCGTCCAGGACCAGGCCGGTGTCCGGGGTCTCGCCGGGCAGCAGGGGTTCGGTGCGCTTCTCCCGGATGACGAGCAGGGTGCAGCCGTGCGGGCTGCTCACGCGGTGGACGCTGCCGGGTTTTTCGAGGACGAGGTGCCCGGCGGGGTAGATGTCGCCGTTGTCGTTGTGGAGTTCACCGTCCACGACCACGATCAGTTCGTAGCCGAGATGCCGGTGGAGGTCTCCGTGCGATTGCGGTCCGAAGCGCGCGAGGTAGGCCTCCGCGCCGTCCGGGCCGGTCTCCTCGGCGGTGTAGAGCCAGTGGACGTCGACGGCCTCGCGTCCGGGCTGGACATAGGGCTGCCAGGTCAGGTCGTCGTGCTGCGCACCGCCGAGGAGGCCGGGGATGACACGGACGTCGCGTCGCTGCTGGGGGGAGTTGGCTGCGGTCATGGCGGAGAGTCCTCTCAGATCCGGGAAGTGGTGTGCTGGGCGCTGTCGGTGGTGCCGCTGTGCAGTCGCGCGGCGACTTCGGCGCGGCGGACCTTGCCGGACACCGTGCGCGGCAGGCTGCGGGTGAAGGAGACGCTGTGCACGCGCAGCGCGCGGGTGACGTGAAGGTCGACGTGGGCGAGGAGTTCGGCCGCCGTGGCCCGCCGGCCGGGTTCGAGTTCGACCACGGCGTGGGCGGCCTGGGTGAGGGCCGGGTGGGGCACGGGCACGACCGCGGCTTCGTGCACCGCGGGGTGCGTGCGCAGGACCGCTTCGAGTTCGTACGGGGAGACCCGGTGGCCCGCCGACTTGAAGACGTCGTCGCGGCGCCCGAGGAGGCGTACGTATCCGTCGCGCCCGAATTCCCCGCAGTCCCCCGTCGCGTACAGGTCCTCGGTGAGGACGCGGCCGGTGCGCTCGGCGTCGTCGTCGTAACCGGGCATCAGTCCCACGGGCTGGTTCGCCCGTGACACGTACAGCTGGTCGTCCCGGACGGTGAGCTCCCAGCCCGGCAGCGGCTTGCCGGCCCAGCCGGGCTTGCCGGGCAGGCCCGGGGTGGTGCCGATCAGCGCGGTCGTCTCGGTCTGGCCGTACCCCTCGCGGATGGTGACGCCCCACGCGGTCTGGACGGCCTCGGCCACCTGCGCGGGCAGCGGCTCTCCGGCGGTGGTGGCCTCCCGCAGCCGCGGCCGGGCCCGGTCGGCGTGCCGGGCCAGGCGGGCCCACTGCGCGGGCGGGGCGCACAGGCTGGTGATGTCCCGCTCCTGCAGGAACCGCGGCAGCTGCCCGGAGTCGACGGTGTCGGCGGGCGGCACCACGAGGGTCGCCTCGGCGGTGAAGGGGACGAAGAAGCTGGACCAGGAGTGCTTGGCCCAGCCGGGCTCGGAGATGTTCACATGCCGGTCGCCGGGAAGCAGCCCGTTGAAGTACAGGGACGACAGATGGCCGACGGGGTACGACACGTGGGTGTGGGTGACGAGTTTGGGTGCCGAGGTGGTACCGGAGGTGAAGTAGGCGAAGGCCGTGTCCGAGGCCGGGGTGGGGCCGGTCGGCAGGTACCGCGCCGGGGCGTCGCGGGAGTCGGCGTACGGGTGCCAGCCGGCGACGGGAGCACCGGCCGCGATGCGGGTCACGGGCCCGTCGTGGTCCGACGCGTCCGACGGGTCGAAGAGCGGGGCGAGGTCGCTGCGGCAGACCACATGGCGGACCCGGCCGCGCCGGAGCCGGTCGGCGGCCTCCTTCCGGGTCAGGGAGGTGTAGGTGGGGATGGCCACGGCGCCGGTCTTCAGACAGGCCAGGAGGGTTTCCCACAGCTCCGCCTGCGCGCCCAGGACGATGAGCACCCGGTCGCCGCGCCGGACGCCCAGCCGGGTGAGCCAGGTGGCGAGGCGGTCGGAGCGGGCCGCGAGGTCCTGGTAGGAGATCTGCTGGACCTGGCCGTCGGGGCCGTGGAGTTCCAGGGCGGTGCGCGGGTTGTCGTGGGCGATGACGTCGAACCACTCCAGGGCCCAGTTGAAGTGGGTCAGGCGCGGCCAGGTGAAGGCCCGGCGGGCGGCTTCGTGGTCGGCGCGCAGTTCCTGGAGCAGGTCGCGGCTGCGGCGGAAGACGGTGTGGGCCAGGGTGTGGCGGAGGACGAAGTGGTCTGCGGCGTCCGGGTGCTGCGACGTCATGCGCGGGCTCCTTCCAGTCCGCGAGGGGCGGCCGTGAGCCGCAGCGCTGCCAGCGCGTCCCCGGCGACGGCGTCGGCGTCCTTGGTGAAGTCGGTCCACGGGCCGGGCCGTGCGGATCCGACCTGCATGAACCAGCGCTGCCCCTCGGAGGGGATGCCGAGGACGTAGAGGCCGTCCGCCGCGGTCCCGGCGGTGGTCATCGGCCGGTACGGCGCATCGGTCGTGGTGACACCGCCGGTGGCGAAGCCGTCCGTGCCGTGGTTGTTGCTCCAGGGGGTGATGAGCCCGGTGTCGAGCAGGTGCCGGGTGAGCGGTGCGGGATCGCGGGTGACGTCCGGCGCGGGGATGCGGGCGTCGACGAGGACGTCGCAGTGCTGGAGCGACCCGCCGACCTGTGCGGAGCGGACCGTGAAGCGCTTGCCGGCCTCGTCCGTGCCGAACTCGGTCGCGGGACCCGCCACGTGCAGGACACCCGCCTGGAGCAGGGCCAGTGTCTGCCGCAGGCGCTGGGCCGGCGGGCCGGCGGCCAGGAAGGAGCTGAGCGGTGCGAACCAGCCGAGGAAGTCGTCGCGGTGCGACGCGGCGGTCAGGCCGCCGAAGTCGACCGCGCGGCGGATGGTTCCCCGTACGTCGCGCAGGACGTCCAGGGCCGCCTTGCGCGGACCGTGGTGGTTGCCCTGCGCTGCCTGTGCGATGTCGTCCTGGATCCACCGCGTCAGAGCGGCGGTGAACTCGGCCGGGTCGGCGAAGTCCTGCGGCCCGAACGGCCGTGCCAGGGCGTTGATGTCGAGGGGCTCCAGGTCCTCGATGCCGAGCCGGCGTGCCTCGGCGCGGACGATCCGCTCGGCGTCCTTGGCGTCGGTGGCCTCCACACAGGCGGCCGCACGGGCCAGGAACCGCTGTTCGGCCCGGTCCCCGCGGGACGCGCGCATGGCGGTGGCGTAGTAGACGAGTTGCATCTCCGCGTGCAGCCAGGGCCAGACCTGTGTACGGAAGGTGAGCGGGGCGCCCGATGCGCGCAGGGCGGTGATGCGGTCCGGGGTGAACAGGCGTGGCGTGTAACGCCACAGCGGGCCCTTCTGGTTGCGGCCACGCGCCGGGAGCGGTGCGCCGGAGCGGGAACCGGCGACGATGACGGGCTCCTGCCCGCTGGGCACGTACCGCAGCGACCCGTCCTTCGTCTCGGTGAAGTGCCCGCCGCGTCCCGTGGTCAGGGCGGCGACGATGTCGTAGAACGTCAGGCCCATGCCGAGGACGGCGACCCGGGTACCCGGCGCGATGTCGTCCAGCGGCATGTCGGCGGCGCTGTCGCCGCGGATGTACCGCACCGTCGGGTGGTCGTCGGCGAATCGGGCGAGGCGGTCCTGGTCCGCGGAGAGTCCGCTGCGGGGATGGCCGGTGGTCAGCACCACCCGGTCGGCGGCGAGCAGCTCACCGTCGGAGAACGCCAGCTGCCAGCCGGCGCCGTCGGAGCGCCGCAGGGCGACGACGTGGCCGGTGCGGCGGCGCAGGGTCACGCCCGCGGGCAGGGAGTTCTCGACCGCGTCGAGGAAGAACCGCAGGTATCCGCCGTACAGGGCACGGGGGGCGTAGGCGTTGGGGCCGGGCCACACGGTGTCGGTGGCGGCCCACCACTGGGCCAGGGAGGGACCGGCACCCGCGCGGGCGGGACCGTCGTCCGCGGGACCGGAGAACATGGTCACTTCGCCGCAGGCGGTGTTCATCAGGAAGGCGCTGCTCTGGTTCGTGCGCCAGATGCGTCCCGCGCCGACCTGGTCCTTGTCGACCAGAACGATCTCGACGGGCCGGCCGGGCGCGGCCTTGCCCAGACGGGCGGCGATGCGCTCGACGACGGCCAGTCCGCGCGGGCCCGAACCGACGACCGCGACGCGGTAGGGGGCGGTGACCTGGGGGCGCGGGCGGGGCAGCGCCGCCGCCAGCCGGTCGTGTGTGTCGGCGGTGTAGCGCAGCATGCCGAGCAGCCGGCTCGAGGTGACGGCGAGACGGGTGGTGCCCGGGGCGGGCAGGGGCATGGCGCCCGTGTCGGACCACACCAGGCGGCCGTCGTCGCCGATGGTGCCGCGTGCCGTGCCCGCGTTGTCGCGGTGCAGGCAGAAGGGCACGTCCAGGAGGCCGCGGGCGAAGGCGGTGCGCAGGCCGGAGCCGATGTCGGGTCCCTGCTCCAGGACGGCGGTGATGAGCTTCAGGGCCTCGGCGTAGACCGTCTCGTAGTCGACCTGCCGGGCCCAGGGGAGGCCGCAGCTGTCGTCGAGGGCTCGGCGGGCGGCCTGTGCGGCCCGCTCCAGCGCGGCGACGTTCTCGGCGACGGTGGGGATCCGGTGGGCCTCGGCGACGGTCTTGACGATGATCCGCTGGGCACCACCGCGCACCGCGATCTGGGCCGACATGTCCAGGAGCAGTTCGGCGCCGGCCTGCGTGGCGGGGTAGACGCCCATGTAGGTGTAGAGGACCACGTGCCGGGCCACCCCGGTGGGCAGGAAGAGCTCGGCGAGATGGTGCAGGGCCGCGAGCGCCTCGATGTCCTGGACGGGGTTGGTCTGCTGTGCGTAGGACAGGGACACCGAGGACACCCCGTGCTGGGCGAAGAACATCGCTTCCAGCACGCTGATCGCCACGAGCAGCGACGGCGGGGACATCTGGCCGAGCATGCAGCCGCCGAAGGTCTCCAGGTGGGCGCGCATTCCGTGGTCGGCCGCCTGCTCGGCGAGCTGCTGGGTCGCGTCGGTCCACGCGGACACCGCCTCGGTCAGCGGCAGCCGGGAGTAGGGCAGGCAGTAGGAGACCGGGCCGCCTTCGGACGCGGACAGCCCCGCGGCCACCATGGACTCGAAGATGTGGGCGGGCCGTGCCGAGCCGTGCCGCACCTGGACGGGGATGGTGCCCGCGGCGGCGGCGACGCGTGCGGTGGTGTGCGGCCCGTGGTTGACGAGGGGGAAGCCGTTCAGCGCACGCCCTGCGGCGAGGGCCGCCTCGGCGCCCGCCATGTCCTCCACACGGGTGTAGGAGTCGATGGTGAGGGTGCCCAGGGTCCGGGCGCGGGCGGCGGCGACGGCCGCCAGCCCGTCGGCCATGTCCTGCGGGGCCGACATGCCCATGCGGGGCTGTACGACCAACTGGCCCTGGCGCGCCGCCTGTTCCACGTAGGTCTGCATGTCGCCGGTGCGCGGGGATGTGCCGGTCATGCGGCGACTCCCGGGGACTCGGCGCGGTGGGCCGTCAACTGGCGCAGTGCGGCGTCGAATTCGGCGGGGTCCGCGCCGTCGGTGAAGACCGCGTCGAATCCCGCGGCCGACAGTTCCTCGGCCAGCTGCGGCTGGGCGGCACCCTGGATGCCGAGCTTTCCGCCGATCATCACGGGGACGCGGGAGACCGCGCTGTCGCCGTGCTCGCGCACCTTCCTGATCAGCCGCAGACCGTCGATGGCGCCGTGCCCGTTGACCGAGGAGATGACCACGGCGTCGGGTCGCTGCGTGCGTATCTGCTCGATGATCTCGGCGTCGGGGACGCATGGACCCAGGTTGGTCACTTCGTACCCGTGTTCTTCGAGGAGGAGTTGGAGGAACACGAGGTTCCATGTGTGGGAGTCGGAGGAGACGGTCGAGAGCAGCACACGCCGGGCTCTGGACTGGATCGGTGACATGGGGAGGGCCTCCTGTCGGATGGGCCGCAGCCGGTGGTGCGGCTCCCTCACGATCACGCGTCACGGGCCGGCGACCCATACCGATTCGGAGGTCGTGAACCGCGGTTCGCCTGGCGTGAACCGGGGCCGTGGAATCGTAAGGAGATGGTCAAGGGCGGGCCTGGAAGGTAAAAAGATGAACTTTGGTTTGAGTTTGTACCTGAGGGCAAAAACCGGCCGCAGTCGACGTCGGCACGGGCTCCGTGACCGCTCGGGTGGTCCTGCTCGACCGCACTTGCGGGCCTGGTCACCGAAGTGGGGCCGGACCGGGAAGTCACCCGGCCCGTGTGTGCGCGGGCTGCCGGAATGGCTGATACCGGGGGGTGCGTGACGGGCGCGGGGAGCCGGAGCGGGTATCGCCTGGATGGGCGGTACATGCGATGTTGTTGCCTGAATGCGGTGCGGATTCGGGGAGGGGACGCGAGCGTGGACGTGCAACGGCTGGAAACATTCGTCGCCGTGGCGGAGAGCGAGAGTCTGGCGGAGGCCGCGAAGCGTCTGGGGTATGCCCGATCGACGGTCACCAGCCACCTGCAGAGCCTCGAACGCTCCCTGGGCGCCGCCCTGCTGGAGCGCAGGGCGACCGGACACCGCCTCACCCATGCCGGGGTCTGTCTCCTGGAGTACGCCAAGGACATCCTGGAGAAGATGGCGCAGGCCCAGACCGCGGTGACCGCCGCCGCGGAGAACGGCTCGCACACCACCTTGTCCATCGGCGCCACGGCGTCCCTGTGCACCTACCGCCTTCCCGGGTTCCTGCGCACCCTCGGCCGGCTGGTGCCGGACATCGAAACGCAGGTGTTCGTCGGCGAGGTGGCCGAGCTGCGCGCCCAGGTGAGCCGCGGTGAACTGTCCGCGGCACTCGTCAACTCCAGGACGGCCTCGGTGCAGCCGGCCCGGACGTCCGCACCGGAACAGGACAACCGCCGGCATCTGTGGATCGACCGGGCCGTGCTGATCGGCGCGCCGGAGGCGGTGGCCCGCCCGTCCCGGCTGCTGCTCACCGCCCCTGGCTGCGTCTTCCGGGAGATCGCCGAGCACGAGGTGCTGCCCCGCCTGGGCCGCGTCGACATACAGCAGGTGGGCAGCGTGGACGGGGTCAAGTCGTCCGCGCTGGCCGGACTGGGGCTCGGGCTCGTCCCTCTGATCGCCGTCGGGCCCCAGCTGGAGAACCGGCAGCTGGTCGAGATCCCGCTGCCGCTGCCGTCCGTGACCACGGAGCTCATCTGGAACGCGGAGGTCACCCCCGCCTACGTGGTCCAGCACCTGAGGCGGCTCGGGCCGCAGCAGACGCGGTCCCAGTCGAGCGGTTCCCCCCTGCCCGGTGTGCCGGCCGAAGCGGCCACCGGCCGGCCCCACGACGAACCGCCGCACGCCTGCGCCGCCCGCCCCAGGCCCGCGTAGAAGAGCAGGACAGGCCTGGAAACAGCGGAAGCTGAGCCCCTTTCACACAACCCCCGAGGCTGCACATCCCCGGCTCCGGACCATCCCCGGACTCGCACAATCCCCTCACAGTGGCGCCGTACGATCACCTGCCTAACCAGCGGTAACCCCTTTCTCCGTATCCATGAGGGACCACCGCAGGTGCACGCACGCCACAGGAGCCGCTCGTGTCCACGCCGTACCCGAACGCCCCCGTCTCCGCCACCGACTACGACGGCCGCCCGGTCCTCGTGGAACCCTGGGTCCAACGGCTGGACGGCACCGTACGGGAGGTGTCCGTACCGCCGTTCACGCCCGCGGTGAAACACGGCTCCCTCGCGGACCTGCCGTTCGAGAACGCGGAGTCCGCGCCCGCCGCGATCGTGCTCAGCCGCAAGCTGCCCGACGGCCGCTGGACGGACGTGACGGCCGCCTACTTCGCCGAGCAGGTGCTCGCGGTGGCCAAGGGGCTGATCGCCGAGGGCCTGGTGCCGGGCGACCGCATCGCCGTCATGGCCCGTACGACGTACGAGTGGACGCTGCTCGACTTCGCCGCCTGGGCCGCGGGCCTGGTCACCGTGCCGGTCTACCCCACCTCCTCGGTCTTCCAGACCCGCTGGATCCTGCACGACTCCGGCGCCGTCGCCCTGATCACCGAGACCACCGCCCAGGCCTCCGCCATCGGCCCCGAACTCCAGCACCTGCCCGACCTGCGCCATCTGTGGGTGATGGACAAGGAGCACGTGACCCGGCTCACCGAGGCCGGCGCACCGGTGCCGGACGGCGAAGTCGCCGTACGGCGCGGCATGCTGGGCCCCGACACCCTCGCCACGCTCATCTACACCTCCGGCACCACCGGCCGTCCCAAGGGCTGCGCCCTCTCGCACGGCAACTTCTTCGCCGAGGTCGACAACGCCGTCGAACTGCTCCACCCGGTCTTCAAGGCGCAGGACGAGGAGCCGTCGGTCCTCCTCTTCCTGCCGATGTCACACGTCTTCGGGCGCATGGTGGCCATCGCCTGCGTCCGCGCCCGGGTCCGCCTCGGCCACGCGCCGAGCCTGGCCGCCGAGGACCTGCTGCCGGACCTGGCGGCCTTCAGGCCGACCGCCCTGCTGACCATCCCGTACATGCTGGAGAAGGTCTACAACTCGGCCCGTGCGCAGGCGGAGTCGGGCGGCCGGGTCGCGGTCTTCGACCGGGCCACGGCCGTCGCCCGGCGCTACGGCGAGGCGCTGGAGGCCCGCCAGACCGGCACCGGCAGCGGCCCGAGCCGCGCCCTGAAGGCGGCCCGCGGCTTCTACGACCCGCTCGTCTACCGCAGGATCCGCTCCGCCATGGGCGGTCGTGTCCGGTACGTCATCTGCGGCGGCTCCCCGCTCGGCCGGCGCCTCGCCGCGTTCTACGCCGGTGCCGGCATCGAGATCTTCGAGGGCTACGGCCTGACGGAGACCACCGGCGCCACGACCGTCACCCCACCCCTCAAGCCCCGCCTGGGGACGGTCGGCTGGCCGCTCCCCGGCACCCGCGTCCGGATCGCGGCCGACGGCGAGATCCTCGTCGCCGGCGACCACGTCCTGCGCGGCTACTGGGACCCCCGGGCCGGCGGCGTCGTCCCCGCGACCCGGGACGGCTGGCTGGCGACCGGCGACCTGGGCGAACTGGACGACGAGGGCTACCTCACCATCACCGGCCGCAAGAAGGAACTGCTGATCACGGCGGGCGGCAAGTCGGTGGCCCCGGCCCCGCTGGAGAACTGGCTGCGCCAGCAC
Source organism: Streptomyces sp. NPDC001135 (assembly GCF_053598395.1). Classification (NCBI taxonomy): domain Bacteria; kingdom Bacillati; phylum Actinomycetota; class Actinomycetes; order Kitasatosporales; family Streptomycetaceae; genus Streptomyces; species Streptomyces sp. NPDC001135. The sequence goes on along the minus strand of NZ_JBSFKD010000016.1, from coordinate 88,793 downwards.
CCGCTGATCTCCCAGGTGATGCTGGTCGGCGACGGCCGGCCGTACGTCGCCGCGCTGATCACCCTCGACCCCGACGGCGTCACCCACTGGCGGCAGATGATCGGCAAGCACCCGGTGCCGCCGGAACTCCTCGTCGGTGACCCGGAGTTGGAGGCGGTCCTGCAGCGCGCGGTCGACGAGGCCAACAAGCTGGTCTCCCGCCCCGAGTCGATCCGCCGCTTCGCCGTACTCCCCGTGGACTTCACCGAGGCGGCCGGCCATCTGACGCCCTCCATGAAGCTCCGCCGCGAGGCGGTCGTGCGGGACTTCGCCGGCGAGGTGGAGAGCCTGTACGGGAGCTGAGGCCTGTGCGTCGAAGCGGCTACGGTCGACACCCGCTCCTCGCTGGTCCCGCCTCGGTCCGGACGCTCGGCGGGGCGGGGAGCGGGTTGCCGCCTGGGTCGATCGCGGCCCGCCACCGATCCTTGTACGGTCCTGACAGCCAGTCAATCCTTGGGTTTTCTCGATAACTCCAAGTGTTAGCTTGGGGCTTGTGACCCTCGAAGACCTCCGTGTGTTCGTGGCCGTGTGCCGCGCCGGCAGCCTCAGTTCCGTCGCGCGGGATCTCGGCTGCACCCAGTCCGCCGTGAGCCAGCACGTGAAGCGACTGGAGAAGGAGACCGGGGTCGGGCTGCTGGAACGCCAACCGCGGGGGGTGGTCCCCACACAGGCCGGCCGGATCCTGGAAGCGGCGGCGGCCGAGGGCATATCCGGGCTGGACCTCGCGCTACGGCAGCTGCGCGACCTCACCGACGGCCACAGCGGGTACGTCCGCGTCGCCACCGGCGCCACCACCGTCCGGCACTTCATGTCCGACGCGGTGGTCGCCTTCCGCCGCCGTCACCCCAAGGTCAACCTGGAGTTCCGCACCGTCAGTTCGGGACGCGGCACCTTCGACGCCCTGGCCGACGGCACCCTCGACCTCGCGTGGATCACCGTCGGCCCCCGGGTCCGCGGCATCGAGCAGCGGACGATCGCGGAACTGCCCTGGCTGCTCGCCCTCCGCGCCGACGACCCCCTCGCCGCGCGGCCGGATCTCGACCCCGCGGAACTGGCCGACGTACGCCTCATCCGTCTGCCCCCCAACTCCACCTCCGCGGCCCACCTGGACGCGGCCTGCGCCGAGCTGGGCGTGCGGTTCGCCTACGACACGAGCGTCGCCGACTGGGACACGGCGCTGCTGCTGGCCGAGCTGGGGGTGGGCCGGGCGGTCGTACCCGCCGTACCCGGACTGCCGGTACCGGGGGAGGGCGACCTGCGGCTGGTCCCGCTACGGGGCCTGCGCCCCCTCCCGGTCGGCTGGGCCGTCCGCCGCTGGGACGCCCTCAGCCCTCCGGCACGGGCCTTCGCGGACACGGTCGCCGCCGCGCGCTGAGCGAGAGCTCCGCCCAGACCGTCTTGCCGACGGTGCGCGGCGCCACGCCCCAGCGGGTCGACAGCACCAGTACGACCACGAGTCCGCGCCCGTGCTCGTGCTCCGGCCCATCGGCCAGGAACCGCAGCTCCTTGTCACCCCGGGCGTCACTCACCTCGATACGCAAGGTGTCCCTCCCGGGCAGCAGCCGGAGCCGCAGCTCGAAGTCCCGGCCCGGTACCCGACCGTGGGTGACGGCGTTCGCCGCGAGCTCGGCGACGAGGAGTTGAGCGGTGCAGTTCGGGTCGCTGTCGTGCGGGTATCCCCAGGTGGCGAGCTGGTGGGCGGTGAGGCGCCGGGCCAGTCGGGCGCCGAGGGGGGTGGAGCTGAGCCGCTGCGCGAGCTCGTGGGTGGGGGTGGAGATTTCCAGATTCACGTGACAGAGCGTGGTCACTTCTCCCTACGCTGACCAGGGGAATCACGGCGACTGAGCGTAGTCGTACGGGTGCGGTCGGTTGGCGTACGAGTAGTCGGAGGGTGGAGTGACCCAGGAGCGGGAGCGGCGACCGGAGAGGCCTGCTGAGGAGAATGGGGCGGTGGGGGTCTTCGCCGTGGTGGGCAGCCTGTTGAAGCTGCTTCGGGAGAGGGCCGGGTTGAACCAGCGGGAGTTCGGCAGCTTGGTGGGGTACGGCCCTGACCAGATCTCCGCCATGGAGAGAGGGGTACGGACACCGAGGCCGGAGTTCCTACGGAAGGCGGATGACATCCTCCAAGCGGAGGGGCTGTTGACGGCTGTCATCCCACAAGTCGAGGAGGCGATGACCAAGGCGCGGACGCGGCATCCGGAGTGGTACCGCAGCTACGCCGCGTTGGAGGCGGAGGCGGTCTCACTGCACGACTACAGCACCATGGGCGTGCTGGGGCTGCTTCAGACCGAGGCGTACTCAAGGGCGGTGTTCACACAGAGGCACCCGCCCCTGGATGAAGAGACCATCGAAAAACGGGTGGCGGACAGGCTCTCGCGCCAACAGATCTTTGAACAGTGGCCGCCGCCGGAGTTCAGCTTCGTCATGGAACAGGCCGTACTGGAACGGCCGATCGGCGGTCCGAAGGTACAAAGGGAACAGCTCCGCCAGCTGCTACGGATCGGTCGCATGCGGAATGTGCAGGTACAGGTGATGCCGACGGGGCGCACGGAGCACCCCTCACTTGGCGGCTCCTTCACCTTGCTGATCCCCAAGGGGAAGGAGCAGGTTGCGTACATGGAGAACCAGGGGCATCCGAAGTTGATCACCGACCGCGAAGAGGTCCGCATCCTCGCCGCCCGCTATGGGATCATCCGGGCTCAAGCCCTCAACCCGCACGAGTCCCTGAACCTGATCGAGGAGATGCTGGAAGAGCGATGACCATAGAGCAGCTGAGCTGGTTTAAGTCGAGCCACAGCGACGGTGAGGGCGGGCAGTGCCTCGAACTTGCCTACACCTGGCGCAAGTCCACCCACAGCGGGGGCGAGGGCGGCGATTGCCTGGAGATGGCCGCCCACCCCACCGCCATCCACCTCCGCGACTCGAAGCAACCCGCCGCCCCCCACCTCACCCTCACCCCCTCCGCCTGGTCAGTCTTTCTTCTGGGCGAGAAGGAACGCCTGGCCCGCTGACTCCTCCAGCGCGGCGTCCCGTGCGCGCACGGTGGTGGAGTGGAGGACGAAACCGCCCTCGGTCAGCAGCTCCGCCATGAACTCGGGACGGCGCCGCTGGAAGTCCAGGGTCACCGGGCGTCCCCACGGCTGAACCAGGCGGCGCGGCTCGTCCCCCGTCTGGAAGGCCAGCAGGAGATGGCCGCCAGGTGCCAGCACGCGCAAGAACTCAGCGAAGAGACGGGGGAGTTCAGCCACCGGTGTGTGGATGCTGGAGTACCAGGAGACGGCACCGGCGAGGGAACCGTCGGCAAAGGGCAACTCCAGCATCGACCCCTGCTCGAACCGCAGGGCGGGATACTCCCGGCGGGCGATGGCGAGCATCGACGCGGAGAGGTCGAGGCCGAAGACGGACAGACCCAGATCCGCGAGGTGGGCCGTGACCGCGCCGGGCCCGCAGCCGAGGTCGGCCACCGGCACGTCCGGGCCGACCAGTTCGGCGTACGCGCCGAGCAGCGCCCGGTCCAGCGGCCTGGCGGCGAGCGGATCGCGGAAGTGGTCGGCGTAGTCCTCGGCGACCGTGTCGTAGAAGGTGCGGGTGGCGGTCAGGAAGTCCTCGGTGTCGGTCATGGGGAGGACCGTAACGACCCGCACTGACAGGCCCTTTAGGCTTCTGTCGTTCGGTCAGTTGATCGGGGCGGGGGGAAAGGGCCGATGGATCAGGAGACAGATGTTTTCCAGCCACTGCAGGGGGACGATCCGCCGGTGGTGGCCGGTTACCGGCTCGCCGCGCGGCTGGGCGCGGGGGGTATGGGCCGGGTCTACCTGTCGCACACGCAGGGTGGCCGACCGGTGGCCCTCAAGGTCGTGCGGCCGGAGCTGGCCGACGATCCGGACTTCCGGCGGCGGTTCGCACGGGAGGTCAGGGCGGCCCGGCGGGTCCGGGGCGCGTACACCGCCGAGCTGATCGACGCCGACGCGGACGGCGTGCCGCCCTGGCTGGCCACGCTCTACGTGCCGGGGCCGTCGCTGGCGGAGGCCGTGGCCCGGCGCGGACCGCTGCCGGTGCCGGCGGTGCTGTGGCTGATGGCGGGGGTGGCGGAGGCGCTGCAGGCCATCCACGCCGAGGGCATCGTGCACCGGGACCTGAAGCCGTCGAACGTGCTGCTGGCCGCCGACGGGCCACGCGTGATCGACTTCGGGATCGCGCTGGCCGCCGACGGGACGTCGTACACGGCGACCGGAAACACCATCGGCACGCCCGCGTTCATGGCCCCGGAGCAGGCGTCCGGGGACGAGGTCACGACGGCGACCGATGTCTTCGCGCTCGGTCAGACGGCGGCGTTCGCGGCGTTGGGCAGGCCGCTCTACGGCGACGGCTCGGGCGTCAACATGCTGTACCGCATCGTGCACTCCGCACCCGACCTGTCCCTGCTGCCCGAGCCGCTGCGGCCGCTCTTCGCCCGCTGCCTGGCCTCGGACCCGGCCGAACGGGCCACGGCGGCGGAGGTCGTGGAGTGGTGCCGGCAGCGGCTGGGGGCGGACGCCGGAGCGGGCGGGGGACCGGCCGTGTGGCGGGAGATCACCGGGCCGGAGGTCGTGGTCCCGGCGCCGGTGCCCGACCCCACCCCGGTCTCCCCGCAGCCGCTGATCGGGTACCCGCGGTCGCCGGCCGGGTGGCCGCAGCCGACGGCGGAGCAGCGCAAGGCCCGCAGGCGGCGTGCCGCGCTGGTCACGGCCGCCGGTGTGGCGGGGGGCGCGCTGCTGGTGGCGGCCCTGGCGTGGTGGGTGATGGACGCCGAGAACAGGCCCGGTGGCCGGGACGCGGCGGGCTCCAGGACGTCCGCCACGGGGCCGGCGGCACGGTCGTCGGCGTCCGCGCCGGGCTCCTCCTCGCATGCGCCGGACCCGTCGGGGCGCGGGGCCGGTGACGGGTCCGGCAGCGCGTCCGGGGGCGGGGCGTCCTCGTCGGCGTCGCCCCAGGACCCGCGGCCGGAGGGCTTCGCCCCGGTGCAGCTGGACGCGAAGACCTCGTTGAGCCTCAGGGACAAGGAGCCCGCACGGGAGGACCGCAAGGGTGACATCCGCTTCGACTGCCGGTCGCTCGGGTGTGAGCTGACGAGCGACAGCGCCGTCTTCGTCCAGATGTGGGGTGCGCACGGCACCACCCTCGACGAGTGCCGGCTCATACTCGGCAGCGCCAAGAAGCACAGTTGGACGCTGGCCGGGGCGGCGGCCGGCACCGAGTTCTGCATCAAGGACACCGAGGGCGACATCGGACTGTACGTGATCCAGACCAAGTCCACCGCGCTCCCGGACATCGCCTTCCTGCAGGGAGACCTGACGATCTGGCGGAAGGCGGCCTAGCCCACCCCGGCCAGCCGCAGCAGCGCGGCCGTCACCGCCGCGCCCAGCACCACCACCGCGAACGGTGCCCGGCGCCAGGCCAGCAGGCCGCCGACCAGGACCCCGGCGGGCCGGGCCCAGCCCGCGAATCCGCCGGACTCCGTCAGCGCGCCGGTGGCCAGGAGGGCGACGAGCAGCACCACCGCCCCGGCCGAGGCCAGTTCCTGCGCCCGGGCCGGTATCTGGACCCGCCCGTGCAGCACCGGCCCCACCAGCCGGAAGGCGTAGGTGCCCAGGGCCAGCGCGATGATCACGAGGACGGTGGCGTTCATACGGCGGCCTCCACGGGCTGACGGCGATGCAGGAAGAGCCCGGCCAGGGCGAGCAGCACCGGCACTCCGGCGGGTACGGCGGGCGTCGCCGCGAGGGCGATGACGGCGCCGAGCACGGCACACCGCCGTACCGTCGCGTCCCCGCGCAGCTGGGGCAGCACCAGCGCGACCAGCACGGCGGGGAACGCGGCGTCGAGCCCGTACCGGGCCGTGTCGCCCAGCGCGCCGCCGGCGAGCGCGCCCGCCAGCACCCCGGTGTTCCACACGGCGAACAGCCCGAGCCCGGAGATCCAGAACGCCCGCCGCTGCCGTACCGGGTCGGGCTGGGCGAGGGCGAAGGCGACCGTCTCGTCGGTGACCAGGTGGGCGCCGAGGAAACGGGCCGCCCGTCCGGTCCCGAGGATCTCGGCCACGGCCAGGCTGAACGCGGCTGTGCGGGTGTTCAGCAGCAGTCCGGTCGCCGCGGCGGCGATCGGGCCGACCCCGGCGAGCAGCACTCCCACCGCGCTGAACTGGGCCGATCCGGCGTACACCACCACGGACATCAGGACCGGCACCCACACCGGCAGCCCGCCCGCGACCGAGACGGCGCCGAAGGAGACGCCGACGACACCGCTGGCCAGCCAGACGAGTGAACTGTCGCGAACCAGGGAACGGTCACTGGGTGTTCGGAGAAGCGAACGCATGTTTTCTACAATGGACAGCGAACGCCCTGTCCGTCAAGGCGAACGATCATACCGATGGAGCGAACGACATGTCCGAGCCCCCCGCCCGGCTCCCCCGGGAGTGGATCGCCGCGTCGCTCAAGCGTGAGCGCGCCCGTACCGGCCTGTCCCTGTCCGAGCTGGCCAAACGCGCCGGAATCGCGAAGTCCACGCTCTCCCAGCTGGAGGCGGCGAGCGGCAATCCCAACGTGGAGACGCTCTGGGCGCTCGCGGTCGCGCTGGGGGTGCCGTTCAGCGCGCTGGTGGAGCCGCCGGTGCCGAGCGTCCAGGTGATCCGGGCCGGTGAGGGGCCGGCGGTCGCCTCGGCGCAGGCGACGTATGCCGCCACCCTGCTGTCCGCGAGCCCCCCTTCGGTCCGGCGGGACATCTACCGCCTGAGCGCCGAGCCCGGGGCGGCCCGCGTGTCGGAACCGCACATCCCTGGCACCGTCGAGCATCTGATCGTGAGCTCCGGCCGGGTGAAGGCGGGCCCGGCGGGGGAGGAAGCCGAACTCGGTGCCGGGGATTACATGACCTATAGGGGAGATGTGCCGCACTCCTACGAGGCGCTGGAGCCGGGCACGACGTTCGTTCTCGTCATGCAGCACACGTAGGGAATTCGCACAGAATTCACCGACGGCCGGGGGGTGTCGGGGGCCGGAGGCCGGGAGGGAAAGGCAGGAGCCCCGTCGCCGGAACGGCGCGGGGCTCCTTGGGTACTGCTCTCAGGTTCTGCGATCAGGCAGTGATCAGACGGGGGTGACGTTCTCCGCCTGCGGACCCTTCGGGCCCTGCGTCACGTCAAAGCTCACCTGCTGGTTCTCCTCGAGGGAGCGGAAGCCGGAGGCGTTGATCGCGGAGTAGTGAACGAAGACGTCGGGGCCGCCGCCCTCCTGGGCGATGAAGCCAAAGCCCTTTTCGGCGTTGAACCACTTCACGGTTCCGGTAGCCATAAGCCCTCCTTGGGCTCAAAAGGGTTGCCCTGCTCCAGAACCTGCACGTGCGAAACGGTGCTGCACAACTGCATTCGTCTGAAAACGACGAGAGCCCGCGGTCACATGCTCCGCAGGCTCTGTACTGCAAGGGAAACCAAACTGCAACTTGCGGCAAGCCTAGCATCCGGGCAGCCGAAAGCAATAGGGGTCAAGATCACGTCACCCGGATGTTTGAACGGCCGTTGGGCCATTTGACGGCGCGGCGACGGTGGGGCCGGTCCGGGCACCGTACCGCAGGGGGTCTAGTGTCCCGATGTGGACAATTCTCGCACCCGGCCGCGCGTCGGCCACATCCAGTTCCTGAACTGCCTGCCCCTGTACTGGGGGCTCGCGAGAACCGGCACCCTCCTCGACTTCGAGCTGACCAAGGACACCCCGGAGAAGCTCAGCGAGCAGCTCGTGCGCGGCGACCTCGACATCGGCCCCGTCACCCTCGTCGAGTTTCTGAAGAACGCCGACGACCTGGTCGCCTTCCCGGACATCGCCGTCGGGTGCGACGGCCCGGTGATGTCCTGTGTGATCGTCTCGCAGGTCCCGCTGGACCGGCTGGACGGCTGCCGGGTCGCCCTCGGCTCGACCTCCCGCACCTCGGTCCGCCTCGCCCAGCTCCTCCTGGCCGACCGCTACGGCGTCCGGCCCGACTACTACACCTGCCCGCCCGACCTCAGCCTGATGATGCAGGAGGCGGACGCGGCGGTCCTGATCGGCGACGCGGCACTGCGGGCGAACCTGCTGGACGGCCCGCGCTACGGCCTGGAGGTCCACGACCTCGGTGCGCTCTGGAAGGAGTGGACCGGCCTGCCGTTCGTCTTCGCGGTCTGGGCGGCCCGCCGCGACTACGCCGACCGCGAGCCGGACATCACCCGCCAGGTCCACGAGGCCTTCCTCGCATCCCGCAACCTCTCCCTGGAGGAGGTCGCCAAGGTCGCCGAACAGGCCGCCCGCTGGGAGGCCTTCGACGAGGCGACCCTCGCGCAGTACTTCACCACCCTCGACTTCAGCTTCGGCTCCCCGCAGCTGGAGGCGGTCGCCGAGTTCGCCCGCCGCGTCGGCCCGACCACCGGCTTCCCGGCGGACGTGAAGGTGGACCTGCTGCGTCGGTGACCACGCGTCACTAGGCTGAGGGCGACAGGCCCGGACACGGGCCTCGGGTACGGGCCTTGGGGCCGGAGGCGTTGGGGGGAGCGCGCCATGCAGCCGCTGGACGTGGACGAGCCGGCCACCGTCGGCCCCTACCGGCTGCTCGGCCGGCTCGGCGCCGGCGGGATGGGCCGGGTCTACCTCGGCCGCAGCGCGGGCGGCCGTACGGTCGCGGTGAAGATCGTGCACCCGCACTTCGCCCTGGACGAGGAGTTCCGCGCCCGCTTCCGGCGCGAGGTGGCGGCCGCCCGCCGGGTCGGCGGCGCCTGGACCGCGCCCGTCCTGGACGCGGACCCGGACGCCCCGGTGCCCTGGGTCGCCACCGCCTACGCGGCCGGCCCCTCCCTCGCCGCGGCCGTCACCGACACCGGCCCGCTGCCCGCGCACACCGTGCGGGTCCTGGGCGCGGGCCTCGCCGAGGCGCTGACGGCCGTACACGAACGCGGGCTCGTGCACCGGGACGTGAAGCCGTCCAACGTCCTGCTGACCCTGGACGGACCGCTGCTGATCGACTTCGGTATCGCGCGGGCCATGGACGGTACGGCGTCCCTGACGTCCACCGGAGTCTCGATCGGCTCCCCGGGTTACATGTCACCCGAGCAGATCCTCGGCAAGGGCGTCACGGGTGCGGCCGACGTCTTCTCCCTCGGCGCGGTCCTCGTCCACGCGGCCACGGGAGAAGCGCCCTTCCGCGGGGACTCCTCGGCCGCGCTGCTCTACAAGGTCGTGCACGAGGAGCCCGAACTCGGCTTGCTCGACGGTGAGGTGCGCGAGATCGCCGCGGCCTGCCTGGCCAAGGACCCGGCGGCTCGGCCCGCACCCGCCGACGTGAGCCGACGGCTCGCCCCCGAAGGCGCCACCCGACTGGTCGCCGGCGGCTGGCTGCCGGGCCCCCTGGTGGAACAGGTCAGCCGCAGCGCCGTCCGCCTGCTCAACCTGGACACGGGGGAGACGGCGCGGTCGGGCCCGGTGGCCTTCGACCGGCCGGCGGTGACGGGGGCACCGACACCGGCGTCGGCGGCCGACGCGGCCCCTGCCTCCGCCCCTGCCTCCGCCCCTGCCGAGCCGGCCTCCTTCACCGGAGCCGGCGCTTTCGGGCCCGCGCCCGTGATGCGTCCGCAGGGCCCTGGCGCGCCGGATCCTTCCGGTACGGCGGGCGGTGCGGCCGGGGCGGCTCCGGGGGGCGCGACCGGTGCGGCCGGGGTTTCCCCGGAGTCCGCGACCGGCGTGGACGGCGTGCCGCCCGGGGTGCCGACCGTCGTGCCCGAGCCGCGGGACGCGCCGCCGTCCGGCCGGGTCTCCGTCAGCGTGGCGGCGGCCTCCGCACCGGCGGCGGGCGGCCGCGGTCGCCGGCTGAGCTGCACGGTGGTGCTGGCGTTCGCCGGAGCGCTGGCCGTGGTGTCCCTGGTACTCGGCGCGGTGCTGCGGCCCTGGTTCCAGAACGACACCGACGCGGGCGCGGGCAGCGCCCCCCGTTCCCCGGCGCCGAGCGCGGCGTACAGCAGCGCCCCCGGCGGGGGATCCGGTGCGATCCCGGCCCGCTACCTCGGCACCTGGGAAGGACAGGGCACCGAACTCGGACTGCCCGCCGGCACCTTCCGGATCACCGTCCACCAGGCTGCCGTGGGCCAGGAGTTGGGGCGGCTCCGGAACACCGACCAGATCGGCGGCGTGTGCACGGACGTCCTCACCCTGAAGAAGGTGACGAAGTCCCGGCTCCTGGCGACCTCGGTGGGCGCGGAGGACAACCCCGGGCACTGTGTGGCCGGCCCGCGCCAGGTCGAACTGACCCCGGTCGGCGACGACCTGCGGTTCACTTCGGACAGCGCGGCCGAGGGCAACGCGCGGGCCCGCATGTCGAAGGTCGGATGAGGACCGTGAGCGCGAGGGGAGGCGGGACGCGATGAGTACGGGGGCGCTGATGGCCGCCGCCGCGCTGTGGGGCGCCCTGGCGGGCACGCTGCTGCCCCGCGCCGCCTACCGCTTCGCCGTCCCCTCCGGTGAACCGTGGCGGGACCACTGCCCGGACGGCCACCCGCTGCGGGGCTGGATCGGCCGGACGGGGTGCGGCGCGTGCGGAGGAGGGAAGCCGGGCCGGCGACTGCGCACGGAGGTGCTCCCTGCCGTCCTCGCCACCGCCCTGGCGTGCGCCGCTCTCGCCGCCGCCACCGGCACCCGGCCGGAACTGGCGGTCTGGCTGCTGCTCGCGCCCGTCGCGGTGCTGCTGGCCCTGGTCGACGTCCGGGTGCAGCGGCTGCCCGACCCGCTGACCCTGCCCCTCGCCGGGTCCGCCCTCGCCCTGCTGGGCCTCGCCGCGCTGCTGCCCGAGCACGCCGGCCACTGGCCCACCGCCCTGTACGGAGCCCTCGCGCTCGGCGCCGGCTACTACGCGCTGTACCGCATCAACCCGGCCGGCATGGGCTTCGGCGACGTGAAGCTGGCCGTCGGCATGGGCGCCGTACTCGGCTGGTACGGCTGGCCCACGGTCCTGCTCGGCGCCTTCGCCGGCTTCCTGCTCGGCGCCCTGTACGGCGGTGCCCTCGTCGTCGTACGGCGCGCGAGCCGCACATCGGCGATCCCGTTCGGCCCGTTCCTGCTGGCCGGGGCCTTCACCGGCCTGCTGATCGGCGCGTACGCGGCCTGAGAGCGGGCCGGGGAAGTGGCTGACGTAGGCTGAGCCAGTCCGTCCACAACCCTTGACGAAAGGGACGCCCGGTGACCGAGAAGGCCGACCTCCAGTCCGTGCTCGACCGAGCCGCAGCGGGCGGACGCATCACGCCCGAGGAGGCGCTCGTCCTCTACCGCGACGCCCCGCTGCACGCCCTGGGCGCCGCCGCCGACGCCGTACGCCGCCGCATGTACGCGGGTGTTGAGCACATCGCGACGTACATCATCGAGCGGAACATCAACTACACGAACGTGTGCGTCACGGCGTGCAAGTTCTGCGCCTTCTACGCGGCCCCCAAGGACAAGGACAAGGGCTGGACCCGCGACCTCGACGACATCCTGCGCCGCTGCGCGGAGACCGTCGAACTGGGCGGCACCCAGATCATGTTCCAGGGCGGCCACCACCCGGACTACGGCGTCGAGTACTACGAGAAGCACTTCCGGGCCATCAAGGAAGCCTTCCCGCAGCTCGTCATCCACTCCCTGGGCGCGTCCGAGGTCGAGCACATGGCCCGTATCTCCGGTGTGTCGGTCGAGGAGGCCATCACCCGGATCCACGAGGCCGGCCTGGACTCCTTCGCGGGCGCCGGCGCGGAACTGCTCCCCGAGCGCCCCCGCAAGGCCATCGCGCCCCTCAAGGAGTCCGGCGAGCGCTGGCTGGAGATCATGGAGTCCGCGCACCGGCTGGGCGTGGAGTCCACCTCCACCATGCTGATGGGCACCGGCGAGACCAACGCCGAGCGGATCGAGCACCTGCGGATGATCCGGGACGTACAGGACCGCACGGGCGGCTTCCGCGCGTTCATCCCGTACACCTACCAGCCCGAGAACAACCACCTGAAGGGCCGGACGCAGGCGACGCTCTTCGAGTACCTGCGCATGATCGCCATCGCCCGCCTCTTCCTGGACAACGTCCGGCACATCCAGGGCTCGTGGCTGACCACGGGCAAGGAGGTCGGCCAGCTGTCGCTGCACTACGGCGCGGACGACCTCGGCTCGATCATGCTGGAGGAGAACGTGGTCTCCTCGGCCGGTGCCAAGCACCGCTCCAACCGCCTGGAGATCATCGACCTGATCCGCAAGGCGGGCCGCGTCCCGGCACAGCGCGCCACGACGTACGAGCACCTCCTCGTCCACGACGACCCGGCGAACGACCCCGTCGACGAGCGGGTCATGTCCCACATCTCGTCGACGGCCATCGAGGGTGGCACGGCCCACCCCGAACTGAAGCTGCTGGCGTCGAACTAGTCGAACCAGCGGCGCCTTGCTGACCGTTCACGCCGACTCCAGGGGCCACGCCCTCGCCGTCGAGGGCGAGTGGATCGCGGCTGCCGGCCCCCTCGAGGAGCTCGCCGCCGCGTACCCGCACGCGCGCGTGCGCACCTGGCCCGGCATCCTCACGTCCGGATTCGTCAACCTCCACGGCAACGAGCTGCTGGAGGAGGCGTACCACCCGGATCCCCGGGAGGCCGACACCCTCGGCGCCGAGCCGCTGACCGGCGACGCGCTGACCGCGCTCGCGCTCGACGACGCCCGCTGGGGCGCGAGCGCCCGGCGCGGCGTGCAGCGCATGCTGGCGCACGGCACGGTCGCGGCGGCCTGCGAACCGCTGCGCAACCGCGCGGTCCAGGACGCCGTGCGGCGCACCGGACTGGGGATCGTGGGCCGACTGGGCCGACCCGGCGGAGCGCCCTCCCTCGACCCCTTGGCGTCCGGCCTTGAACCCATGCGCCCACCCGCGCGTGAGCCCGGCTCCGCGGCCCGCTTCGCGGTCTTCGACGTCCACGACGAGGCGGAACTCGCCGAGCGGGGCGCGGGGACATGCGTGGCGACGGTGCTGGCGGGCCGCCTGGTGTTCAGGCGCCGATAGCTCCGCCGGAGGCAACGCGGCACGCGAGAAGCCGACGCTCCCGCCGTGAGACCGGGCTGCAACAATGGGCGGGTGACCCGCGCTTCCCTGAACAAGCAGCCGCACGAAGTCGCCTCGATGTTCGACGACGTGGCGGAACGGTACGACCTGACGAACGACGTGCTGTCGCTCGGCCAGGACCGGCGCTGGCGCAAGGAGGTGGCGAAGGCGGTCGACGCGCGCCCCGCGCAGAAGATCCTCGACCTGGCGGCCGGTACGGCCACCTCCTCGCTGCCCTTCGCGCGCACGGGCGCGTACGTCGTCCCCTGCGACTTCTCCCTCGGGATGCTCCAGGTCGGCAAGAGGAAGCACACCTGGCTGCCCTTCACGGCCGGCGACGCGACCAGGCTGCCGTTCAAGGACGACACCTTCGACGCCGTGACGATCTCCTTCGGGCTGCGCAACGTCCAGGACACGGACGCGGCCCTGCGGGAGATGTACCGGGTGACCCGGCCCGGCGGACGCGTGGTGATCTGCGAGTTCTCGCACCCGACCTGGGCGCCGTTCCGCACCGTCTACACCGAGTACCTGATGCGCGCGCTGCCGCCGGCCGCCCGTGCGGTCTCCTCGAACCCGGACGCCTACGTCTACCTCGCCGAGACCATCCGCGCCTGGCCCGACCAGCCCGCCCTGGCCGAGCGGCTGGGCAAGGCGGGCTGGTCGAAGGTGGCCTGGCGCAACCTCACCGGCGGTGTGGTCGCGCTGCACCGGGGCTTCAAGGAGAGCTGAGCCCCCTTCTCCCGGGCGGCGGGCTCAGCGGTCGATCATCTCGAAGGCGTCACCGGGCTCACCGAGTTCGCGTCGGAGTCCACCCGTGGGCGGCCGTGGGATGCGGGGCTCGCGCACGCCTCCGCCGCCCTCTCCCTCACCGAAGTCGAACCACACGTACACCATCGACTCCCGCGGCACCTCGGCGCCGGGCTGCGGGTACTGGCGTACGACGTAGTCGACGACCGTGAGGTGGAAGTCCGGGCGGTCCGGCGCGTTGAGGAGGAGGCCCCGCGCCCGGGCCGTTTCGCGCGCGTCCACGGCCATCAGTCCGACCAGCCGCGGTACGCGCACTTCGGGTGTTTTGGGTGTTATACGCACAGATGTCACCCCCAGCGGTACTGGAAGGGTAACTCCCGTGCGCCCGGGCCGGAAGGAGTTGGTGTCTTTCTGTAACAGACGACTACGCTGCGTTATCCGCGCGGGTGTTGAGGGCGAGCCGGAAGCAGAGCGCCGCCTCGTCCAGCGTGGGATGCGGGTAGGTCTCCGCCGGCCGCATGCCGAGCCGCCGGGTCACCGCGATCGACCGCTCGTTGCCCGGCCGGACCATCGCCACCACCTCCGGCACCCCGGCCGCCCGCACCCGCTCCAGCGTCTCGCGCGCGGCCGCGGTGACGTACCCCTTGCCCCAGTGCGCCCGGCCCAGCCGCCAGCCGATCTCGATCTCGCCGACCGGCCCCCAGCCGGGCCGCCAGGGCTGGGCCCCGGTGAAGCCGATGACCTCCCCGGACCCGTCCAGCAGGGTCCACAGGCAGAAGCCGCGTTCCGCGTCGTGCCGCCGCTGGCGCGCGGTGAGCTCCTCGTAGACGGACAGCGCCGCCGGCCTGCCGCCGTAGAACTCCATGACCTCGGGGTCGTCGAAGACCCGGTGCCAGGCGATCGCGTCCTCGTGGGTGGGGACGCGCAGCCGTACCGCGGGGAGGGGTCGGTTCACAGGACAGCCCTTCAGCCGGGTGATCAATTCTGCTGAATAGACTGCCCATGTCCAGTGCCGGTCGGCACGCAGATTTCGAACCTTGGGGAGATCCCGCCGTGACCGTCGAGACCGAGCCCCACTCCGAGCGAGTCCCCGAGCCCTTCTCCGAGAACACCGCGGACGTCATCGTCGTCGGCGCGGGCCCGGCCGGCTCCACGACCGCGTACCACCTCGCCAAGGCCGGTCTCGACGTCCTGCTCCTGGAGAAGACCGAGTTCCCGCGCGAGAAGGTCTGCGGCGACGGCCTCACCCCGCGTGCGGTGAAGCAGCTCGTGGCGATGGGCATCGACATCTCCGAGGAGGCCGGCTGGCTGCGCAACAAGGGCCTGCGCATCATCGGCGGCGGTGTCCGCCTCCAGCTGGACTGGCCGGAACTGGCCTCCTTCCCCAACTACGGACTGGTCCGCAAGCGCGACGACTTCGACGAGCAGCTCGCCCGCAACGCCCAGAAGGCGGGGGCGCGGCTGTACGAGCGCTGCAACGTGAGCGGCCCGGTCATCGACGACCGCACCGGCCGCATCACCGGCGTCACCGCCAGACTCGGCGAGGAGAAGCGCGAGGTCACCTTCCACGCGCCCCTGGTGGTGGCCGCCGACGGCAACTCCACCCGCCTGTCCCTGGCGATGGGCCTGCACCGCCGCGAGGACCGCCCGATGGGCGTCGCGGTCCGGACGTACTTCGAGAGCCCCCGTCACGACGACGACTACCTGGAGTCCTGGCTGGAACTGTGGGACCGCCGAGGCCCCCAGGACCGTCTGCTGCCCGGCTACGGCTGGATCTTCGGCATGGGCGACGGCACGTCGAACGTGGGCCTGGGCGTGCTGAACACCTCCGCCGCCTTCAAGGAGCTGGACTGGCGCGAGATCCTCAAGGCCTGGTGCGCCTCCATGCCGGAGGACTGGGGCTACACCCCGGAGAACATGACCGGCCCGATCCGCGGCGCCGCCCTCCCCATGGCCTTCAACCGCCAGCCGCACTACACGCGCGGCCTGCTGCTCGTCGGCGACGCCGGCGGCCTGGTGAACCCCTTCAACGGCGAGGGCATCGCCTACGCCATGGAGTCCGGCCAGATCGCCGCCGACGTCATCGTCCAGGCCCACGCGCGGGCCACGCCCGCCCAGCGCGAGATCGCCCTGCAGCGCTACCCGCGTGTCCTCAAGGACACCTACGGCGGGTACTACACCCTCGGCCGCGCCTTCGTGAAGCTCATCGGCAACCCGAAGGTCATGCAGATCGCCGCCCAGCGCGGCCTCACCCACCCGATGCTGATGAAGTTCACCCTCAAGCTCCTCGCGAACCTCACCGACCCCACGGGCGGCGACGCGATGGACCGCATCATCAACGGCCTGAGCAAGGTGGCCCCGAAGGCGTGAGCCCCCGCCGGGTCGGTCAGCCCCGGCTCAGTTCACCGGCCCGGGCGGCCCGGCGGGCGAACACCTCGTCGCGCCGGGCCGTCATCTGCCGCAGCGCGTCCTTTTTCTCCCGCTGGGAGAGCCGGTCCAGGTAGAGGTACCCGTTGGTGTGGTCGGTCTCGTGGGCGAGGCAGCGCGCGAAGTACCCCGTGCCCTCGACGACGACCGGTCGGCCGTCCTTGTCCTGCCCGCGTACGACGGCCCTGTCCGGCCGCGGTACGGCCATCACGGCACCGGGCACCGACAGGCAGCCCTCACCCTCGTCCAGCAGGCGTCGTCCGTGCGTGGGCGTTTCGAGGACCGGATTGACGATGTGCCCGACATGTCGGACACCGTCGTCATCGGGGCAGTCGTATACGAACAGCCGGAGACCGACCCCTACCTGATTCGCCGCCAGTCCCGCTCCCTCGGCGACATACAGGGTGAGGAACATGTCGTCGATGAGCGCGGCGAGGTCGGGCCCGAACTCCGTGACGTCCCGGCACGGCTTGTGCAGGACCTCCTCGCCCGCCTCGGTGATCCGGCGCACCGCACCACGCCGGGCCTCCGGGGCGTGGCGGGGGTAGTGGTCGGCGGGCCTTCCCTGTACGAACACGCGTGGCATCGCGCGGTCTCCTTCGCTCGTGGACGGACCGCCGGGCGGCGGCCCGCGCCGAGCATGTCAGGAACACCGCCCTGGCGTGCCGGGAACGCCGCAGGGCCGCTGCCCCCGAGCGGCTGCGGCCCTACGCGCGTTGAGAGGCGCGGGAGTGCTCAGAGCACCCGCACGGCGCCGGTCGGCGGGTCGTACGAGAGCGGGTGCTCCCCGACGCCACTGGAGGGGTTCTGCGCGCCGACGAACATGCCGTCGCCCACGTACACCGCGACGTGGTACGCGCTGCCCGCAGGGCCCCAGTACAGGATGTCACCCGGCTGCAGGTTGCTCAGCGACACCTGGGTGCCGGCCGTCGACTGGTCCTGGGAGACGCGGGGCAGGCTGATCCCGACCTGCTTGAACGCCGTCTGCACCAGGCCGGAGCAGTCGTACGCCGACGGGCCGGTGGCGCCGGAGACGTACGCCTTGCCGATCTGCGCCTTCACGAAGGAGATCACGGCCGCGGCCGAACCGGTGGCCGTGGACGTGCTCGTGGAGGTGCTGCCGGAGTCCGTCGTGGCGGAGAGCGTCGTGCGCTCCGCGTTGCGGGAGGCGCGCGCGGCGGCCTCCTTGCGGGCGGCCTCCTCGGCCTTCTTCTTGGCCGCGGCGGCCTTCTGCTTCGCGTCGGCGAGGTCCGCCTTGGCCTGCTTCGCGGCCTTTGCGGCGGCCGCGTCTCGCTCGGCCTGCAGCTGGTAGTTCGCGGCGGCCTGCTGGGTGGCGTCCGCGGACTTGGCCGCCTGAGCGGCCAGGTCGGCCGTCAGGGTGGGCAGTTCGAGGGTCTGCGTCACCGGCTCGGCCGCGTTCGCCGAGCCGGACGCCCCGGCGACTGCCAGGGTGCTGAGGACGCCACCGGCAACTCCGGCCCGCATCGCGAGGGTCGACGCGCTGCGGCGGGGCTTCCGGTGGCTGCGTATGTGAGCGGTGTGGGACATGGGAACAACCGGTACCAGGGGCTCCTTCATATCTTCAAGAAACGTGTGCTGCGCCACAGTTGCTCAATCGAGACCCAGAATCCCGGGCGTGTCGCTCTTTATTGACGCCGTAACGGACATAGCGGACGTCGGTGATCAAGGGCTTGATCACGGTCTTTGATCATTACGTCCGGATTGCCCCCCACCTACCACCGGTCGAGGTCGTTGGCCAAGCCCGGTTCTTAGGGATCTCTCATCAATGTGGCGGAGGTCACGGAACGGTTACCGGTGGAGGGGCGTCTCGTGCGTGCGGCGCTCGTGAACGCGTGCACGCGTCCGCACCCCCGTCCACACCGCACCCGCGCCTCCCTCTGATGTGTGAACGCCGCCCTCTACCAGGAGCCCGCGTCCAGCACCAATTTGCATGCAGCGGAAGTCTCTTGATATGGAGACGCCCTCTCCGGCCTGCAGTGACAAGCGAGAATGTCACTTCTGGTGATCAATTGAACGCTTCCCGTATGAAGATCACTCATCATCCGACTTCATGATCCTTCGTCAGGTGGTGGAGATCACAAAGCTTGTGGAATACCCCGTGTCGCAGATCACAGAGCGGCGGGCATAAGATGCGTGGCAACTGGGCTTGTGACCTGCTTCACATGTTCCCGATCTTCGCCCGGGATGACGGGGCTCGGGGGACCGGTGAGGCGGAAGTGAGCGCAGTGCACCAGTGCAACCGCCAGCAGTCAGCGCCGACTGAGAGGAGCGAGGAGCGGTGAACGCGTATGCGCCCATCCTCGTACTGGGAGCCCTCGGGGCAGGCTTTGCGATCTTCTCCGTGGTCATGGCCACGCTGATCGGTCCGAAGCGGTACAACCGCGCCAAGCTCGAGGCCTACGAGTGCGGTATCGAGCCGACCCCCACGCCGGCCGGCGGCGGGCGCTTCCCCATCAAGTACTACCTGACGGCGATGCTCTTCATCGTCTTCGACATCGAGATCGTCTTCCTCTACCCCTGGGCCGTCACCTTCGACGCCCTGGGGATCTTCGGGCTCGTGGAGATGCTGCTCTTCGTGCTCACCGTCTTCGTCGCATACGCGTACGTATGGCGGCGCGGCGGCCTGGAATGGGACTGAGGGGCCTTTAACGACATGGGACTCGAAGAAAAGCTGCCGAGCGGCTTCCTGCTGACCACCGTCGAGCAGGCCGCGGGCTGGGTGCGCAAGGCGTCCGTCTTCCCCGCCACCTTCGGCCTCGCCTGCTGCGCCATCGAGATGATGACCACCGGCGCCGGCCGGTACGACCTGGCGCGCTTCGGCATGGAGGTCTTCCGCGGTTCGCCGCGCCAGGCGGACCTGATGATCGTCGCCGGCCGGGTCAGCCAGAAGATGGCGCCGGTGCTCCGGCAGGTCTACGACCAGATGCCCAACCCCAAGTGGGTGATCTCCATGGGCGTCTGCGCCTCCTCGGGCGGCATGTTCAACAACTACGCGATCGTCCAGGGCGTCGACCACATCGTGCCGGTCGACATCTACCTGCCCGGCTGCCCGCCGCGCCCCGAGATGCTGATGGACGCGATCCTCAAGCTCCACCAGAAGATCCAGTCCTCCAAGCTCGGCGTCAACGCCGAGGAAGCCGCCCGCGAGGCGGAGGAGGCGGCGCTCAAGGCCCTGCCCACGATCGAGATGAAGGGGCTGCTGCGGTGAGCGACGCGAACGGCAACGGCACGGGCGGCGTGAACGGCTCCGCGAACGGGGTGAACCCCGAGAAGGACCTCTCCGCCTCCAACCTCCCCGGCCGGCGCGGACAGGGCGGCGAGGAGATCCGTGTCCAGCGCGGCATGTTCGGTGCCGCGGGCGGCGGCGACACCTCCGGGTACGGCGGCCTGGTCCGCTCGGTCCGGCTCCCGGGACCGGCGACCCGGCCCTACGGCGGCTGGTTCGACGAGGTCGCCGACGAGCTGGAGGGCGCCCTGGAGGAACAGGGGCTCCTCCCGGACAACGCCATCGAGAGGACGGTCGTCGACCGCGACGAGCTGACCTTCCACATCGAACGCGAGCACCTGGTCCGCGTCGCCCGCACCCTGCGCGACGACCCGGCCCTGCGCTTCGAACTGTGCACCGGCGTCAGCGGCGTCCACTACCCCCACGACAAGGGCCGCGAGCTGCACGCCGTCTACCACCTGCGCTCGATCACCCACAACCGGCTGATCCGCCTCGAGGTGAGCGCCCCGGACACCGACCCGCGCGTCCCGTCCCTCGTCCCGGTCTATCCGACGAACGACTGGCACGAGCGCGAGACCTACGACTTCTTCGGAATCGTCTTCGACGGTCACCCGGCCCTGACCCGCATCATGATGCCGGACGACTGGCAGGGCCACCCGCAGCGCAAGGACTACCCCCTCGGCGGCATCCCCGTCGAGTACAAGGGCGCCCAGATCCCGGCTCCGGACCAGCGGAGGTCGTACTCGTGAGCAGCACCCAGTCAGCAGCCGCCCGAGAAACCACCGAGGGAACCGTATATACGGTCACCGGTGGCGACTGGGACGAGGTCGTCCAGTCCGCGACACGCGCCGACGACGAACGCATCGTCGTCAACATGGGCCCCCAGCACCCCTCCACCCACGGAGTGCTCCGCCTGATCCTGGAGATCGAGGGCGAGACGGTCACCGAGGCCCGCTGCGGCATCGGCTATCTGCACACCGGCATCGAGAAGAACCTCGAGTACCGCACGTGGACGCAGGGCACCACCTTCGTCACGCGCATGGACTACCTGACGTCCTTCTTCAACGAGACTGCCTACTGCCTCGCCGTCGAAAAGCTCCTCGGCGTCGAGGACGACATCACCGAGCGCGCCAAGATCATCCGGGTGCTTCTGATGGAGCTGAACCGGATGTCCTCCCACCTGGTGTGCATCGCCACCGGCGGCATGGAGCTCGGCGCCACCACGATCATGATCTACGGCTTCCGTGATCGTGAAATGATTCTCGACCTCTACGAGCTCATCACGGGCCTGCGGATGAACCACGCGTACATCCGCCCCGGCGGACTCGCCCAGGACCTGCCACCCGGCGCGGTGGACCAGATCCGCGAGTTCGTGAAGAAGATGAAGAAGAACCTCCCCGAGTACGACAAGCTCGCCACCGGGAACCCCATCTTCAAGGCCCGCATGCAGGACATCGGCTACCTCGACCTGGCCGGCTGCATGGCCCTCGGCGCCACCGGCCCGATCCTGCGCTCCACCGGCCTGCCGCACGACCTGCGCAAGGCACAGCCGTACTGCGACTACGAGACGTACGACTTCGAGATCCCGACCGCCGACACCGGCGACGCCTACGGCCGCTTCCTGGTCCGCATCGAGGAGATGCGCCAGTCGCTCAGGATCGTCGAACAGTGCCTGGACCGGCTCGCGCCCGGCCCGGTCATGGTCGCCGACAAGAAGATCGCCTGGCCCGCCCAGCTCGCCCTGGGACCGGACGGACTCGGCAACTCCCTCGACCACATCAAGAAGATCATGGGCACCTCCATGGAGGCCCTGATCCACCACTTCAAGCTCGTCACCGAGGGCTTCCGCGTCCCGCCGGGACAGGCGTACGCGGCCGTCGAGTCCCCCAAGGGCGAGCTCGGCGTGCACGTCGTCTCCGACGGCGGCACCCGCCCCTACCGGGTCCACTTCCGAGACCCGTCCTTCACCAACCTGCAGGCCATGGCGGCGATGTGCGAAGGCGGCCAGGTCGCCGACGTCATCGTCGCCGTCGCGTCCATCGACCCCGTGATGGGAGGCGTCGACCGGTGACCACCTCTTCTTCGGAGCGGGGCGTCAGCCTGGGCATGCCCGAACTGCCCGCGCCCGCGTACCCGGACGACGTCCGGGCCCGGCTGGAGGCGGACGCGCGCGAGGTGATCGCGCGCTACCCGGACTCCCGGTCGGCCCTGCTGCCGCTGCTCCACCTCGTGCAGTCGGAGGAGGGCCACGTCACGCGCACCGGAATGCAGTTCTGCGCGGACATGCTCGGCCTGACCACGGCCGAGGTCACCGCCGTCGCCACCTTCTACACCATGTACCGGCGGGGGCCGTCCGGTGACTACCAGGTCGGCGTGTGCACCAACACCCTGTGCGCGGTGATGGGCGGCGACGCGATCTTCGAGACCCTCCAGGAGCACCTGGGCGTCGGCAACGGCGAGACCACCGACGACGGCAAGGTCACCCTGGAGCACATCGAGTGCAACGCGGCCTGCGACTTCGCCCCGGTCGTGATGGTCAACTGGGAGTTCTTCGACAACCAGACGCCGGGCAGCGCCAAGCGCCTGGTCGACGATCTGCGCGCGGGACGGCCCGTGCAGCCCACGCGCGGGGCACGGCTGTGCACCTTCAAGGAGACCGCGCGGATCCTGGCCGGCTTCCCCGACGAGCGGCCCGGGGCCGTCGAGGAGGGCGGCAGTGCGGGACCGGCGTCGCTGGTGGGCCTTCGCCTGGCAAGGGGAGAGACCGCACCCGCGCGCGTGGTCCATCCGCGCGGAGGTCCGCATGAGGAACAGCGGGACAGGGTGCAGGAGCCGTCGCCGGCCGAGCACCTCAGTTCCCATGACGCGCCGCAGGAGACATCGGCCTCCGACCCGGCTCACCCCGCAGGGCCTACCGCAGAGGAGGGGGAGTGATGACCGTGGCACCCGAACTCAAGGACTCGAGCCCCGAGAAGCTGCTCGCACCCGTGCTGTCGGCCTTCTGGGACGAGGACCGGTCCTGGACTCTGGACGTCTACCGGAGGCACGAAGGGTACGAGGGGCTCCGCAAGGCGCTCGCCATGTCGCCGGACGACCTGATCGCGTACGTCAAGGACTCCGGGCTGCGTGGCCGCGGCGGCGCGGGATTCCCGACCGGGATGAAGTGGCAGTTCATTCCGCAGGGTGATGGGAAACCGCACTATCTAGTTGTCAACGCCGACGAGTCGGAGCCCGGGACCTGCAAGGACATCCCGCTCCTCTTCGCGAACCCGCATAGCCTCATCGAGGGCATGGTGATCGCGTGCTATGCCATCAGGTCGTCGCATGCCTTCATCTATCTGCGTGGTGAAGTCGTCCCCGTTCTGCGGCGGTTGCACGAGGCCGTGCGCGAGGCCTACGCGGCGGGCTACCTCGGCGAGAACATCCTGGGCAGCGGACTCGACCTCCAGATCACCGTGCACGCCGGCGCCGGCGCGTACATCTGCGGTGAGGAGACCGCACTGCTCGACTCGCTCGAAGGCCGCCGTGGTCAACCGCGGCTCCGTCCCCCCTTCCCTGCGGTGGAAGGCCTCTATGCCTGTCCGACTGTTGTGAACAACGTCGAGTCGATCGCGTCGGTTCCCGCGATCCTGCACAACGGAAAAGATTGGTTCAGGTCGATGGGCAGCGAGAAGTCCCCGGGCTTCACGCTGTACTCGCTCAGCGGCCACGTCGCCAGCCCCGGCCAGTACGAGGCCCCGCTCGGCATCACGCTCCGCCAGCTCCTCGACATGAGCGGCGGCATGCGGTCCGGTCACCGGCTGAAGTTCTGGACACCGGGCGGCTCCTCGACGCCGATGTTCACCGACGAGCACCTCGACGTCCCCCTTGACTACGAGGGCGTCGGCGCCGCCGGCTCGATGCTGGGCACCAAGGCCCTGCAGTGCTTCGACGAGACGACCTGCGTGGTGCGGGCGGTGACCCGCTGGACCGAGTTCTACGCCCACGAGTCCTGCGGCAAGTGCACGCCCTGCCGGGAAGGGACCTACTGGCTGGTCCAGTTGCTGCGGGACATCGAGGCCGGCAAGGGCGTCATGTCCGACCTCGACAAGCTGAACGACATCGCCGACAACATCAACGGCAAGTCCTTCTGCGCCCTCGGCGACGGCGCCGCGTCCCCGATCTTCTCCTCGCTGAAGTACTTCCGCGAGGAGTACGAGCAGCACATCACGGGCCGGGGCTGCCCCTTCGACCCGGCCAAGTCGACGGCCTGGGCGGACCGCCCGGAGGTGAACGCATGACCGTGACCACCAACGCTCCCGCGGGTGGCGGAGAGGCGGCGGTCCCGCCGGAAGACCTCGTCACGCTGACGATCGACGGCATCGGGATCAGCGTGCCCAAGGGCACCCTGGTCATCCGGGCCGCCGAGCAGCTCGGCATCGAGATCCCGCGGTTCTGCGACCACCCCCTCCTGGACCCGGCCGGTGCCTGCCGTCAGTGCATCGTCGAGGTCGAGGGCCAGCGCAAGCCGATGGCCTCCTGCACCATCACCTGCACCGACGGCATGGTGGTGAAGACCCAGCTCACCTCGCCGGTCGCCGAGAAGGCGCAGCACGGCGTGATGGAGCTGCTGCTCATCAACCACCCGCTGGACTGTCCGGTCTGCGACAAGGGCGGCGAGTGCCCGCTGCAGAACCAGGCGATGTCGCACGGCAACCCCGAGTCCCGCTTCGACGGCAAGAAGCGGACCTACGAAAAGCCCGTGCCGATCTCCACCCAGGTCCTGCTCGACCGTGAGCGGTGCGTGCTGTGCGCCCGCTGCACCCGGTTCTCCAACCAGATCGCGGGCGACCCGATGATCGAGCTGATCGAGCGGGGCGCGCTCCAGCAGGTCGGCACCGGTGAAGGTGACCCGTTCGAGTCGTACTTCTCCGGCAACACCATCCAGATCTGTCCGGTCGGCGCCCTCACCTCGGCGGCCTATCGTTTCCGCTCCCGCCCCTTCGACCTCGTCTCCTCCCCGTCGGTCTGCGAGCACTGCTCCGGCGGCTGCGCCACCCGCACCGACCACCGGCGCGGCAAGGTCATGCGGCGGCTCGCCGCCGACGACCCCGAGGTCAACGAGGAGTGGATCTGCGACAAGGGACGCTTCGCGTTCCGGTACGCGCAGCTCAAGGACCGCCTCGACACGCCCCTGGTGCGCAACGCCGACGGCGTCCTGGAGCCCGCCTCCTGGCCGGAAGCCCTGGAGACGGCCGCGCGGGGCCTGGCCGCCGCCCGCTCCCGGGCCGGCGTCCTCATCGGCGGCCGGCTGACCGTCGAGGACGCCTACGCCTACAGCAAGTTCGCGCGCGTGGCGCTCGACACGAACGACATCGACTTCCGCGCGCGCGTGCACAGCGGCGAGGAGGCCGACTTCCTGGCGTCCCGGGTGGCCGGCCGCGGCCGTGACCTCGACGGTACGGGCGTCACGTACACCGCCCTGGAGAAGGCTCCGGCCGTACTGCTGGTCGGCTTCGAGTCGGAGGAGGAGGCGCCCGGCGTCTTCCTGCGGCTGCGCAAGGCCTGGCGCAGGCACGGGCAGCAGGTGTTCGCGCTGGCCACGCACGCGACCCGGGGCCTTGAGAAGGCGGGCGGCACCCTGCTGGCGGCCGCTCCGGGCACCGAGACCGAGTGGCTGGACGCCCTGGCGAGCGGCGTCGGCCTGGAAGAGCCCGGCACACGGGCCGCCGAGGTCCTGCGCACCGAGGGCGCTGTCATCGTCGTCGGCGAGCGGCTCGCCTCGGTCGCCGGCGGCCTCACCGCCGCCGTACGGGCCGCCGACGCGACCGGCGCCCAGCTGGTGTGGATCCCGCGCCGGGCCGGTGAGCGGGGCGCCATCGAGGTGGGCGCGCTGCCGTCGCTGCTGCCGGGCGGCCGCCCGGCGACCGACCCGCGCGCGCGGGAGGAGGTCGCGTCCGTCTGGGGCCTCGCCGAACTCCCGCTGCGCTACGGCCGCGACACCCACCACATCGTCGAGGCCGCCGCCACGGGCGAACTCTCGGCACTCGTGGTCGCCGGGGTGGAGGTCGCCGACCTGCCCGACCCGGCACGCGCGCGTGAAGCACTCGACAGTGTCGGCTTCCTGGTGTCGCTGGAACTGCGGCCCAGCGAGGTCACCGAGCACGCCGACGTCGTCCTGCCGGTCGCCGCGGTCGCCGAGAAGGCGGGCACCTTCCTCAACTGGGAGGGCAGGGTGCGTTTGTTCGAGGCGGCCCTCAAGCCGGAACAGATGACCCGCCGCCCGGCACCGGCCGACGCGCGCGTGCTGCAGATGCTGGCCGACGCCATGGACGTCCACCTGGGCCTGCCGGATCTGCGCACCACCCGCGCGGAGATCGACCGGATCGGCTCCTGGGACGGCCCGCGCGCCGCCGAGCCCCACGAGTCCGCGGGCCCGCTGCCCCGCCCGGCCGCCGGCGAGGCCGTACTCGCCGGGCACCGGCTGCTGCTCGACCAGGGTGTCCTACAGGAGGGCGACGAGGCGCTCGCCGGGACCCGGCATGCCGCACACGCGCGCGTGTCCGCCGCGACGGCCGCCGAGGCGGACGTCAAGGACGGCGACGTCCTCAACGTCACCGGCCCGGCCGGCACCGTCGGACTCCCGCTGCGGATCACCGAGATGCCCGACCGGGTGGTCTGGCTCCCGCTGAACTCCGTCGGCGCGGGCGTCGCCTCCGGCACCGGGGCACAGCCCGGCTCCCTCGTCCGTATCGGCCCGGCGGCAGTCGCCGAACAGGCCCCCAAGGAGGTGGAGGCATGAGCCCGTACCTCGCAGCTGAAGACCTCTCGATGTTCGGCCGTGACCCCTGGTGGCTGGTCGTCATCAAGGCCGTGTTCTGCTTCGCCTTCCTGATGGTGACCGTGCTGTTCTCCATCGTCTGGGAGCGCAAGGTCGTCGCCTGGATGCAGCTGCGCATCGGCCCCAACCGGCACGGCCCCTGGGGGATGCTCCAGTCGCTGGCCGACGGCGTGAAGCTGATGCTCAAGGAAGACATCATCGTCAAACGCGCCGACAAGGTGGTGTACGTCCTCGCGCCGATCGTCGCGGCCATCCCGGCCTTCATGGCGATCGCGGTGATCCCCTTCGGCCCGGCCGGCAACGAGATCTCGATCTTCGGCCACCGCACCACGATGCAGCTGACCGACCTGCCGATCGCGATGCTCTACGTCCTCGCGGTCGCCTCCGTCGGCATCTACGGCATCGTTCTCGCGGGTTGGAGTTCTGGATCCACCTATCCACTCCTCGGCGGCCTGCGCTCCTGCGCGCAGATGATCTCCTACGAGATCGCCATGGGAGCCGCGTTCGCCTCGGTGTTCCTCTACTCGGGGTCGATGTCGACGTCCACGATCGTGGAACAGCAGCACGACCGCTGGTACATCCTGCTGCTGCCGGTCTCCTTCATCCTCTACATCGTCACGATGGTCGGCGAGACCAACCGCGCCCCCTTCGACATGCCGGAGTCCGAGGGCGACCTGGTGGGCGGCTTCAACACCGAGTACTCGTCCATCAAGTTCGCGATGTTCATGCTCGCCGAGTACGTGAACATGGTGACGGTCTCTGCCGTGTCGACCACCCTGTTCCTCGGCGGCTGGCGCGCCCCCTGGCCGATCAGCTCCTTCTGGGAGGGCGCGAACCACGGCTGGTGGCCGTTGCTGTGGTTCGTCATCAAGGTCCAGCTGCTGCTGTTCTTCTTCATCTGGCTGCGCGGCACGCTCCCGCGGGTCCGCTACGACCAGCTGATGAAGCTCGGCTGGAAGGTCCTCATCCCGGTCTCCGTGACCTGGCTGATGCTGGTGGCGACCGTGCGGGCCCTGCGCAACGAGCACTACGACTTCGCCGACATCGCCCTCTACGTGGGCGGCGGAGTCCTCGCCCTGCTGCTGATCTCCTTCGTCGCCGACATGTTCCGCGAGAAGGCCAAGGCGGCCGGACAGTCCGCCGCCGAGCAGGCCGGCTTCGACCCGATGGCGGGCGGATTCCCCGTGCCGCCGCTGCCCGGTCAGGAGATGCCGCCGGTGCCGAGGCGCCGCCCGCGCCGCGAGCGGGAGCTGATTGTCAGTGGCGGGGCGGACACTGTCAGTGACGGATCTTCGGATGGAAAGGAGGCGTCCGATGGCTGAGGAGCCCAAGGAGACCAAGCCCGGTTTCCAGAACCCCGTCGCCGGCTTCGGCGTGACCTTCAAGGCCATGTTCAAGAAGCGGCTGACCGAGCAGTACCCGGAGCAGAAGAAGACCACGGCTCCGCGGTTCCACGGACGGCACCAGCTCAACCGCCATCCGGACGGCCTGGAGAAGTGCGTCGGCTGCGAGCTGTGCGCGTGGGCCTGCCCCGCCGACGCCATCTACGTGGAGGGCGCCGACAACACCGACGAGGAGCGCTACTCGCCGGGCGAGCGGTACGGCCGCGTCTACCAGATCAACTACGCCCGCTGCATCCTGTGCGGGCTGTGCATCGAGGCGTGCCCCACGCGCGCGTTGACGATGACCAACGAGTTCGAACTGGCCGACTCCAGCCGCGCCAACCTCATCTACACCAAGGAACAGCTCCTCGCCGGCCTCGAAGAGGGCATGGTCGACACACCGCACGCGATCTTCCCGGGGACGGACGAACAGGACTACTACCGGGGCCTGGTCACGCAGGCGGCGCCCGGCACGGTCCGCCAGGTCGCCCTCTCCAAGGGCGAGGTCCCCCAGGAGGC
The DNA here is from genome assembly GCF_053598395.1 of Streptomyces sp. NPDC001135. Classification (NCBI taxonomy): domain Bacteria; kingdom Bacillati; phylum Actinomycetota; class Actinomycetes; order Kitasatosporales; family Streptomycetaceae; genus Streptomyces; species Streptomyces sp. NPDC001135. Next base: position 60,529 of record NZ_JBSFKD010000016.1, on the reverse strand, counting down.
CGCGTCGACCTTCGGTGAGGACGAGCCGGCCTCGGAGAAGGTGATCGGCCGATGATGACGCATCTCGCCGCCTACACCACCTCCACCGGTGAGGCCTTCCAGTTCTGGGTCCTCGGCACCGTCGCGGTGATCGGCGCCCTGTGCACCGTCTTCATGAAGAAGTCCGTGCACAGCGCGCTGTCTCTCGCCGGGACCATGATCGTCCTGGCGGTGTTCTACCTCGCCAACGGCGCCTATTTCCTGGGAATCGTGCAGATCGTCGTCTACACCGGCGCGATCATGATGCTGTTCCTGTTCGTGGTGATGCTCGTCGGCGTGACGGCGGCGGACTCGCTGAAGGAGACCATCAAGGGCCAGCGCTGGCTGGCCCTTCTGTGCGGGGTCGGCTTCGGCGTCCTGCTGTTCGCCGGCATCGGCAACGCCTCCCTGAAGGAGTTCGACGGCACCGGCCAGGCGAACGCCAACGGCAATGTGGAGGGCCTCGCCTCCCTCATCTTCACCAAGTACGTCTTCGCCTTCGAAATCACCGGCGCCCTGCTGATCACGGCCGCCGTCGGCGCCATGGTGCTCACCCACCGCGAGCGCACCGAGCGCGCCAAGACCCAGCGCGAGCTGTCCCAGCAGCGCGTCCGCGAGGGCACACACGTACCCCCGCTGCCCGCCCCGGGTGTCTACGCCCGGCACAACGCGGTCGACATCGCGGGCCTGCTCCCCGACGGCACCCCGTCCGAGCTGACCGTCAACAAGACGCTGCGCGAACGCGGCCAGATCCGTGACGTGTCCGCGGAGGCGCTCAACGATCTGCGCGCACTGGAACAGCGCGCGGAGGAACGCCTGGAGCGCACGGTGATCGAACCGGCGACGTTCAAGCGGCCCGAGGAGGCGTCGAAGTGAACCCGGTCAACTACCTCTACCTCGCCGCCCTGTTGTTCACGATCGGCGCGACCGGCGTACTGATCCGTCGCAACGCCATCGTGGTCTTCATGTGCATCGAGCTGATGCTGAACGCCTGCAACCTCGCGTTCGTCACCTTCTCCCGGATGCACGGCAACCTCGACGGCCAGATCATCGCCTTCTTCACGATGGTCGTCGCCGCCGCGGAGGTCGTGGTGGGCCTCGCGATCATCGTGTCGCTGTTCCGCACCCGCCACTCGGCCTCGGTCGACGACGCCAGCCTGATGAAGCTGTAAGGGGTCGGAAGAATCGTGGAGAACCTGATCGCGCTGCTCATCGCGGCGCCCCTGCTCGGAGCGGCCGTCCTCCTGGTCGGCGGCCGGCGGCTCGACGCCGTCGGCCACTGGATCGGCACACTGCTCTCGTTCGTCTCCTTCGCCTTCGGTGTCGTCCTCTTCGCCGACCTGCTGGGCAAGGGGGCCGAACACCGGACGCTGATGCAGCACCTGTTCACCTGGGTCCCGGTGGCCGGCTTCCAGGCGGACGTCACCTTCCGCCTGGACCAGCTGTCGATGACGTTCGTGCTGCTGATCACCGGCGTCGGCTCGCTGATCCACCTGTACTCGGTCGGGTACATGGAGCACGACGAGCGGCGCCGCCGCTTCTTCGGCTACCTGAACCTGTTCCTCGCGGCGATGCTGCTGCTCGTCCTCGCCGACAACTACCTGCTGCTGTACGTCGGCTGGGAGGGCGTCGGCCTCGCCTCGTACCTGCTGATCGGCTTCTGGCAGCACAAGCCCAGCGCCGCGACGGCCGCGAAGAAGGCATTCCTGGTCAACCGCGTCGGCGACATGGGCCTGTCGATCGCGATCATGCTGATGTTCACGACGTTCGGGACCTTCGCCTTCGGGCCGGTCCTGAGCCACGCGACCGACGCCTCCGAGGGCAAGCTCACCGCGATCGGCCTGATGCTCCTGCTCGCCGCCTGCGGCAAGTCCGCCCAGGTGCCGCTGCAGTCCTGGCTCGGTGACGCCATGGAGGGCCCGACCCCGGTCTCGGCCCTCATCCACGCGGCGACGATGGTCACGGCGGGTGTGTATCTCATCGTCCGCTCCGGCGCCGTCTTCAACGCGGCGCCCGACGCCCAACTCGTGGTCACCGTGGTCGGCGCGGTCACGCTCCTGTTCGGTGCGATCGTCGGTTGCGCGAAGGACGACATCAAGAAGGCACTGGCCGGCTCGACCATGTCGCAGATCGGCTACATGGTCCTCGCCGCGGGCCTCGGCCCCATCGGCTACGTCTTCGCGATCATGCACCTGGTGACCCACGGCTTCTTCAAGGCCGGGCTGTTCCTCGGCGCCGGCTCCGTCATGCACGGCATGAACGACGAGGTCGACATGCGCAAATACGGCGGCCTGCGCACGTACATGCCGGTCACCTTCGTCACCTTCGGCCTCGGCTACCTCGCCATCATCGGGTTCCCGGGCCTGTCCGGGTTCTTCTCCAAGGACAAGATCATCGAGGCGGCCTTCGCCAAGGGCGGCACCGAGGGCTGGATCCTCGGCGGTGCGGCCCTGCTGGGCGCGGCCATCACCGCCTTCTACATGACGCGCGTGATGCTGATGACCTTCTTCGGAGAGGAGCGTTGGAAGAACCAACCCACTCGCTCCCCGGAGGCACCGAGCGCCGAGCCCGCCGCCGAGCACCGCGGCGAGCACGCCGAGCCGCACCCGCACGAGTCCCCGAAGGTCATGACGATCCCGATGATCGTGCTGGCCGTCGGCTCGGTCCTGGGCGGTGGCTTCTTCAGCATCGGCGACCGTTTCCTGCACTGGCTGGAGCCGGTCACCGGATACAGCGAGGGCCACTCCCCGGTCGGCGCCTGGACGGTCACCGGGGCGACCATGGTCTGCCTGGTCATCGGCGTCGCCATCGCCTGGGCCCAGTACGGCCGCAAGCCCGTCCCCGCCGTCGCCCCGCGCGGCTCCCTGCTCACCCGCGCGGCCCGTCGCGACCTGCTCCAGGACGACTTCAACCACGTCGTCCTGGTACGCGGCGGAGAACACCTCACGCGCTCCCTGGTGTACGTCGATCACACCCTGGTCGACGGCGTCGTCAACGGCACGGCAGCCGGCTTCGGCGGCCTGTCCGGACGGCTCCGCCGGATCCAGAACGGCTTCGCCCGCTCCTACGCGGTCTCGATGTTCGGCGGTGCGGCACTCCTGGTCGCCGCGACCCTGCTGATGAGGGCGGTCTGATACCGATGTCCTTTCCTCTGCTGACAGCGACGGCGGCGCTCCCGGCCATCGGGGCCGTCGCCACGGCCGCCGTACCGGCCGCGGGGCGCACCGCCGCCAAGTGGCTGGCACTGCTCGTCTCGCTCGCCACGCTCGCCCTGGCGATCACCGTCCTGGTCCGCTTCGATCCGGACGGCGCCCGCTACCAGCTCACCGAATCGCACGCCTGGATCAAGGACTTCGGGGTGCGGTACGAGCTGGGTGTCGACGGCATCGCGGTGGCGCTGGTCGCGCTGACCGCCCTGCTGATCCCGTTCATCATCCTCGCCGGCTGGCACGACGCCGACCCACTGGAGACCGGCAGCCGACGCTGGCGGCCCACCCAGGGTTTCTTCGCGCTGATCCTGGCCGTCGAGGCGATGGTGCTCATCTCGTTCGAGGCCACCGACGTCTTCGTCTTCTACATCTTCTTCGAAGCCATGCTCATCCCGATGTACTTCCTCATCGGCGGCTTCGGAGACCGCGCCCACGCGCAGGGCGAGGCGGCGGCCTCGACACAGCGGTCGTACGCGGCGGTGAAGTTCCTGCTCTACAACCTGGTCGGCGGTCTGATCATGCTGGCCGCGGTGATCGGCGTCTACGTAGTGGCCGGGAACTTCAGCCTCCAGGAGATCGCGCAGGCCCGCGCCGACGGTTCACTGCACATGGCGACGAGCACCGAACGCTGGCTGTTCCTGGGCTTCTTCTTCGCCTTCGCGGTCAAGGCGCCCCTGTGGCCGCTGCACACCTGGCTGCCCAACGCCATGCAGGAGGCCACCGCCCCGGTCGCCGTCCTCATCACCGCGGTCGTCGACAAGGTCGGCACCTTCGCGATGCTCCGCTTCTGCCTCCAGCTGTTCCCTCAGGCCAGCAAGTGGGCGACGCCCGTGATCCTCGTACTGGCCCTGATCAGCATCGTCTACGGCGCGCTGCTCGCCGTCGGCCAGCGGGACATCAAGCGCCTGGTGGCCTACGCGTCGATCTCGCACTTCGGCTTCATCATCATGGGCATCTTCGCGATGACCAGCCAGGGCCAGTCCGGCGCGACGCTCTACATGGTCAACCACGGCATCTCCACGGCCGCGCTGATGCTGGTCGCGGGCTTCCTGATCTCCCGGCGCGGATCGCGGCTCATCGCCGACTACGGAGGTGTGCAGAAGGTCGCCCCGGTGCTCGCCGGCACTTTCCTGATCGGCGGCCTCGCCACGCTGTCCCTGCCCGGACTCGCCCCGTTCGTGAGCGAGTTCCTGGTCCTGGTCGGCACCTTCGCCCGCTACCCGGCGATCGGCATCATCGCCACCTTCGGCATCGTCCTCGCCGCGCTCTACACCCTCGTCCTGTACCAGCGGACGATGACGGGCCCGGTGAAGCCCGAGGTGTCGGCGATGCCCGACCTGCGCGCACGTGAACTCCTGGTGGTCGCCCCGCTGATCGTGCTGCTGATCTTCCTGGGCGTCTACCCGAAGCCCGTCACGGACATCGTCAACCCCGCGGTCAAGCAGACCATGTCCGACGTACACAAGACCGACCCCAAGCCCTCGGTGGAGGCGGCCAAGTGAGCACAGCAGCCGTCCACAGCCTGTGGACAACCGCGGCCGATCCGATCTCGAAGATCCCGGCACCGAAGATCGAATACGGACAATTGTCGCCGACACTGATCGTCGTCGGCGCGGCGCTGGTCGGGGTGCTCATCGAGGCCTTCCTCCCGCGCAAGGCCCGCTACTACGCGCAGGTGTTCGTGTCCGTCGTCGCCCTGTGCGCCGCGTTCGCCGCGGTGGTCGGGCTGGCCGCCGACGGTTACGGCACCACCAAGGCGCACATCGCGGCGATGGGCGCCATCGCGGTCGACGGACCGTCCCTGTTCCTGCAGGGGACGATCCTGCTGGCCGGCCTGGTCGGCCTGTTCACCTTCGCCGAGCGGCGCCTGGACCCGGCCGCGCACGGCAACCACGTCGACTCCTTCGTCGCGCAGGCCGCCTCCGTACCGGGCAGCGACAGCGAGAAGACCGCGGTGAAGGCCGGCTTCACCACCACCGAGGTCTTCCCGCTGCTGCTCTTCGCCATCGCCGGCATGCTGGTGTTCCCCTCGGCCAACGACCTGCTGACGCTGTTCGTGGCCCTGGAGGTCTTCTCGCTGCCGCTGTACCTGCTGTGCGCGCTGGCCCGCCGCAAGCGGCTGATGTCACAGGAAGCCGCGGTCAAGTACTTCCTGCTCGGCGCGTTCGCCTCCGCGTTCACACTGTTCGGCATCGCCCTGCTCTACGGCTACGCCGGCTCGGTGTCGTACGCGCGCATCGCACAGGTCGTCGACGGCACGGTCACCAATGTCGACCCGGCACTCGCCAACACCATGGGCAACGACGCACTGCTGCTGCTCGGCAGCGCCCTGATCGTGATGGGCCTGCTGTTCAAGGTGGGCGCGGTGCCCTTCCACATGTGGACGCCGGACGTCTACCAGGGCGCGCCGACGCCGGTGACCGGCTTCATGGCGGCGGCGACGAAGGTGGCCGCGTTCGGCGCGCTGCTGCGCCTGCTGTACGTCGTTCTGCCCGGGATGCGCTGGGACTGGCGGCCGGTCATGTGGGCGGTGGCGATCATCACCATGCTCGGCGGTGCGATCGTCGCGATCACACAGACCGACATCAAGCGGCTCCTGGCGTACTCGTCCATCGCGCACGCCGGATTCATCCTCGCGGGTGTCATCGCCACCTCCAAGGACGGCGTCTCGTCGGTCCTCTTCTACCTGGCGGGCTACTCCTTCGTGACGATCGGCGCCTTCGCGGTGGTCACGCTGGTGCGCGACGCGGGCGGCGAGGCGACCCACCTGTCCAAGTGGGCCGGGCTCGGCCGCAGGTCACCGCTGGTGGCCGCCGTGTTCGCGGTGTTCCTGCTGGCCTTCGCGGGCATCCCGCTGACCTCCGGCTTCGCGGGGAAGTTCGCCGTGTTCAAGGCGGCGGCGGACGGTGGCGCGGCACCGCTGGTCGTGATCGGTGTGATCTCCTCGGCGATCGCCGCGTTCTTCTACATCCGCGTGATCGTGCTGATGTTCTTCAGCGAGCCGAAGCCGGAGGGCCCGACCGTGGCCGTGCCGTCCCCGCTGACCATGGCGGCGATCGCCATGGGCGTCGCGGTCACGCTGGTGCTCGGCGTGGCCCCGCAGTACTTCCTGGACCTGGCGAGCCAGGCGGGAGTGTTCGTGCGCTGACGCTCCGCTCGGCCATGCCGCTGCCCGGCCCCCTCGTTCCGCAGGGGCCGGGCAGCGGCGTGTTTCCGGGGCCACTGGCCGGTGCCTGTGGATAACTGCGAGGCTGTCGGTCCGGACCCCTATCGTGGAAGCAGCGGTCGAGAGACGACACACGGGGGACCGACGGGGGACAGGACGATGGGCGTGACGGGCGGGATCAGCGAGATGTCACAGGTGACCGAGGGGCCGGGCGCGGCCGACAGCGAGGCGCTGGCCACGCTGCACCGGGTCTTCGGATACGAGGCCTTCCGGGGCGAGCAGAAAGCGATCATCGAGCATGTGGTGGCGGGCGGCGACGCCGTCGTCCTCATGCCCACCGGCGGCGGCAAGTCGCTGTGCTACCAGATCCCGGCCCTGGTCAGACCCGGTACGGGCATCGTGATCTCCCCACTGATCGCGCTCATGCAGGACCAGGTGGACGCCCTGCGCGGTCTCGGCGTGCGGGCCGGCTTCATCAACTCCACGCAGGACTTCGACGAGCGGCGCATGGTCGAGGCCGAGTTCCTGGCCGGCGAACTGGACCTGCTGTATCTGGCACCCGAGCGGCTGCGTCTGGACGCCACGCGGGATCTCCTCGCGCGCGGCAAGATCTCCGTCTTCGCGATCGACGAGGCACACTGCGTGTCCCAGTGGGGCCACGACTTCCGCCCCGACTACCTCACCCTGTCCCTCCTCGGCGAGCGCTGGCCGGACGTCCCGCGGATCGCCCTCACCGCCACGGCCACCCGGGCCACCCACGAGGAGATCACCCAGCGGCTGAACCTGCCGACGGCCCGCCACTTCGTCGCCAGCTTCGACCGGCCCAACATCCAGTACCGGATCGTGCCCAAGGCCGACCCCAGGAAGCAGCTGCTCGCCTTCCTCCAGCAGGAGCACCCGGGCGACGCCGGCATCGTGTACTGCCTGTCACGCAACTCGGTGGAGCGGACGGCGGAGTTCCTGACCGCCAACGGCATCGAGGCCGTGCCGTACCACGCGGGTCTGGAGGCGGGCACGCGCGCCGCCCACCAGTCACGCTTCCTGCGTGAGGACGGCCTCGTCGTGGTGGCGACCATCGCCTTCGGCATGGGCATCGACAAGCCCGACGTACGGTTCGTCGCCCACCTGGACCTGCCCAAGTCGATCGAGGGCTACTACCAGGAGACCGGCCGCGCGGGCCGCGACGGGCTGCCGTCCACGGCCTGGATGGCGTACGGCCTGAACGACGTCATACAGCAGCGCAAACTGATCCAGTCCGGCGAGGGCGACGAGGCGTTCCGCCGCCGGGCCGGCGCCCACCTCGACGCCATGCTCGCGCTGTGCGAGACGGCCCGCTGCCGCCGCGGCCAGCTGCTCGCCTACTTCGGCCAGGACCCCGACGCTGCGGCCTGCGGCAACTGCGACACCTGCCTCACCCCGCCGGAGACCTGGGACGGCACGATCGCCGCGCAGAAGACGCTGTCGACGGTGGTCCGGCTGCAGCGGGAGCGGGGGCAGAAGTTCGGCGCCGTGCAGATCGTCGACATCCTGCTCGGCAAGCGCACCGGCAAGGTCATCCAGTTCGACCACGACCAGCTGTCCGTCTTCGGTATCGGCCAGGACCTCACCGAGGCCGAGTGGCGTGGCGTCATCCGGCAACTGCTGGCCCAGGGACTGCTCGCGGTCGAGGGAGAGTACGGCACTCTGGTGCTCACCGAGGCGAGCGGCTCCGTGCTGCGGCGTGAGCGGGAGGTGCCGCTGCGCAAGGAGCCGAAGAAACAGGCCGCTTCCCGGTCGCGCTCGGCGGGCGCATCCGGAGGCGACCGCAAGGCCAAGGCCGCCGCGGCGGAACTGCCCGACGACCTGCTGCCGGCCTTCGAGGCCCTGCGCGCCTGGCGCGCCGAACAGGCCCGGGAACAGGGCGTGCCGGCGTACGTCATCTTCCACGACGCGACCCTGAGGGAGATCGTCGTCCGACGGCCCGGTTCGGTGCGCGAGCTGGGCACGGTGAGCGGTGTCGGCGAGAAGAAGCTGGCGACATACGGGGAGGGGGTGCTGGCTGTGCTGGCCTCCCTGGACGGGCCGGCCCCGGCCGCCGGCGACGCACAGGACGCCGACTGGCCGGAGCCGGACGAGGAGCCGGCGCCGGACGACTGGACATAGCCCGACACGGGGTGCCGCGAGGTGCGGGAGTCACAGCCCCCGTGCCGCGTAGGCCCTGACGTCCGCGTCCGAGTCGCCGGTGGCCGTCGCGAGGGCCGCGCGTGCCTCTGCCGTGGCCCGGTGCCGGGTCAGGGCCAGCACGGCCGACTTGCGTACGTCGGCGTTCGGGTCGGCCAGCGCCTTGGCCAGGGCGGCGACGGCGGTCCCGGCGGACGCGGCCGACAGGGCGGTGGCGGCGCCGGAGCGGACCTGCCAGGCCGGGTCCGACAGCGCGGCCACGGCTCGGGCGGCGAGCGGGGCCGGGCAGCCGGTGCCGGCCAGCGCGGCGAGCGCGGCACCGCGCACCAGGGGATCGGTGTCCCCGGTGAGCCGGTCCAGGGTGGTGGTCAGCAACTCGCGGTCGGCCACGGCCAGGGACGCCGGGTTGACGGCGGCCAGGGCCTTGGCCACGGTGACCCGGACCTCCCGGGAGGGATCGTCCGCGGCATCCGCCAGCGGCCGGACCGCGTCGACGGAGACGAGCGCCCGTACGGCCTCGGTGCGGACGGCGACGTCGGGGTCGGCCAGCGCCGCCGCGAACACCCCGGCCTCACCGAGCCGCAGAGCACGCAGCACATCGAGGGCGGCGGCACGGACCACGGGGTCGGCCTCGGCGAGAGCGCCGGTGAGGGCGGTGCCCAGAACCGGCTCGGGCTCCAGGGTCTCGACGAGTTCGCGCAGTGAGGCCGCGGCGGTCGCGCGGACCTCGGCGTCGGGGTCCGCGAGGGCACCGGCCAGGGCCTGCCCGGTGCCGGGGGGCACGGTCTCGGTGAGGACCGAGACGGCCGTACGCCGGACAGCGGGATCCTCATCGGTCAAGTACGGCTGGAGAAGTCCGAGTTCGGGCTGCGCCTCGGCCAGCTCCAGCAGGTGCAGGAGCCGGGGCGAGGCGGTGACCGGCACGCCCGACGGGCCGGCGGAGGCGGTGGCACGCGCGGACGTCGGCCCTGCGGCGACCGGCGCCACCTCGCGCGGCCCGGCCGTGGCCACCTGCTCGGGACGGACCTCGCCCAGCTGCCGGGAGGGACCGCCGACCGGCTCGAACTCCTCGACCGGGACCAGATACGGAGCCACGGGACGAGCCGTGAACTCCATCGCACCAGAGGGGGACTTGTGCAGATCGAGATGGTGGAACCAGGAGACGTCGTCACGGCCGGGGTGGTCGAGACGGTCGTGGTAGAGGCCCCAGCGGGACTCGGTGCGGGCGAGAGAGGCGCGGGCGGCCATCTCGGCGCAGTCACGGATGAAGGTGACCTCCGCGCAGCGCATCAGCTCGTGCGGGGTGCGGGCGCCCATGGCGGCGACGTCGGCCCGCATCCGCTCGAAGGCCTCGAGGGCGAGGGAGAGGCGCGCGCCGGACTTCGGCGGTGCCACGTAATCGTTCACGAAACGGCGCAGCTTGTACTCGACCTGGGTCTGCGGCGGGCCGTCCGGGTTGCGCAGCGGGCGGTAGATCAACTCGTGCGCCAAGCGCACCTGGTCTGCAGGAAGCTCACCGTCGTACGCCGAGTACTGGGCGGCGTCCGCGCCGGCGAGGTCGCCGAAGACGAACGCGCCGATCATGTAGTTGTGCGGGACGCAGGCGAGGTCACCGGCGGCGTACAGGCGGGGGACGGTCGTACGGGCGTGGTCGTCGACGCGGACGCCCGAGGCGGAGTGGCCGCCGCACAGACCGATCTCGGAGATGTGCATCTCGACGTCGTGGGTGCGGTAGTCGTGCCCGCGGCCGGCGTGGAAGGTGCCGCGGGTGGGGCGCTCGGTGGAGTGGAGGATCGACTCCAGGGCGGAGACCGACTCCTCGGGGAGATGGCTGAGCTTGAGGTAGACCGGGCCGCGGTCGCTGGCGACCTCGGCGGCGAACTCGGCCATCATCTGCCCCGACCAGTAGTCGGAGTCGACGAAGCGCTCGCCGTGCCGGTTGACCTGGTAGCCGCCGAAGGGGTTGGCGACATAGGCGCAGGCCGGGCCGTTGTAGTCCTTGATCAACGGATTGATCTGGAAGCACTCGATACCGGTCAGCTCGGCGCCCGCGTGGTAGGCCATGGCGTACCCGTCGCCGGCGTTGGTGGGGTTCTCGTAGGTGCCGTAGAGGTAGCCGGAGGCGGGCAGGCCGAGCCGGCCGCAGGCGCCGGTGGCGAGGATGACCGCGCCCGCGCGGACGGTGACGAAGGCCCCGGTGCGGGTGTTGAACCCGACGGCGCCCACGGCCCGCCCCTCGACGGTCAGCACCCGGACCGGCATCACCCGGTTCTCGATCCGGATCCGCTCCCGCATCTCCCGCCGCCGCAACTGCCGGTACAGGACCTTTTTGACGTCCTTGCCCTCTGGCATCGGCAGTACGTACGAGCCGGAGCGATGCACCTGGCGCACCGCGTACTCTCCGTGCTCGTCCTTCTCGAACTTGACCCCGTACGACTCCAGCCGCTGGACCATCGCGAACCCGCGGGTGGCGGTCTGGCGGACGGTGGACTGGTCGACGATGCCGTCGTTGGCGCGGGTGATCTCGGCGACGTAGTCGTCGGGCTCGGCGCGACCGGGGATGACCGCGTTGTTGACGCCGTCCATGCCCATGGCGAGCGCGCCGGAGTGGCGCACGTGGGCCTTCTCCAGCAGCAGCACGTTCGCACCGCGCTCGGCGGCGGTCAGGGCGGCCATGGTGCCGGCGGTGCCGCCGCCGATCACGAGGACGTCGCAGGTCAGTTCCTCGGCGTCGGTGACGGCGGGAATCTCCGGGGATGTGGACGCTGGGGTGGTCACCGGGGTGCCTTTCAGGAGCCGAGCGAGGTGAGGATGTCGCGGCGCAGGGCCACACGCGCCGGGTCGTCGACGGCCCCACGGTCGCGCGGCCCGGGTACGTCGCGTACGGCGGCCACCCGGCCGGATCCGAGCAGGGCCACGCGGTCACCGAGGAAGAGGGCCTCGTCCACGTCGTGCGTGACGAAGACGACGGTCGCGCCCGTGCCGCGCAGCACGTCCACCAGCAGGTCCTGCATGCCGGAGCGGGTCTGGGCGTCCAGGGCGCCGAAGGGCTCGTCCATGAGGACGGCGCGCGGGCTGTCGGCCAAGGCGCGGGCCAACTGGGCGCGCTGGCGCTGCCCGCCGGAGACCCGGTGCGGCAACTGTCCGGCCTGTGCGCTGAGTCCGACGCGGGCGAGCCAGGACTCGGCCCGGGACCGGCGTGCGGAGCGCGGTACGCCACTGATGGCGAGCGGCAGTTCGACGTTCCCGCGCAAGGTACGCCAGGGCAGCAGCGCGTCCTCCTGGAAGACCAGCGCACGGTCGGCCGACGGCCCCGTCAGCGGGACGCCGTCCACCTCGACGGCGCCGCCCAGGGGAGGCAGCAGCCCGGCGAGGGTGCGCAGCAGCGTGGACTTGCCGCAGCCGGAAGGGCCCACGACGGTCAGGATCTCGCCGGGGGAGACGTCCAGGTCGACGTCGTACAGCACCGGCGCGTCCGGGCGGCCGAGCACGGTGGAACGGAAGGCGAGCCGGGTGCCGCGTACGGCCTTCGACGCCGGCGCCACGGGAGCGGTGACGGTTTCAGACGAGGTGCTCATCGCGGGCCTCCTCGGTGTCGTTCTGGCCCTGCTGCTCGGGCTCGGCCTGGTGCTCGGGATCGCCGTCGGCGCGAACGGGGCCGGTGACAGGCCGGGGCACGCGGGTGCGGCCGGCGGGGACGTACGAGGTGCGGGGCAGCCAGCGGGTCAGACGCCGGCCGAGGAGTTCCACGGCCGTGGAAGTGACCCAGCCGAGGACGCCGATCGTGACCATGCCGACGAAGACGCCCGGGTAGTCCACCACCGTGTAGTCCTGCCAGGTGCGGTAGCCGACGCCGTACTGGCCGGAGATCATCTCGGCGGAGATCACGCAGATCCACGACACGCCGATGCCGACCGAGAGTCCGCCGAAAATGCCGGGCAGTGCGCCCGGCAGTACCACCGAACCGAGGATCCGCAGCCGGCCGCCGCCCATGGTGCGGACCGCTTCCTCCCAGAGGGGGGTGAGCGCGCGAACCGCGTGCCGGGTGGAGACCAGCACAGGGAAGAAGGCGGCGGTGCAGGTGATGAAGACGACGCCCTGCTCATTGGAGGGAAAGAGGAGGATCGCGACGGGGACGAGGGCGATCGCCGGTATCGGGCGGATCACCTCGAGGACCGGACCGAGCAGATCCTCGGCGAGGCGCGAGCGGGCCACGAGCACACCCGTCGCCACGCCCAGGACGGCCGCCAGCGCGAAGCCGGTGAGGATCCGGGTGAGGCTGTCGGTGAGGTCGGTCCAGTAGTCGTCGCCGGAGAGCCGGTCACCGAAGGCGCGGGCCACGTCCGTGGCCGTCGGGAACTGCGAGAACCGCAGCCACAGGTTCACGTCCAGGCTGGTCAGCAACTGCCACAGGCCGAGGAACGCGGCCAGCGAGGCCGTCCGCAGCGCATACCGGACCAGGGGCCGCCGGGTCATGAGGCCCGCTCCAGTGCCTCGCGGTACGACACCGTACGGGCGCCGCCGTGGGCGGTGACGTAGGCCTGCGCGGTCGCCGGGGTGACGAAGGGCAGCAGCTGATCGCCGTCGGCCACCCACACCGCCTTGCCGGCGAACCAGAGGGTGCCGGTGGTGGCGTCGGGTACATAGGCGGCGCGGATGCCGGCCTGGTGCCCCGCCACGTAGGCCAGCAGTTCTTTCGCGGACTTGAACGAGAGGGTCTTCTCGCTGCCCTTGGGCCACACCTCGCTGGCAGCCGGCGCGGGCGCGGCGATCAGGCGCTTGGCGTAGGAGGCGCTGAGGGCCTTCTTGACGTACTGGTCGTCGACGAAGGAGTCCACGTCGATGTCGCCGGTCAGTTTGGCGGCCTTCAGCACGGACACGTCCTGCGTGAGCGCGGAGACGAGCTGCGGCTTGACGGCCGGGTCGAAGGTGGCGATGCCGTGGGCACCGTTGTAGAGGTAGACCACCTCGGCGGGCAGGCCCGTGGCCTCGGCGACCTTCTCGGAGGCGGCGACGGGGTGGGCGTTGAGGTAGTCCGTCGCCTCCGCCTGGGCCTTGAGGAAGGCCTCCAGGACGGCCGGACGCTGCTGGGCGAAGTCCTCGCGGGCGGTGACGCCGTGGAAGGTGGGCAGGTTCAGCTGGGCGCCGTCGTACAGGGCCTTGGCCCTGCCCTGGTAGGCGAGCAGGCCCGGCCAGGCGACGAACTGCGACAGGGCGTCCACGCTGCCGGAGGACAGTGCCGAGGCGCCCACGGCAGGCTGCTGGTTGAGTTTGGAGATGCCCTGGTCCGGGTCGATGCCGGCGCGTTGCAGGGCCCGTACGAGAGTGCCGTCCGCGGCGGAACCGACGCTCGTGGAGACCTTCTTGCCCTTCAGGTCCTTCAGCGAGGTGAGCTTCGAACCCGGCGCGGTGACGACGGTGTTGAGGCCGCCGCGCAGGTTGTAGCCGGTCACCGAGACCAGGTGGGTGGGCCGGCCGAGCTGTTTGCCGCGGGCCGCGTTGAGCAGCAGCGGGAAGTCGCCCATCGAGCCGATGTCGATCTTGCCGGCGGCCATCTGGGCGGTGATCGGGGCGCCGGTGGCGTAGTCCTGCCAGTCGACCTTGTAGGTGTGGCCGTCGTGCAGGGAGTTGAGCTGCTTCTCGAAGTAGCCGAGGGAGCGCAGCAGCGTGCCCGCGGTGACGGTGTTGATGGTCTTTGACTGGTAACCGACGGTCACGGTGACCGTGGAGCCGCTGCCCGCTTCGGCGCTGCCGCCGCAGGCGGACAGGGGAAGGAGGAACGCGATGGCGGATGCGGCGACTGTCGTTCGTTTCATGGTGGCTGTACCTCTCACCGCAGCAGATAGGGCATGTTGACCGTGACGGCTCCGGTGGGGCAGCGGGCCGCGCACGGGCCGCAGTACCAGCACTCGTCGACGTGCATGTACGCCTTGCCGTTGGTCTCGTCGATGGCCAGGGAGTCCAGCGGGCACATGTCCACGCAGAGGGTGCAGCCGTCGATGCACTTCGACTCGTCGATGGTCACGGGCACGTCGGCCCGCTGGGGCGCCAAGGGCATGGCTGTCTCCAGGAAACGCGCAGGCAAGGGGTGTGTTACGACCGGTGGAGCAGGCCGCTCATGGTGATCCGGTCGCCGCGGAAGCGGATGAACTCCAGGTCGACGGGGCGGCCGTCGGCGAGGTGGGTGAGGCGTTCCAGCATCAGTACGGCGGCGCCGCGCGGGGCCTCGAGCACGGCGGCGGAGTGGGTGTCCGCGTTCACCGCCTCCAGGGTGATCTCGGCGTGGCCGAGGCGCTGGCCGGTGATGGCTTCCAGGAGGCGGAAGACATCGGTGTTCTCCAGGTCGGCGCCGAGCAGGGCGGTGCCGATGTCGAGCGGGATGTAGGTGAGGTCGAGGGAGAGCGGCAGGCCGTTCAGGCGGCGCAGGCGCTCGATGTACAGGACGTCGGCGCCGGCGGGGATACGGAGGCGGTTGGCCACCGGGGCGGGTGCCGGGGCGGGGCCCATGGTGCGGACCTCGTTGGTGACGCGGCCGTGTTCGCGGAGGGTTTCCGCGAGGCCCATCAGACGGTCGAGCCCGTGCGGGTACTTCTGGGCGACGACCACGGTGCCGACTCCGGGCAGCCGCTCCACCAGTCCCTCGGCCCGGAGCAGGTCCAGGGCCTGGCGGACGGTGTTGCGGGAGGCCCGGTAGTCGGCGGCGAGGGTCGACTCGTGGGGGAGGGGGCCGTTCTGGAAGGCGCCGGTGAGGATCTGGTGACGCAGCAGGTCCGCGAGCTGCCGGGCCCGGTCCGCGCGCAGCCGTCGACGCGTGCGGTGGGCGGCGACGGTGGTCGCGGCGCCCTGACCGGCGTGGTCTCGGGGGCGGTCGGTGGGTGGCATGGCCGAAACCATACCGATGCGGTAGGGAAAGGGGTGTTGCTGAAGTGTTGCGCCAGGTGAGGGAGCGTTGGATACCGCGCTGAGCTGCGCGGCTTCCCGTGCGGGCGGCAAGATCTGCCACCCGGTCGCCGGGTCAGGACAGTGCCGTCAGCCCCGGCGCGAACGTGATCAGGAGCGGCAGCAACGGCACCAACGCGGCCACCGTCGTCGTCAGTGCCCGGTGCCGGAGCAGCAGCCGCGGTGGCGGCTCCAGCAGGCGGTCCACGCGCTCGCCCAGGAGGCGTCGGCTGGAGTCGCAGGACAGGACCCCCCGGTGCTGGTTCAGCTCGATCAGCGCGAGGGCCGTGGTGAGGTGCCCGCAGCGCCGGGACGCGGTGTCGTCGGCGGCCAGCTCGACCAGGCGGTGCGTCTGGTCGCAGAAGTGCGCGAAGAGCGGCACGCGCGGGAAGCCCGTGGCGAGCGCGGTGGACAGGTGCAGCAGCCAGTCGTGGTGGGCACGCGCGTGCCCGCGCTCATGGGTGAGGACGGCGTCCAGCTGGTGGTCGGTGAGGCGCTGCAGCGCCCCCGTCGTGACGACCAGCTGCGGCGGGTGTCCCGGCATCCACCAGGCGTCCGGGTATTCGTCCTCCAGCACCAGCATCGGGCCGCGCGCCGCCGGCAGTCCGGCGGGCAGATCGGGAGCACGCTCCCGCAGCTGTGCGCGGGCCTGGCCGCGGCTGCGGCGGGCCTCGACGAGTTCCCGGCCCAGCATCGCCGTCGTCCAGGCGGCTCCGCAGGCCAGCAGCACGGTGAGGGCGGCGGCCCACACCGGCGCGGAGGAGAGGTCGTAGGCGGCGGTGACGGAGGGCGGCGCAGGGGCGAAGACACGCTCGCGGACGGTGTGGAAGACGGCCGCCGTGCCCAGTACCAGTGCCGCCAGACAGCACAGCAGGACGGTGGCGACCAGGCACTGCCACACCCACAGCGCGACCACCGGTTCCCGCTCGGGCCAGGCCGCACGGGTCAGCGCGCGCGGTGCCGGCAGGGCGGCAGTCAGGGCGACGACGCTCAGCAGGAGCAGGCAGACGGTCATGCCGGGGCTCCGGTTCCTGGTCGGAGAGTTGTGCGGGTGTCGGTGGTGCGGGGCGACGCGCCGAGGGTGCGTCGCGCGTGGTGCGTCCGCCCAGTATGACGGTGAGGGGCGGCGAGAGTCAGGTCTCGGCGCTGATCGGTCTTGCGGTCGCGGTCCCCGGCTTCCTCCCGGTCCGGCGTGCCCGCTTGCTTCCCGTCCGGAGTGCCGGCTTCCTTCCCGTGCGGCGTGCCCGGCCTTCGGGTGCGGAAGCGTTACGTACGCCGCTGCTGGAACGCGCGCCGCACCGCCTCCAGCACGTCGTCCTCTGCGAAACCCAGGGCCGCTGCCCAGGCCACGAAGTCCCGCGTGCCGTCGGCGAGTTCCGCCGTTCCGCGGCGGTGGGCGCCCGGTGGCGGCGGAGCCACCCGGGTCCCCGCGCCCCGCCGGGTCCGGATCAGGGACGCCGCCTCCAGTTCGCGGTAGGCACGGGCGACGGTGCCCGCTGCCAGGCCGAGGTCCGCGGCCAGTTGCCGTACGGTCGGCAGCCGCTCGCCCTCGGTCAGTCGTCCGCTGCTGATCAGGGCGGCGAGCTGGGCGCGGATCTGCTCGTAGGGCGGGACGGGGCTGGTCGTGTCGACCCGGACGGCGGCGCCGCTCACCGGCGTGCCCCCGCTCGGCTGCGCCACCCCGCCCGGGGCGAGCAGACGGTGAGGAGCATCCACGGCGCGGTCACCAGGGAGATCAGCGCGAGCGGCAGCAGGACCACGTTGGCCGCGGTGCCCGCGGTGCCGTCGCAGGTCATGCTCGTCAGGGCGGCCGAGGCCGTTGAGGCCGCGCCGAGCAGCGAGGTGGAGACGACGATCCCCCAGGCGGCCACGATCGCCAGCGAGCGGTCGCGGCGGGACTGTTCGTCGCCGGGCCGGGTGGCGATGCGCCGCAGCGACCAGCCGCACGCGCCCGTGGCGACGGCGAGGGAGGCCAGCATGGGCAGGCCGTAGGAGAGACCGGGCCAGGGGCCGTGCCCCTCGGTCGTGCCCCGGCAGGCCAGGGTGAGTTCCCGGCCCGCCCGCCCCATGTCGTCCGGCGAGGCCACCGCGCCCGCCGTCGCCAGCAGCGCCACCAGGGCGACCGCGAGGACGGCCAGCAGCGGGGTCATTCGGGGCGGTACGTAGTCGCGGACCCGGCGTGGTGCGAGGCCGGCGGTGCGGACCGTTCCCCGGGCCGGTGCGGTCAGCGCGTCGCCCACCAGGACGCCGGCGACGGCGCACAGGCCGAACGCCGGGATGGCGTACAGCACACCGTCGCCGTGGTCGAGTGCGGACAGCTGGGCGGCCGCCAGGGCGCCCGTGGCCAGACCCGTCCAGCGGGCGTAACGGTCGACCGGCGCCCGGGAGGCGGTCGCCGGTGTGGTGGCGTCGAGATCGGTCATGGAAGTCCCCCGTGGAAGCACATCGTGCACTCACCGCTTGTATCAAGCAGTGAGTACAAGATGCCCGGTCCGGCGGACTTGTGTCAATTCCTTGCTACAAGCTGGCCCTTCACCCCGCCACGACCCGCCCGCTGACCTCCCCCAGGCCGACACGGCGTCCGTCCGCCCCGGGAGCCCATGCCGACAGGGTCACCACGTCCCCGTCCTCCAGGAAGGCGCGTTTGCCGTCCGGGAGTTCGAGGGGATCGCGGCCGTTCCAGGTCAGCTCCAGCAGCGAGCCGCGCTGACGCTCCTCGGGGCCGCTCACCGTGCCTGAGCCGTACAGGTCGCCGGTGCGCAGCGAGGCACCGTTCACCGTCATGTGGGCGAGCTGCTGGGCGGCGGTCCAGTACATGGTCGAGAACGGCGGCTCGGAGACCACATGGCCGTTGATCGCGACGGAGATCCGCAGGTCGTAGCCACCGGGTTCGATGCCGGGCGCCGAGTCGTCCAGGTACGGCAGCAGCGGGTGCGTGCGCTGCGGAGGCGCCACGCGCGCGTGCTCCAACGCTTCCAGCGGGGTGATCCACGCCGACACCGAGGTCGCGAAGGACTTGCCGAGGAAGGGGCCGAGGGGGACGTACTCCCAGGCCTGGATGTCCCGCGCGGACCAGTCGTTCAGCAGGCACAGCCCGAAGACGTGGTCGTGGAAGTCGGCCAGCGCCACCGGACTGCCCAGCGTGGACGGCACGCCGACGACGAAGCCGACCTCCGCTTCGATGTCCAGCCGGATCGACGGCCCGAAGACGGGTGCCGGGTCGGCCGGGGCCTTGCGCTGCCCGGAGGGCCGTACGACGTCCGTGCCGGAGACGACGACCGTGCCGGAGCGGCCGTGGTAACCGATGGGCAGGTGCTTCCAGTTGGGGGTGAGGGAGTCCTCGGCGTCCGGACGGAAGATCTGGCCGACGTTGCGGGCGTGGTTCTCCGAGGCGTAGAAGTCGACGTAGTCCGCCACCTCGAAGGGCAGGTGCAGGGTCACCTCGGACAGCGGGTGGAACAGCGGCTCGACGGCCTCGCGGTGCGCGGGATCCATGACCCAGGCCGTGACGGCGCGCCGTACCTCCGACCAGGTGGGGCGGCCGGCGGCCAGCAGCGTGTTGAGGGTGGGGCGCGCGAGCAGCGCGTGGTGGGGCGAGTCGAAAGCGGCGGCCGCGGCGCCCGCGTCGAGGACGTGGTCCCCGAGCCGGACGCCGACCCTCCGCTCCGTGCTGCCGGAGGGCGAGAACACGCCATAGGGAAGGTTGTGCGGTCCGAAGGGGTCGCCCTCGGGGACGTCGAAGGGGGGCATGGGGTGCTGCCTCACTCTCATCCGGGCCGTGCACGGCGATCGTTCCATGTGGTCGCGCCACACGTTACGGCTGGACTGCCTGTCTTGGGCAGTGCCTCCTGTGGCGCTTCGAGGGGTGTCCGACGGTGGGTGGCGCGGAAGCTTCGAAAGGTTGCTCGCACCCTGTCTAAAGAGTTCGCAATGCCCGGATAAGCCTTGTCGGAGGCGGTAATTCCGGCTTAGCGTCCTTTGGGGACGCGGACGGGGTGGGTCCGTTCCGTCGGGGGGACACGTGGGGGGACCCGTGGCCGGAGACACCGTCGGTGTGCCGTTCGAGGCGGACCGGGACGTACCAGGACTGATCGTCAAGTTCGGCGACTACCCGCTGCACCACGGCGGCGTCGGGGCGAT
The DNA here is from genome assembly GCF_053598395.1 of Streptomyces sp. NPDC001135. Taxonomy (NCBI): domain Bacteria; kingdom Bacillati; phylum Actinomycetota; class Actinomycetes; order Kitasatosporales; family Streptomycetaceae; genus Streptomyces; species Streptomyces sp. NPDC001135. Next base: position 40,897 of record NZ_JBSFKD010000016.1, on the reverse strand, counting down.
CCGCAGCCTGGGCCGGCTCGGCGTGCCCATGTATGCCGTCACCGAGGACGCGTACACGCCCGCGGCGTCCTCGCGCTATCTGAAGAAGGCCTTCGTGTGGCCGACGACCGGTGCGGAGGACCCGGGCCGCCTGGTCGAGGGCCTGCTGCGCATCGGCCGCCGTATCGGCCGCCCCACCGTCCTCGTCCCGACGGACGAGGAGGCCGCCGTACTGATCGCGGAGCACCAGGACGAGCTGGCCGGATCCTTTCTCTTCCCGCGTGTCGATCGGGCCCTGCCGCGCCGGCTCGCCAGCAAGCAGGGCCTGCACGACCTGTGTGTGGAGCACGGCATCGCGAGTCCGGCGTCGGCGTTCCCCGAGTCGTACGAGGAGGTCGTCGCCTTCGCCGACACGGCCCGCTTCCCGGTGGTGGCCAAGAACCGGGAGGCGTTCGTACGGCGCACCCGGCCCGCGGTGGGCGGCACCACGAGGATCGCCACCCGCGAGGGCCTGCTCACCCTCGCCCGCGACTGGGGGGCGCGGCCGGGCGTGATCCTCCAGGAGTATCTGCCGCGCGAGGAGGCCGAGGACTGGATCGTGCACGCCTGCTTCGACCAGGACTCCGGCCCCCTGGTCCTGTTCACCGGTGTCAAGGTCCGCTCGTGGCCGCCGCACGCCGGCATGACGGCGAACGCGTACGTCGTCGACAACCCGGAACTCGCCGACCTCGCCGCACGTTTCATCAAGCAGATCGGCTACAGCGGCATCATCGACCTCGACCTGCGCTTCGACCGGCGCGACGGACAGTACAAGCTCCTCGACTTCAACCCCCGCATGGGCGCCCAGTTCCGGCTCTTCGAGAACGAGTCGGGTGTGGACGTCGTACGCGCCATGCACCTGAACCTGACCGGCCGCCCCGTTCCGGAGGGGGAACAGCGCGCCGGCCACCGCTACATCGTGGAGAACATCGACCTGCCCGCCCTCCTCGCCTACCGCCGCAGCGGCTATACGACGCCGCACGCGCCGGCGAAGGCGAGCGGGACGGAGCTGGCCTGGCTCGCGGGTGACGACCCGCTGCCGTTCCTCACGATGCTCGCCCGCTTCGTGCGCCCGGGCGCGAAGCACCTCTATCAGCTGTGGCGGACCAACCGCCGCGGCAGCAGCACCTCCACGAAGTAGGCAAGGCCACCAAGCGTGGCGCACCGTGTCCTGGGGAGGGACTTCGTGACACGACCGGTTGCAGTCATCGGGGCCGGGCCGTTCGGCCTGTCCACCGCCGCCCATCTGCGGGCGCGCGGCATCCCCGTCCGCGTCTTCGGCGACCCCATGGTCAGCTGGCGCGACCACATGCCCGAGGGCATGCTCCTGAAGTCGACCCCCGCCGCCTCCAACCTCGACTGCCCGCAGCCCGGCCACACCCTCGCCGACTACTGCGACGCGGCCGGCATCCGCCGTCTGGTGACCGACGAGGACATCATCCCGGTGGAGACGTTCGTCGCCTACGGCGAGTGGTTCCAGCAGAAGCTGGTCCCCGGCCTGGAGCGGGTGCGGGTCGTCTCCGTGGACCGCGACAAGAGCGGCGGCTTCGAACTGAAGCTGGACTCGGGCGAGATGTTCACCGCGCGTGCCGTCGTCGTCGCCACCGGGCTGTCCGGCCTGGCGCACCTCCCGGCCGAGCTCGCGGGAGCCGCCGCCGACGGACCGGCGCCCACGGGCCCGGTCTCGCACAGCTCCCAGCACCACGACCTGGGCCGCTTCGCCGGCAAGGAGCTGATCGTGATCGGCGCCGGCCAGTCCGCGCTGGAGACGGCCGCGCTCGCCGCCGAGGCGGGGGCACGCGTGCGTGTCGTCGCGCGGGGCCGCGGCCGGGTCGCCTTCGGCGCCCCGCCCTGGGACCAGCCGAAGCTGCGCCCCGAGTCCCCCTTCGGGCGGGCCTGGTCGCTGTGGGCGCTCAGCTACTACCCCCACCCCTACCGCTACCTGCCCGAGGCCACCCGCCACTTCCTGGTCCGGCGGGTCCTCGGACCGCTCGGCGCCTGGTGGCTGCGCGAGCGCTTCCAGAGCGCCGTGCTGGTCCAGGACGTGGAGCGGGTGGTGGGCGCCGAGGCACCGGACGGCAGCCCCGTCCTCACCGTCCGCACCCACGGTGGACGCACCGAGCGGCTCACCGCCGACCACGTCATCGCCGCCACCGGCTACCGCGTCGACATCGCGGCGATGGACTTCCTCGGCCACGGACTGCGCACCCGGCTCGCCGTCAGCCGCGGCACACCCAAACTCGGCCCCGGCTACGTCTCCTCCGTCCCCGGGCTGTATTTCACGGGCCTGCCGGCGGCGTCGTCGTACGGCCCGGTGATGCGCTTCGTCTGCGGTACGGAGTTCGCCTCTCCGCGCCTGACGGCACACCTGGCGGCGGCCCACGGCTGAACCCTCCGGGAACCGGCCCGGGTCCGTCACATCGTGCGCCCCCGCTCCGTCAGCGGTCGGAGCGAGCGTGCCCACCACCGATGCGCGGGAAGGACATCGGAACACTCCGGCACGGCAGGCGCGCGCGAGGAGCGGTCCGCCGCCGTCGCCGGCGGGCTCGGGGCGCCCTTCCTCAGTGACGCCGAGCGCGCCGCGCTGCGGCCGGCGGTGCTGTCCGCGCTGATCCTCACCATCACCCTCACCGGCATGTTCCACCGCGTCACCACCGCCATCAGGGAGCCGGCGGGCACCACTTGGGACTGACCAGTACGTAAGTACGCAGGACGACAAGATGAGTCGGCGGGGCGAGGTATCCGTATTCTCTGATCATGGCCGCCTCCCCCGCGTACGCACTGATCGCCACCGACCTGGACGGAACGCTGCTGCGCGGCGACGACACGGTCTCCGACCGGTCGCTCACCGCGCTCGCGCGGGTGGCGCGGGCCGGTGTGCGTCACCTGGTGGTGACGGGTCGCCCGGCCCCGCGGGTACGGCCGCTGCTCGAACGTCTCGGCTGCACGGGGCTCGCGGTGTGCGGGCAGGGCGCGCAGGTCTACGACGCCGCGTCCGGCCGTCTGCTGTGGTCGGTCCGGCTGGACCGGGAGCTGGCCGAGACCGCGCTCGGCAAGATCGAGGCCGAGGTGGGGCAGGTCTACGCGGCCGTCGACCAGGACGGCGTCGACGGGCTCACGCTCATCGAGCCGGGCTATCTGATGCCGCACCCGACCCTGCCCGCGGTGCGGGTCGGCCGGCGCGACGACCTGTGGTGCGAGCCCATCAGCAAGGTGCTGTTGCGCCATGCCGAACTGTCCGACGACGCGTTGGCGGCGGTCGCGCGCTCGGTGGTGGGCTCGCTGGCCACGGTCACCATGTCGGGGCCGGGGACCGTGGAGCTGCAGCCGTCCGGGGTGACCAAGGCGACCGGCCTCGCGCTGGCCGCCGAGCGGCTCGGGGTCGCCCCGGAGGAGGCCCTGGCCTTCGGTGACATGCCCAACGACATCCCGATGTTCGACTGGGCCGGACACGGGGTCGCCATGGCCAACGCACACCCCGAACTCAAGGCGGTGGCCGACGAGATCACCCTGTCGAACGAGGACGACGGCATCGCCGTCGTCCTCGAAAGACTGTTTCCGACCGGCTGACCGGCTGACCGGCTGACCCGCACCGACCCGCTGACCGGTCCGTCAGCAGGTGGCCGTCCGGTGCGGTCCCGCAGGACGCACGGCGGCCGCCCGGCACGCCCCTTCCGTCAGGTGGGGGGCGCGTGCCGGGCGGGCCGGTGTCTGCGCTGCCGGTCCGCGGAGCTGTCAGTACGCGCCGAAGACGTTGTCGATCGACCCGTAGCGCGCGGCCGCGTAGTTGCAGGCGGCGGTGATGTTCGCGACCGGGTCGTAGATGTTGTAGGAGGTTCCGGCCACGTGGTACGCGTTGAACGTCGGGTCGATGACCTGGAGCAGGCCCTTGGACGGGATGCCCTTGGCGGCGTTGGAGTCCCAGAGGTTGATGGCGGCCGGGTTGCCGGAGGACTCCCGCATGACGTTGCGGTAGATGCCGTTGTAGGTGCCCGGGATGCCCTTCTGGCCCATGATCGCGAGGGACTCGCGGATCCAGCCGTCGAGGGTGTTCGGGTAACCGGCGGGGGTGGTGGAGACCGTGGTGGCGCTCGGGGTCGCGGCGGAGGCGCTGGTCGCCCCGATGAGCGGCAGGGCGAGGACGGCGGCACCGGTGCCGACGGCGGCGAGGGCGCGGACGAGGCGGTTGTTCCGGGTACGGCGGGGCTGAGCGGCAGCAGGCATGGGGAAGTTCCTCTCCGACGCCTGCGAGGTGAGCTGTCGGGTTCGGGCGGGGAGGTGCCCGGCCGTGCCCGGGAAGGCACGGCTTCACCCCTAGCCGTTCCGGTGCGACGTGTGCCGTCCGGTCCGGCGACTTACCTGGGTCCCCCGCTCCTGCCTGCGAATGAGTCCGTGGATGGTTATGCGGGCGGTGGCAGGATTCGGCGTCCGCCCGACGGCCCGGAACGTATGCGAGAGCACATGTCGGGAACAAGTACCGGATTCACACAACGTCCTGTTTGACCTTGATCTGCGCCCTATGAGGTGCTTGATCCTTTGCGCCTGTCAACCCTCAACTCGCCAGCGGGGCAAGGCGAGAAGGGGGGAGTGGTGGGGGTGGGGTGCCGATGGGTGCCCGTGACCCAACTCACGAAATAGCAAAATACTCTAAGTCGGACATGGGGGATTCAGGTGGATCGACTGGATGGTGGAACCCGCGGCTCGGCGCCCGTCGTTGTTCTGGGGGAGGGGGTGGAGGTGCTGCCCCGCTCGCCTCTCGGCTTGCGACAAAACGGACAGAGTCCTATTAAGTCGATAAATATACGTTCCTATTACTTGATCAAAAATATCCCGGTCATGACCTGATACCTCCCAGGCTGGACCGGTGGGCGCTATCGGTGATCGAAAGAGGACCGGATACGCTGACTCGAGTGATGGCAGCGACCTATCGACAAACCGTGTGATCGCCAGCAGACACCAGCAGACAGGAGACCCCACGTGACCGTCGTCGGGCCGTTCGGGCTGAGCGTGCGGGACCAGGCTCTGGAAGCCGATGTCCAGGCCGGATTGACGGCTGTCGAGGAAGGCTTGCTCGAGGCCACCAAGAGCGAGGTCCCGTTCATCACGGAGGCCGCGCAGCACCTCGTACGGGCCGGCGGGAAGCGGTTCCGGCCGTTGCTCGTGATGCTCGCGGCCCAGTTCGGCGACCCCTACGCGCCCGGTGTCGTGCCGTCGGCCGTGGTCGTGGAGCTGACCCATCTGGCCACGCTGTACCACGACGACGTCATGGACGAGGCGGCCGTACGGCGTGGCGTGGACAGCGCCAACACCCGCTGGGGCAACTCGGTCGCGGTCCTCACCGGCGACTTCCTCTTCGCCCGGGCCTCCCAGATCCTCGCCGACCTCGGCCCCGAGGCCGTCCGGGTGCAGGCCCTCGCGTTCGAGCGGCTGGTCACGGGCCAGATCCTGGAGACCGCCGGTCCCGCGGACGGCCGCGACCCGGTCGAGCACTACCTGGACGTGCTCGGCGGCAAGACGGGCTCGCTGGTGGCGGTGTCGTGCCGGTTCGGCGCGATGATGTCCGGCGCCGACGAGACGGTCGTCGACGTGCTCACCCAGTACGGCGAGCGGCTCGGCGTCGCCTTCCAGCTCGCCGACGACGTCCTGGACATCGCCTCCGACTCGCACGAGTCCGGCAAGACCCCCGGCACCGACCTGCGCGAGGGCATTCCGACGCTCCCCGTGCTGCGGCTGCGCGAGCGGGCGGCCCGGCTGGGGCTGCCCGAGGACATCGCACTGTGCCGGCTGCTGGACTCCGACCTCAGCGACGACGCCCGGCTCGCCGAGGCGCTGGCCGGGCTGCGCGCCCACCCCGCGCTGGAGCAGGCCCGCCGGGACACCGTCCGGTACGCGGAGGAGGCCCGCGCCGCGCTGGCGCCGCTGCGGGAGTGCGACGCCAAGGCGGCGCTGATGGAGCTGTGCGACGCGGTGGTGCACCGCGCCGGCTGACCCGGACGTTCCGCGGGGCCACTCCCGCGGCAGCGACCGGCCGTACGGCCCCTGTGCGAGCCGTACGGCCGCCGTACGACCCTTCCGGCCCCCGGGCACGGACTGGTGCGATGCCCGATCCCCCGCGGATGCCCGTCCTCCAGGACGCTCGGACACCCGTCCCTTCCGGTCGCTCGGATGCCCCTCCGGCACCGGCTGCCGCGATGCCCATGCCCCCGTACAGCCCCCTCCGTTCCGGTGAGACCCCTACGGGTCGGGGGACCCGCTGCCCCTACGTGTCATACCGCAGGCGTACACGGAGTTGGCTCCGTGGTCTGACGCTTCCTCATGGCCGATTTGGTGAGATGGACACCACGGACATCACCACTCCTCACCGATTCGGGTGAGAATGGCGGCACTGGTGGACCAGCGTGAGGACAGCCGCCGCCGACGACGGAGGTAAGGCACACATGGCACCGTACGAAACCGACGACGCAGTGGACGCCGCGCAGGAGGAAGCTCCGCGTGCCGGACGCCGCAAGGCCGCCCGCTACGCGGTCCCGGTCGCGGTGGTGGGGGTGGCGGCGGCCACGATCGGGCTGGTCCCGGCACTCGCCGCCTCCGGTGACCCCGACCTGCCCAGGATCACCGCGCAGCAGCTCATCGAGAAGATCGCCAAGTCGGACGTGCAGCAGCTGTCCGGCACCGTGCGGGTCAGCACCGACCTCGGCCTGCCCGACCTGGGCGGACTGGAGAGCAACCTGGCCTCGGGGGCGGCCAAGGGCTCCGGCAACGGCTCCTCCGCCGACCCGCAGTCCAAGCTCACCTCGCTGGTCTCCGGCACGCACACGCTGCGCGTCGCCGCGGACGGCCCGCAGAAGCAGAAGCTGTCGCTGCTGGAGAGCGGCTCCGAGTACAGCCTCATCCACAACGGCAAGGACGTGTGGGGCTACGACAGCAAGAGCAACGAGGTCTCCCACGGCACCTCGGCCGACTCCGGCAGGGACCACCGGGCCGAGCCCCCGGCCACGCCGAAGGACTTCGCCGACGAGGCGCTGAAGTCGGTGGACGACACCACGTCCGTCACCGTCGACGGCACCGAGCAGGTCGCCGGCCGTGACGCCTACAAGCTGCTGATCAAGCCCCGGCAGTCCGGCACCACGGTCGGTGCGATCAGCATCGCCGTGGACGCGAAGACGGGCATGCCGCTGAAGTTCACCCTGACTCCGAAGAGCGGCGGCGCCGCCGTCCTCGACGCGGGCTTCACCCGGGTCTCCTTCGCGAGGCCGGACGCCTCCACCTTCGCCTTCACCCCGCCCAAGGGCGCGAAGGTGACGGAGGAGAAGAAGGGGAGCAAGGGGCACGCGGAGCGGCAGCACGCGCCGAAGCAGGGCGAGTTCGGCAAGGGCCTCGGCGGCACCGCCGTCCTCGGCAAGGGCTGGACGTCCATCGCCACCTTCGACACCGGCGCCAAGGGCGGCCTGCCGACCGGCTCCAAGGCCGGTGACCTCGGCGGCTTCCTCGGCTCGCTCGGCGACAAGGTCTCCGGCAAGTTCGGCAAGGGCACCGTCTTCTCCACCCGGCTGGTCAACGCCCTGATCACCGACGACGGCAAGATCTACGCCGGCACGGTGACCAAGGACGCCCTGGTGAAGGCGGCGAACACGGGAAAGTAGCCCCTTCCGGGCACCACGAGCCGTGACCGTACGTTGAACCTTCCGGGGTCTTCCGGGTCTTCGCGGGCAGGGCGAATCGAGGGGGAGCCGATGGACGAACCGTCCACCAGGGAGCGGGAGGCGGAGGAGAGCGGGGAACCGGGGGACGCGGAGCGGCGTGCCCCGGCCCGGGCGGAGGCGGACGTCATCGTCACCCGCGGCCTCACCAAGCGCTATCGCGGCGGACAACTCGCCGTCGACGGCCTCGACCTGACCGTCCCGGCGGGCAGCGTCTTCGGCTTCCTCGGTCCCAACGGCTCCGGCAAGACCACCACCATCCGCATGCTGATGGGCCTGATCGAGCCGACGGCGGGCACGGCCCGTGTGCTGGGCCGCCCGATGCCCCGGGCGGCCCGTGCCGTTCTCCCGCAGATCGGCGCGCTCATCGAGGGGCCCGCCCTGTACGGCTTCCTCTCCGGCCGGGACAACCTGCTGCGCTACGACGCCGCCGACCCGACCGCCGACCCCCGCACCCGGCGCGCCCGCGTCGCCGCCGCCCTGGACCGGGTGGGTCTCACGGCCGCCGCCGGCAAGAAGGCGAAGGCGTACTCCCTCGGTATGAAACAGCGCCTCGGCCTGGCTGCCGCGCTGCTCCAGCCGCGCCGGCTGCTGGTCCTGGACGAGCCCACCAACGGCCTGGATCCACAGGGCATGCGCGAGATCCGCACCCTGATCCGGGAGCTGGCCGCCGACGGCACGACCGTCTTCCTCTCCTCCCACCTCCTCGACGAGATCGAGCAGGTCTGCACCCACGCGGCGGTCATGGCGCGGGGCCGGCTCGTCACCCAGGGCCCGGTGGCCGAGCTGGCGGCCGGGGCGCGGGGCCGGCTGGTGGTGACCACCCCGGATCCGGCCGAGGCGGCACGGGTGCTGAAGGAGCAGGGCGTCGGGGACGTCGTCGCCGACGGCGAACGGGTCGGCGGCGAACCACCCGCACGCGACCTCGCCGAGGTGAACGCGGCCCTGGTGGCGGCGGGGGTGCGGGTCCGGGGCTTCACGGTCGAACGGGCCTCGCTGGAGGACGCGTTCGTGGCGCTGACGGGGGAGGGCTTCGATGTCGCGGGCTGAGACGGTCCCGGTGACCGCCGTACGGCGGCCGAGTCCGCTGTGGACGCTCGGGCTGCTGCGCAGCGAACTGGTTACGACCCTCCGGCGCTGGCGCACCCTCGCCCTGCTCGGCGTGCTGACCGCGGTGCCGGTGCTGGTCGGGATCGCGGTGAAGATCCAGACGCGCGGCGGCGGGACGGCGGACCACAGCGGCCAGGGCCCGGCGTTCCTCACACAGATCACCAACAACGGCCTGTTCCTGGTGTTCACGGCGCTGGCCGCGACGCTGCCGTTCTTCCTGCCGATGGCCGTCGGGGTCGTCGCGGGCGACGCGATAGCCGGCGAGGCGGGGGCGGGCACCCTGCGCTATCTGCTGGTCGCCCCCGCCGGCCGTACCCGGCTGCTGCTCACCAAGTACACGACCGTGATGGCGTTCTGCCTGCTGGCCACCCTGGTTGTCGCCGTCTCCGCCCTGATCGTCGGCGCGCTGCTCTTCCCGCTGGGTGACCTGACGACCATCTCGGGCACCCGGATCAGCTTCGCCGAGGGGCTCGGCCGGGCCCTGCTGATCGCCCTGGTGGTCGCCGCCTCACTGGTCGGCGTGGCGGCGCTGGGCCTGTTCGTGTCGACGCTCACGGGCAGCGGCATCGCGGCGATGGCGACCACCGTCGGCCTGCTCATCACCGTCCAGATCCTCGACCAGATACCCCAGCTGCACGCGCTGCAGCCGTACTTCTTCCCGCACTACTGGCTGTCCTTCGCCGACCTGATGCGCGACCCCGTCTACTGGGACGACCTGGAGAAGAACCTCGGCCTGCAGGCGCTGTACGCGGCGGTGTTCGGCTCGGCGGCCTGGGCGCGGTTCACGACGAGGGACATCAGCGCGTAGGACCCTCTAGCCGGCGGCCTTCTCGTGCGGGAAACGGGCGAGGGGCGCGTCCTGGGCGAAGAAGGTCTTCGCGCGTGCCAGCGCCTCGGTGTCCTTCAGTACGTCGCCGGGCGCGCTGCCGTTGCCGAGCAGCACCCCGCCGAAGCGCATCCCCATGTACGCGGCGGAGTTGTTGAGTGTGCCGGCGTAGGGGTCGGCGACGGACGGCTCGTCGTCCGCCAGGGCCGCGATGCCCCAGAGCGTGCGGCCGGCCAGGGTCGCCCTGAAGTCGAGGCCCGGGGTGCGCAGCCAGCCGGACCAGTGGTCCAGGTAGCGCTTGGTGAGACCGGACACCGAGTACCAGTACAACGGCGAGGCGATCACGATGTCGGTGGCTTCGAGCGTGGCGTCCAGCAGCAGACCGGTGGAGCTGTCCGACGACGGCCGTACGTGGTCGCTGTCGTGCCGCAGGTCCGTGAAGTCGGGGAGGGGGTGCTCGGCCAGGCGGATCCAGCGCTGTTCGACGTCACCGGGCAGCTGCTCGGCGGCCCTGCGGGCCAGCAGCTCGGTGTTGCCGTCGGCGCGGGAGCTGCCCAGGACGAAGAGGAAACGGCGGCTCATGGGTCCCCCAGGAGAGTGTTGGCGTACGACGTTTAAAGGCACGTGCATTATATGCATACGCAAGCAGCTCGGGCCAGGGTGCGGCTGGTGCGAGGCTGTGACGCTGCGGTGACGCGGAACGCGAGGGAAACCGACACACTGGTCGGCAGGACGCGTACGACCGGATCGCGACGCCGGGGGAGTGAGGGAAAACCGATGGCCCGACTCAGCTTCGAGAAGAAGCGGGTGCAGCAGCCCGCGGTGCATCCGGCGGTGGTGGCCGTGCGGGTGTTCGGCGCGGGAAGCGCGTCGGTGGGCGGGGCGTCGGTGGCGGCGGCGCCGGGCGAGGAGATCCAGCAGGCCGTCCTCAACCACCTCCAGCGCCTGGCCATCAGCCTCGGTGCCCCGATACGCGCCACCATCCACGACGACCGCGCGGGCTGCGTGGTTCCCCTGGAGGTCTCGGCGGACGGGTCCAGCCGGGTCACGGGGCGGGCGGTGCGGGTGGCTGCGCCGGGCGGGCCGCGCTCGGCCGACGTCGCGTCACCGGCGGGCGTGGCTGGGGTGGAGGGCGCGCGGGACGTGCCCCGCGCGGAGCAGCCGGAGCCGGTGCTGACCGGGACGGTGCAGGCGCCGACGGGACAGTTCGGCCCCGCGCCGGTCATGCCGGTCAGGGAGGCGCCGGTGCCGGCAGTCGACGCCCGGGAGTCCGAGTCCGCACCCATGGCCTACGTCCCCGCGGCTTACGCCCCCGCGGCCCCGGTCGCCCCCGTCCCGGCCTCCGCGGCCCCGGCTGCCGTCGTCTCCGCCCCTGCCGCTCCGGCCTCCGCCCCCGCGGCGCACCCGTCCACGGCCTCCGCCCCCGCGGCCTCGACTTCCGCGGTCTCCGCCCCCGCGGCCCCGGCCGCCAAGGGCTCCGCCCCCGCGGCGCTGGCTTCCATGGCGTCCGCGCTCATGGCCTCCGTCCCCGACCCCGCTCCGACCCATACCCCCGCCCGGGGCTTCGACGCCGTCGCCGAGGAGGTGCTCGGGGACGAGCCCGTGACCGAGACCGCGGAGGGGGCCGAGTTGCTCACCGAGCCGATGACGCGGATCAACGAGGCCGTGCGGGAAGGCCGTGTCGAGGCGGCGGCGGAACTCGCCGACCGTACGGTCGCCGAGGCGACCGCCGTGCTGGGCCCGCGCCATGCCGAGGTGCTGCACCTGCGCGAACTGTCGGCCTACATCGCCTACTTGGCGGGCGATCCGGTCCGTGCCTTCCAGCTGTCCCTGGACCTCGCCCGGTTGCGCCGGCAGGCGCGGGACCCGGAGGCCGCCTACGGCAACGTCCAGAGCGCGGCGACCGCCTGGCGCGCGGTGCGCGATCCGGAGGAGGGGCTGCGGCTGGGCCGGGACCTGATCGACCTGTGGGCGGAACTCAGCACCGAGCCGGGCCCCGCCGCCGACGATCTCCGCCCGCTGGAGTCCGCCCGCGCCCGCATGGTGCGCCTCACCGACCGGGCGGCCCGCGCCGCGCAGGCCTGAAGACTGCCCGATCCCGACGCCCGCCCATGGCTGACGTCGGCCATGGTCTGACGCCCGCCCATGGTCTGACGTCGACCCCGACAAGACGCCCGTCCAGTCGCGGCGCCCGCCCGTAACGGATGAGCGTCCAGGCCTGGCGACCACCCGGACCCCGGCAGTCGGTCATGCCGGAACCTGTCCCGGCGACAGCCCTACTGCACGCAGAACTCGTTGCCCTCCGGGTCCGTCATCAGGACCCACTCGCCGGCGGGCTCCTTCACCTCGCGCAGCACCCGCGCGCCCAGCGCCCGCAGTCGTGCCACCTCGTCCGCGCGCCGCCCGGCACCGGCGTGCAGGTCGAGGTGGAGGCGGTTCTTGACGGTCTTCGACTCCGGTACGCGCTGGAACAGCAGTCGCCGCCCGAGTCCCGTGCCGGTCTCCGGGTCGTACGGGTCGTCGGGGTGTCGTACGGCGATCAGGTCACGGAAGGCGGGGCGGCCGTGGTACTCGACGGTGGCCGCCCCGGGCAACGCGCCGAGGGACAGCAGTCGTTCGACGAGGGCGCTGTTGTCCTCGGCCGTGTAGTGCAGCGCGGCGGCCCAGAAGTCGGCCTGTGCGTGCGGGTCGGCCGCGTCGATGACGAGCTTCCAGTGCAGTGGGGTGGGGGCCTCGGTGGGCGGCTGAGTCGACATGCTCACCACTTATAGCGGGGAGCACTGACATCGGTGGCGTTCACGGGAGCGGAGGCCCCCGGCTCACGCGTCACGGGAGCGGAGGCCCCGGCTCACGCATCCACAGGCGCGGAGTCCGGTGTGTTCACCCGGGGTGTCCCGAGCGGCTCCCTCGGCTTCCGCGCGGAGCGCAGCGCGTCACCCGTCAGCAGGATCAGTGCCAGCCAGACCAGGGCGAATCCGGCCCAGCGCTCGGGCGGCATGGCCTCGTGGAAGTAGAGGATGCCGCACAGGAACTGGAAGACGGGGGCCAGGTACTGCAGCAGGCCCAGGGTGGACAGGGGGACGCGGATCGCCGCCGCGCCGAAGCAGACCAGGGGCAGCGCGGTGACGACGCCGGTGGAGGCGAGCAGGGCGGCGTGTCCGGTGCCGTCGTTCAGGAAGCTGCTGCCTCCGTGTCCGCCGAGCCACAGCAGATAGCCGAGCGCGGGCAGGAACTGGATCGCGGTCTCGGCGGCCAGTGACTCCAGGCCACCGAGGGCGACCTTCTTCTTGACCAGGCCGTAGGTGGCGAAGGAGAAGGCGAGGACGAGCGAGATCCACGGGGGGCGGCCGTAGCCGATGGTCAGGACGACGACAGAGGCGAGGCCGGTCGCGACCGCCGCCCACTGCACGGGCCGCAGCCGCTCCTTCAGCAGCAGCACGCCCATCGCGATGGTCACCAGCGGGTTGATGAAGTACCCGAGGGAGGACTCGACCACGTGGCCGGAGTTCACGGACCAGATGTAGACGCCCCAGTTCACGGTGATGACGGTGGCGGCCACGGCGACGAGCCCGAGCCGGCGCGGCTGGCGCAGCAGCTGTCCGGCCCACGCCCAGCGCCGTACGAGGAGCAGGGCGACGGCGACGACCACCAGGGACCACACCATGCGGTGGGCGAGGATCTCCACCGCCCCGGCGGGTTTCAGCAGGGGCCAGAACAGGGGCACCAGGCCCCACAGGCCGTAGGCCGCGAAGCCGTTCAGCAGGCCTATCCGGTGCTCACCCTTGGACTTCCCGGCCACAGGCCCTCCCTCTCGCAACAGGCACGCGAGAACGAAGGTAGCGCCGAGCACCCCCGGCTGTCATGGCCATATCGCCATACGGTCATGACAGCCGCGGTGCCGCCGGATCGCTCAGCCCTTGAGCGCGGCGGTGACCGCCTCCGCCAGCGGGGTGGTGGGACGGCCGATCAGCCGCGACAGGTCCCCGGAGGAGATGACCAGCTCGCCCTTCTCGACCGAGGCGTCCACGCCGGCCAGGACCGCGGCCAGCGGTCCGGGCAGTCCGGCACCGGTCAGGACGCCGGTGAAGGCCTCGACGGAGACCGGGGTGTAGGTGATCTCCTTGCCGGTCTGCCGGCTCAGCTCGGCCGCGTACTCGGCGAAGCCCCACGCCTCGTCGCCGCCCAGCTCGTACGTCGTGTTCTCGTGGCCCTCGCCGGTCAGTACCGCGACCGCGGCGGCGGCGTAGTCGGCACGGGCGGCCGAGGAGACGCGGCCCTCGCCGGCGGCCTGGACGACCGCGCCGTGCACCAGCACCGGGGCCAGGTTCTCGGTGTAGTTCTCGTGGTACCAGCCGTTGCGCAGCAGGGTGTACGGCAGGCCGGAGGCGAGCAGCGCCTGCTCGGTGGCCCGGTGGTCGTCCGCCAGCGCCGCCGTCAGGGTGCCCGGAGCGCTGGTGTACGCGAGCAGCGCCGCGCCGGCCGCCTTCGCGGCGTCGATGACGACCCGGTGCTGCCGCACCCGTCCCTTGTCGAACTCGTTGCCGGAGATCAGCAGGACCTTGTCACCGGCGGCGAACAGGCCGTCGAAGGTCTCGGGGGCGTTGTAGTCGGCGACGGCCAGCTTCACCCCGCGGGCCGCGAAGTCGGCGGCCTTCGCCTCGTCCCGTACGACGGCGGTGACCTGCTCCGCCGGAACCTTCTCCAGCAGCTGCTCCACGACGTGCCGGCCGAGGTGTCCGGTGGCTCCGGTGACGACGATGCTCATGAGGGAACTCCTTGGGGTGCCGTGTGTCTGTGTAGGGCACTCACCCTAGGAACGGCGCTAACCAAGCGAAAGTACCCACTTTGAAGTAAGGTACGGGCATGTCGGTAAGTGGGTGGAAGGGTGACGGCGAGGCGATGTGCCCCCATCGCCTGGTCCTCGAGCATGTCACCAGCCGCTGGGGCGTGCTGGTGCTGATCCAGCTCCTCGACCGCCCGTATCGCTTCAGTGAACTGCGCCGGGCGATCAGCGGCCTCGGCGGGCGGGGCGTCAGCGAGAAGATGCTCACACAGACGCTGCAGACCCTGGAGCGCGACGGCCTCGTCCACCGGGATGCCAAGCCCGTCATCCCGCCGCGCGTCGACTACTCCCTGACCGGGCTGGGCCGCGAGGCGGCGGAGCAGGTGCGGGCGCTGGCGCAGTGGACCCAGCAGCGCATGGACGACGTGCTCAGCGCCCGCCGTGCATACGACGAGGCCCGGGAAGACCAGTCCCGGGCCTCGTGACAGCGCACGGCAGGGTCAGCCGACGACCGTCCAGGTGTCCCCGCCGGCCAGCAGCGCGGCCAGGTCGCCCTTGCCCTTCTGCTCGATCGCGGTGTCCAGCTGGTCGGCCATCGCCGTGTCGTACACCGGGCGTTCGGCCGAGCGGAAGACACCGATCGGGGTGTGGTGCAGGGTGTCGGGGTCGGCGAGCCGGGAGAGGGCGAAGGCGGTGGTCGGGGACGCGGCGTGCGCGTCGTGGACCAGGATGTCCGCCTCGTTGTCCGCCGTCACGGTGACGACCTCCAGGTCACCGGTGGCCCGGTTGCGTACGACGCCGCGGGTGCCGTCGGCCCCGAAGCGGATCGGCTGCCCGTGCTCCAGGCGGATCAGGGCCTCCTCGGCCCGCTGCTTGTCCTTCAGGGCGTCGAAGGCGCCGTCATTGAAGATGTTGCAGTTCTGGTAGATCTCGATCAGGGCGGTGCCCGGGTGGTCGGCGGCCGCGCGCAGCACCTCCGTCAGGTGCTTGCGGTCGGAGTCGATGGTGCGGGCCACGAAGGACGCCTCCGCGCCGAGCGCCAGCGACACCGGGTTGAACGGCGCGTCCAGTGAGCCCATCGGCGTCGACTTGGTGATCTTGCCGACCTCGGACGTCGGTGAGTACTGGCCCTTGGTCAGGCCGTAGATCCGGTTGTTGAACAGCAGGATCTTCAGGTTCACATTGCGGCGCAGGGCGTGGATCAGGTGGTTGCCGCCGATGGACAGCGCGTCGCCGTCACCGGTGACCACCCACACCGACAGGTCCCGCCTGCTCGTGGCCAGGCCGGTCGCGATCGCCGGGGCGCGGCCGTGGATGGAGTGCATCCCGTAGGTGTTCATGTAGTACGGGAAGCGGGAGGAGCAGCCGATGCCGGAGACGAAGACGATGTTCTCTCTGGCCAGCCCCAGCTCCGGCATGAAGCCCTGTACGGCGGCGAGGATCGCGTAGTCGCCGCAGCCCGGGCACCAGCGCACTTCCTGGTCCGACTTGAAGTCCTTCATCGACTGCTTGGCCTCGGCCTTGGGGACCAGCTGCAGCAGTCCGTTGCCGGTGTCAGTCATCGATGGCCTCCTTCAGCGCCGTGGCGAGCTGTTCCGCCTTGAACGGCATGCCGTTGACCTGGTTGTAGGAGTGGGCGTCGACCAGGTACTTCGCCCGGATCAGGGTGGCGAGCTGCCCGAGGTTCATCTCCGGCACCACCACCTTGTCGTACTGCTGGAGCACCTTTCCGAGATTGCGCGGGAAGGGGTTGAGATGGCGCAGATGCGCCTGCGCGATCGACTCGCCGGCCGCCCGCAGCCGCCGTACCGCCGCCGTGATCGGGCCGTACGTGGAGCCCCAGCCCAGCACCAGGGTCTTCGCCCCGTGCGGGTCGTCGACCTCGATGTCCGGGACCTCGATGCCGTCGATCTTGGCCTGCCGGGTGCGGACCATGAAGTCGTGGTTGGCCGGGTCGTAGGAGATGTTGCCCGTGCCGTCCTGCTTCTCGATGCCGCCGATGCGGTGCTCCAGACCCGGCGTGCCCGGGATCGCCCACGGCCGGGCGAGGGTCTCGGGGTCCCGCTTGTACGGCCAGAAGACCTCGGTGCCGTCGGCGAGGGTGTGGTTCGGTCCGGAGGCGAACTGGACCCTGAGGTCCGGCAGCTCGTCCAGGTCCGGGATCCGCCACGGCTCGGAGCCGTTGGCCAGGTAGCCGTCCGAGAGCAGCATCACCGGTGTGCGGTACGTCAGCGCGATCCGGGCCGCCTCCAGTGCCGCGTCGAAGCAGTCCGCCGGGGTCTGCGGCGCGACGATCGGGACCGGCGCCTCGCCGTTGCGGCCGAACATCGCCTGCAGCAGGTCCGCCTGCTCGGTCTTGGTCGGCAGACCCGTGGACGGGCCGCCGCGCTGGATGTCGACGACCAGCAGCGGCAACTCCAGTGAGACCGCGAGACCGATCGTCTCGCTCTTCAGCGCGACCCCGGGACCGGACGTCGTCGTCACCGCGAGCGAGCCGCCGAAGGCCGCGCCCAGCGCCGCGCCGATGCCCGCGATCTCGTCCTCGGCCTGGAAGGTGCGGACGCCGAAGTTCTTGTGCTTGCTCAGCTCGTGCAGGATGTCGGAGGCCGGAGTGATCGGGTATGAGCCGAGGAACAGCGGCAGGTCCGCCTGCCGCGAGGCCGTGACCAGCCCGTAGGCCAGGGCGAGGTTGCCGGAGATGTTGCGGTAGGTGCCGACCGGGAAGGCCTTGGCGGCCGGGGCGACCTCGTAGGAGACCGCGAAGTCCTCCGTCGTCTCGCCGAAGTTCCAGCCGGCCCGGAACGCGGTGACGTTCGCCTCGGCGATGTCCGGCTTCTTGGCGAACTTCGACCTCAGGAACTTCTCGGTGCCCTCGGTGGGCCGGTGGTACATCCAGCTCAGCAGGCCCAGCGCGAACATGTTCTTGCTGCGCTCGGCCTCCTTGCGGGACAGGGCGAAGTCCTTGAGCGCCTCCACCGTGAGGGTGGTCAGCGGCACCGGGTGGAGGTTGTAGCCGTCCAGCGAACCGTCTTCGAGCGGGTCGGTGTCGTAGCCGACCTTCTGCAGGGCGCGCTTGGTGAACTCGTCCGTGTTGACGATGATCTCGGCGCCGCGCGGCAGGTCGCCGACGTTCGCCTTCAGGGCGGCCGGGTTCATCGCGACCAGCACGTTCGGCGCGTCACCCGGGGTGAGGATGTCGTGGTCCGCGAAGTGCAGCTGGAAGCTGGAGACACCGGGCAGGGTGCCGGCGGGGGCGCGGATCTCGGCGGGGAAGTTGGGGAGGGTGGAGAGGTCGTTGCCGAAGGAGGCGGTCTCCGAGGTGAACCGGTCACCGGTGAGCTGCATACCGTCACCCGAGTCCCCCGCGAACCGGATGATCACCCGGTCCAGGCGCCGCACGTCCTTCGCGCCGCCCGGTTTGCGCTGCTCTCCCACGACGGTTCCGTCGGTCTGCTCCGCTGG
Organism: Streptomyces sp. NPDC001135; assembly: GCF_053598395.1. Lineage (NCBI taxonomy): Bacteria > Bacillati > Actinomycetota > Actinomycetes > Kitasatosporales > Streptomycetaceae > Streptomyces > Streptomyces sp. NPDC001135. The sequence goes on along the minus strand of NZ_JBSFKD010000016.1, from coordinate 22,998 downwards.
GCTGCTGACCTGGCTGGTCACTGAACTGGACCTCCTTCGAGGCGGCTGTCCGTCGGGTGGTCGTCCCACGGACCATCCCAGGATCAACCCTACGTCGGTTAGGGTCGCCTTCCCGAGGCCATCCGAAGATTGGACGGCGTTTCGAGATGGCCTGTCGCGCTGCTTCTCACTTTCCCGCATGATGACCCGCGCCGCCGGAACCCCGATCAAGAAGTTCCCGAGCGTCCCTCGCTTGTCTCCTGAGTCCCTGGCTGCCGGGTACCCGGCAGCCAGGGACTCAGGAGACTGTCCGGAGGCGCCGGTCGTCAGGAGTTCAGGTACGTCAGGACGGCCAGAACACGACGGTGGTCCCCGTCGCTCGGGGCCAGTCCGAGCTTCAGGAAGATGTTGCTGACGTGCTTCTCCACGGCCCCGTCGCTGACCACCAGCTGCTTGGCGATGGCCGAGTTCGTGCGCCCCTCCGCCATCAGCCCGAGCACCTCGCGCTCGCGCGGGGTCAGCCCCGCCAGCACGTCCTGCTTGCGGCTGCGCCCGAGCAACTGAGCGACGACCTCCGGGTCCAGCGCCGTACCGCCCTCGGCCACCCGCACCACCGCGTCCACGAACTCGCGCACCTCGGCGACCCGGTCCTTGAGCAGATAGCCCACACCCCGGCTGGAACCGGCCAGCAGCTCGGTGGCGTAGCGCTCCTCCACGTACTGCGACAGCACCAGCACCCCGAGCCCCGGATGCGCCTTGCGCAGCCGTACGGCCGCCCGGACACCCTCGTCGGTGTGCGTCGGCGGCATCCGTACGTCCGCCACGACCACGTCGGGCAGCGCGCCCTGGGCCTCCAGGTCCGCGACGGTCTTCACCAGCGCCTCCGCGTCCCCGACACCGGCCACGACATCGTGCCCGCGGTCGGTCAGCAACCGGGTCAGGCCCTCTCTGAGCAGCACTGAATCCTCGGCGATGACCACCCGCACCCTGTCCTCCACGATCTCCCGGCCCCCCATGCCATGCCGTTCGTGCGACGACGCCCGCCCATGCGGACGCTCGTCCGTACGAAGGTCAAGCATCCCAGCATTCGCACCGCACCGCCGCCGCGCAGCACAATCCGGCCACCGGGAGGACCGGTGATGTCGCTGTGAGTGCCGGGCCGGCGGGCTGACACCTGTGGGCCTTCGGCGGGTGTGCCGTGCCGTGTCCGCGCGGTGGCCGGGTCAGCGGGGCGGGAGACTGTCCCGGCAGGCGGGCGGCAGGAGGCGGCGGGAGGGCCGCGGGTGTGGCACGGGCGGTCGGGGGGCGTCGTACCGGGGGTCAGGCTCGCCAGGGCAGTTCCGCGATCACCCGGGTGGGGCCGCCCGACGGGGAGTCCACCACGAGGATGCCGTCCACCGCGTCCAGCCGTCCGGCGAGGCCGGCCAGGCCCGAGCCGCGGGAGGCGTCCGCGCCGCCCACCCCGTCGTCGGTCACCTGCAGCATCAGCCGGTCCTCCGTGCACCACACGTCCACCGAGGCGGACCGGGCCCCGCTGTGCTTGCTGATGTTCTGCAGCAGTTCGGAGACGGTGAAGTAGGCGATGCCCTCGATGGCCGGCGCCGGGCGGCCCGGCAGATCGACCTCGACCCGTACCGGCACCGTGCAGCGGGAGGCGACCGCGGACAGCGCGGCGTCCAGGCCCCGGTCGGTCAGCACGGCCGGATGGATCCCGCGGGCGAGGTCGCGCAGTTCCTGCAGCGCCGTCTTCACCTCCCCGTGCGCCTCGTCCACCATCCGCGCCGCCGCCCGCGGGTCCTCCCGGAGCTTCTCCTTCGCCAGCCCCAGGTCCATGGCCAGGTTGACCAGCCGGGCCTGCGCCCCGTCGTGCAGGTCCCGTTCGATGCGCCGCAGGTCGGCGGCGGCCGTGTCGACCACGACCCCGCGGTCCGACTCCAGCTCCACCACCCGCGCCGACAGCAGCGACGGCCCCAGCAGCCCCCGCACCAGCAGCCCGTCCACCGTCGTCAGGGCCCGTACGATCCACGGCGTGGCCAGCGTGACCAGCAGCCCGACCAGCGCGGTCACGGTGATCTCGAAGGGGTTGTCGAGGTAGACGCTGTGGTGTTCGTCGCCGTACAGCTGCAGCCCGCCCTGGCCGCCGTACATCGGGAAGACCCAGAACCACAGCGGGTAGGTCAGCAGCGACCAGCCGCACGTCCACAGGCTCACCACCACCGAGAACGAGAACACCGCCCAGGGGAACTGCACCAGCGTGTACAGCAGGTTCCGCCAGGAGGTGCCGCTCTTGAGCACCGCGCCCATCCAGGCCAGCACACCCGGCTTGCGCGACCGCAGTGGCTCCGGCTCGGCCACGTCCAGCCGCAGCAGCCCGCGCGCCCGCGCCCGTTCCAGCGCGCCGAACCCGCGGCAGCCGGCGAGCGCCGCCGCGAGCACCGGGATGCCGAGGAAGGTCACCAGCAGGCCCGCGCCGAGCGATGCCATGGTGACCGTCCAGGTGAACAGCACGATGGACAGGGGCAGGCTCAGCAGGACGTAGCCGAGCTCGCGCCAGCTGCGCGCCTCGAACGGCGCCCGCAACGCGGCGGGCAGCCGGTAGCCGGTTCCGGCGGACCGCCCGTGCCCCCGCCCGTACTCGTGTCCGTACTCCGTGGCCATCGATGTCGTCCCGTTCTCGTCGTTCGAGCGGCGGTTCAGCCGTGTCTCCAGGTTGGTGTGCCGAGGGGGTGCCGGGCCATGGAGTCCGTCGGCGTCTTGGGCCGGGGGTTTTCCCCACCCCCGTGCCTCCGGCGGGCAGGCCGTCGTCCGGTGCGGTCGGCGGTCGGCGGTTGGCGGTTGGCGGTTGGCGGTTGGCGGTCGGCGGTCGGCGGTCGCGGGTCAGCGGTCGGCGGTCGGCGGTCGCGGGTCAGCGGTTGCCGGTCGGTTTTTCGGCGCGGTCGGCTTCCGGCGCCGCGGTCGGCCTTTCGCCGCGGTCGGCTTCCGGTGCCGTCGTGCGCGACGGCCGTAGGGGGCGCGCGGTGAGGCGGCTGCGGTCGGCGGTGGGCGCCCGCGCAGTTCCCCGCGCCCCCGGGAAGTAGCGCCCGCCGCACGCTTGTGCGGAACCGTCGGTTACTGCGTCCGGTCCCGCCACGGCAGCTCGGCCGTGATCACCGTCGGGCCACCGGCCGGGGAGTCGAGGACGAACAGGCCGTCCACCGCGCCCAGCCGCTCCGCGAGGCCCCGCATCCCGGTGCCGCCCTCCAGCCGGGCGCCGCCCCGGCCGTCGTCCCGGACCTGGATGAGCAGCCGGTCCTCCGTCCGCCACACGTCCACCGAGGCGGACCGGGCCCCGCTGTGCTTGCTGATGTTCTGCAGCAGTTCGGAGACGGTGAAGTAGGCGATGCCCTCGATGGCCGGCGCCGGACGGTCCGGCAGGTCCACGGTGACCTTCACCGGCACCGTGCAGCGGGTGGCGACCGCGGACAGCGCGGCGTCCAGGCCCCGGTCCGTGAGCACGGCCGGATGGATCCCGCGGGCGAGGTCGCGCAGCTCCTGCAGGGCCAGTTTCACCTCGCCGTGCGCCTCCTCCACCATCGCCGCCGCCGAGTCGGGGTCCTCCAGCAGCTTCTCCTTGGCCAGACCGAGCCCCATGGCCAGGTTGACCAGCCGGGCCTGCGCCCCGTCGTGCAGGTCCCGTTCGATGCGCCGCAGGTCGGCGGCGGCCGTGTCGACCACGACCCCGCGGTCCGACTCCAGCTCGGCGATACGGCGTTCCAGCTCGTCCGACGGCGACAGCAGCCCGCGCACCATGAAGCGGTCCACGTTCGCCAGCCCCCGCGCCAGGTACGGCAGCACCGGCCACAGCACGAACAGCGAGGTCAGCACGGTGCAGAAGGTGACGACGCCCCACGGCAGCCGGATCGCGTCGTACAGCAGCGTCCGCCAGCCCACCGGGTCCTTCAGCGCCATCCACAACCGCTGCACCGGCCCGCCGCTCCGGGCCAGCGGCATCGGAGTCGGCTCCTCCACCCGCACCCCGAGCAGCCACCGGGCGCGGGCCCGCTCCAGCTTCCCCAGCTGCCGTGCGCCCAGCAGACTGAGCGCCAGCAGCGGAAGGCCGACGACGGTGATCGTCAGCGATCCGCCGACGGACAGCACGGTGATCGCGTAGACGAAGCCGAACACCGTCACCGGCAGGTTCAGCAGGAGATACAGGATCTCCTTCCACGTGTGCGTGTCGTACGCCGGCCGGATCGGCGGCAGCCGGTCGGTGCCGTCGGCCGCCCGGCCGTCGACGGAACTGGTAGCGGTCATACCGGTCAGCCTGCCGTGCGCGGCGCCCTCCGCGCCATGCGGTACGCCGCCCTCCGCCGCCGGGGGAAATCCCCACCCCGCCCCCGTCATTCGTCTCACCCCGTGACGGGCTGCTTACCCTCTCTTTATCAGGGCCTAGACTCCCGTGCGTACAGATCGTCGAATCAGGTTGCAGCACAGAGCTCAGGACTCACGGGTTCGCTGACGCGCGAGTTCACTCATTCACTAGGGTCACGAGGTCAGGGAGCGAGGTCGGACGGTGCGGGAGACGTTGGGGGACTCGACGGTCGGCGCGGCGAACGTCATCGCGGCCGGCTACTTCCGGTCCTACTCTGTGGTAGGACTGCTCGCGCTCGTCGGCGTGCTGTTCGTCGCGGTCGCCTTCGGCGCGGGCCGCCTGCTGCGCCCGGTCGTGCCGACCCCGGAGAAACTCCTGACCTACGAGTGCGGCGTCGACCCCGTCGGCGAGGGCTGGGCCCACACCCAGGTCCGCTACTACGTCTACGCCTTCCTGTACGTGATCTTCGCGGTCGACTCGATCTTCCTGTTCCCCTGGGCCACGGTCTTCGCCGCCCCCGGTTACGGCGCGACGACCCTGGTGGAGATGTTCATCTTCCTCGGCTTCCTCGCCGTGGGCCTGCTGTACGCATACAAGAAGGGCGTCCTGGCATGGACGTGACCCCGGATCCCGTTTACCTGCCGGAGCCCAAGCGGCTCGGCGCCCTGGCCCGCCTGGCCCCCGAGCCGATGAAGGTGGTCCTCAACTGGGGCCGCCGCTACTCGCTCTGGGTCTTCAACTTCGGCCTCGCCTGCTGCGCGATCGAGTTCATCGCCGCGTCGATGGCCCGCCACGACTTCATCCGCCTCGGCGTGATCCCGTTCGCGCCGGGACCCCGCCAGGCGGACCTGATGGTGGTGTCGGGCACGGTCACGGACAAGATGGCCCCGGCCGTGAAGCGCCTGTACGAGCAGATGCCCGAGCCGAAGTACGTCATCTCCTTCGGCGCCTGCTCCAACTGCGGCGGCCCCTACTGGGACTCGTACTCGGTGACGAAGGGCGTCGACCAGATCATCCCGGTGGACGTGTACGTCCCCGGCTGCCCACCCCGCCCCGAGGCGCTGCTCCAGGGCATCCTGAAGCTCCAGGAGAAGATCGCCCGCGAGTCGCTGGGGGAGCGGTACGGCACCGGTTCCGCCCGCCCGTCGGCCGCCGCCCTGACCAGCGACCTGGTCAAACCGCCGGTTCCGGCCCCGGCACCGGGCACCGAGGGGGACGCCCGATGAGCACCGCCGGCTGGCTGCCCGCCCCGGTCGAGGACCTCTTCGGTACGGACGCCACGGCCGAGGAGTCGTACGACCTCCTGACCGTGGACGTCTCGCCGTCCTCCTGGCTGACCGCACTGGAGACGGCCCGTACGACCCTGGGCTGCACCTACTTCGACTGGCTGAGCGCGGTCGACGAACCGGGCACGGGGTTCCGCGTCTCGGCCCACGTCGTCGCCCTCCACCCGGTCCGCCGTCTCCTCGTCCGCACGACCGTCCCGCACGAGGCGCCGACGCTGCCCTCCGCCGTGGGCGTCTACGCGGGCGCCGCCTGGCACGAGCGCGAGACCCACGAGATGTTCGGTGTCCGCTTCGAGGGCCATCCGTCGCTGGAACACCTCCTCCTTCCCGAGAGCTTCGAGGGCCACCCGCTCCGCAAGGACTTCGTCCTCGCCGCCCGTGTCGCCAAGGCCTGGCCCGGCGCGAAGGAGCCGGGCGAGTCCGAACACGGCGGCCCGAAGCGCCGGCAGATGCTGCCCCCCGGCGTGCCGGACCCCAACGAATGGGGCCCCCTGAAGGGCCAGCTCCCGCCTGCCCCGGCCCGCCCGGCCCGTGCGGCGGCGGGGCGCGCGGCGGGAGACCGCCCGGCCCGAGCGGCGGGAGACCGCCCGGTACGACGCACCCGCACGGCGTCGGAGGGCTCCGCGAGCCAGCAGACGGAGACTCCCGCTGGTGCTGGTGCTGGTGCTGGTGCTGGTGCTGGTGCTGGTGCTGGTGCTGGTGCTGGTGCTGGTGCGGAGGGGGCGGTTGGTGCTGCCGGTGCCCGGCCGCGGCGGACGCGGAGCGCGAGCGAAGGCTCGGTGAGTCAAACCCGGGCGCCGGCCCCGCAGGACGCGGCCGAGCAGAAGCAGGCCGCGGCGGAGGGCGACGCGCCCCGGGCAGCGACTTCGGAAGGCCCTGCGGCCGAGGCGTCCGTGGCCCACGAGCCCGGCCCGGCGCCGACCCGCCCGCGTCGTGCCCGCAGCACCTCGGAGGGCTCGGCATCACAGCGGACCGGGACGACACCGGAGCCGACGGCACCGGCCTCGGGTGAGACGGCGACTTCTGGTGAAACGGTGGGCCCGGTTTCGGGTGCGCCGGTGGGCCCGGTTTCGGGTGCGCCGGGGGGCCCGGTTTCGGGCGAGCCGACCGCACCGACTTCTGGTGAGTCGACCGCACCGGCTTCCGGTGAGCCGACGGCACCCGTTTCGGGCGAGGCCGTGGCAGCGGCTTCGGGTGAGCCGGAGACTCCGCCTACGGGCAGGCCGACCGCACCGGACAGCGCGGCTCCTCCCGCCCGCCGGAGTACGGCCCCGCGCAGCTCGGACGCCCCCTGGCACCACGCCCGCCCGGCCTTCGACGAGCCGACGGAGTCCGAGCGGACGTCTACGGAGCCTCAGCGCACCTCTGCGGCGCCCGAGGAGTCCGAGCGGACGTCTACGGAGCCTCAGCGCACCTCTGCGGCGCCCGAGCCGATCCCTGCGGAGCCCCAGCCGACCTCTGCGGAGCCCCAGCCGACCTCTGCGGAGCCCGAGCCGACCTCTGCGGAACCCGGCCCGACCGAGCGACGACCCGAACGGCCCGCCAAGGGCGAGGACCCCGCCACCCGCGGCGACCGTGCCACCTCCACCACCCCCGGCACTACCGACGACGGCAACCCCGTCACCCCCGGCACCGCAGACACTCCGCACACCCCCCGTGCCCCAGAGACTCCCGACGACCCCCACCCCACAGGAGGCCCGCAGTGAACGGCGTGCTGGACGTCGCTCTGCGACTCCTCGTCGTGTTCGTCGTCTTCCTCACCTTCCCGCTGATCGTCGGTCAGACCGAGCACAAGGTGATGGCCCACATGCAGGGCCGGCTCGGCCCGATGTACGCGGGCGGTTTCCACGGCTGGGCCCAGCTCATCGCCGACGGCGTGAAGTTCGCGCAGAAGGAGGACGTGGTCCCGGCCGGAGCCGACCGCCGCGTCTTCCAGCTGGCCCCCGCCGTCGCCCTGCTGCCCTACCTCCTCGTCCTGCTCGCCATCCCGATCGGCCCGAGCGAGGGCGCCGTCGGCCAGGTACTCGACGCGGGCGTGTTCTTCGTGCTCGCGGTGATGGGCGTCGGCGTGCTCGGCTCGCTCATGGCCGGCTGGGCCAGCGCGAACAAGTTCTCCCTGCTCGGCGGCCTGCGCACGGCCGCCCAGCTGCTCGCCTACGAACTCCCGATGCTGCTCGCCGCCGCCTCGGTCGCCATGGCGGCGGGCACCGTCTCCCTCCCCGGCATCCTGCACACCTTCCACTGGTGGTGGGTGCCCTGGCAGATCGTCGGCGCGGTCGTCTTCTTCGTCGCCGGACTCGCCGAACTGCAGCGCCCGCCGTTCGACATGCCCGTCGCCGACTCCGAGATCATCTTCGGCGCGTACACCGAGTACACCGGACTGCGGTTCGCACTCTTCCTCCTCGCCGAGTACGCCGGGATCGTCGTCCTGTGCGGTCTGACCACCGTCCTGTTCCTGGGCGGCTGGCACGGCCCCTGGGGCCACGACGGCCTGGGCTGGCTGTGGACCCTGCTGAAGACCGCGATCCTCGCCTTCCTCGTCATCTGGCTCCGCGTGACCTACCCGCGGCTGCGCGAGGACCAGCTCCAGAAGCTCTCCTGGACCCTCCTCGTCCCCCTCTCCCTCGCCCAGATCGCCCTCACCGGCATCGTCAAGGTGGTGATCTCCTAACCATGGCCCCCCTTCCCGGCAGTGGCCTCGCCAAGGGCCTGGCCGTCACCCTCCGCACGATGACGAAGAAGACCGTCACCGAGCAGTACCCGGACGCCCTGCCCGAACTGCCGCCCCGCACCCGCGGCGTGATCGGCCTGTTCGAGGAGAACTGCACGGTCTGCATGCTCTGCGCCCGCGAATGCCCGGACTGGTGCATCTACATCGACTCCCACAAGGAGACGGTCCCGCCGGCCGCCCCCGGTGGCCGCGAGCGCAGCCGCAACGTCCTCGACCGGTTCGCCATCGACTTCTCCCTGTGCATGTACTGCGGTATCTGCATCGAGGTCTGTCCTTTCGACGCGCTGTTCTGGTCCCCGGAGTTCGAGTACGCCGAGACCGACATCCGTGAGCTCACCCACGAGCGGGACAAGCTCCGCGAGTGGATGTGGACCGTCCCGGCCCCGCCCGCCCTCGACCCCGCGGCCGAGGAGCCGAAGGAGATCGCCGCCGCCCGCAAGACCGCCGACAAGCTGGCGGCCGCGCAGGCCGAGCCGGGGGAGGACGCCTCGTGAGCCTCGCCGCAGCCACGGCCACGGTGGCCGTTTCCGGCACTCGGGGCTTCCTGTCCCCGACCGGCGTCGAGATCGCCTTCCTCCTCGTCGGCCTGGTCACCTTCGGTGCCGCGCTGGTCACCGTCACCACCCGCCAGCTGGTGCACGCCGCCCTGTGGCTGGTGGTCGCCCTCGGCGGCCTCGCCGTGGAGTACCTGCTGCTCACGGCCGAGTTCATCGCCTGGGTACAGGTCCTGATCTACGTCGGTTCCGTCGTCGTCCTCCTGCTGTTCGGTCTGATGCTCACCAGGGCGCCCATCGGCCGCTCCCCGGACGCCGACTCCGGCAACCGCTGGGCCGCCCTGGCCGTCGCGGTCGCCGCCGCCGTCGCCCTGGTGTGGGTGGTCGTCGACGCCTTCCGCACCACCTGGATCGACCTGGACGGCCCGGCCGCCGGCACCACCCGGGTCACCGGCGAGAGCCTGTTCCGGACCTGGGTCCTGCCCTTCGAGGCCCTGTCCGTGCTGCTCCTCGCGGCCCTGGTCGGCGCGATCGTCCTGTCCCGCAGGGCGAAGGCGGACACCGCCGCCGGCGCACCGGCCCCCGCGGACGTGCCCGCGACCGCACCCGGCGAGAAGGAAGGCGCCCGCTGATGCACCTCGCCTACCCGGCCGTACTCTCCGCCCTCCTCTTCTGCACCGGCCTGTACGGCGTCCTCGCCCGCCGCAACGCGATCCTGGTCCTGATGTCGGTCGAGGTGATGCTCAACGCCGTCAACCTCAACCTCGTCGCCTTCGACGTCTGGCTCAGCCGGGCCGCGAAGGAGACCCTGCACTCCGGCCAGGCGCTGACCCTGTTCACCATCGCCATCGCCGCCGCCGAGATCGGCATCGGCCTGGCGATCGTGCTCGCCGTCTACCGCAACCGCGGCACCTCCGACATCGACAAGCTCCGCGACACCGCCGAGGGCCCCGCCACCGGGGGACCGGACGCCTCGGCGGCCGAGAAGGCTGAGGCCAGCGCGTGACCACGACCACCCTCGCCGTCCTCGTCCCCCTCCTGCCGTTCCTCGGCGCCGCGGCCGGACTGCTGCTCGGCCGCACCGCCCCCGGGTTCGTCCGCCCGCTCGCCGTGCTGCCGCCGCTGGCCTCGCTCGCGCTGGCCGCGCTGGTCGCCGTGCGCCAGGGCGGCGGTCAGGCCATCGACGCGCACACCGAGCTGACACCCACCGGCTCGGTCCCCGTCGAGCTGGCCCTGCACATCGACGGCTTCGCCGCGCTCGTCGCGGTCCTGGTCGCGTTCGTCGCCGCCTGCGTGCAGATCTACTCGACGGGCTATCTGCGCGACGACCCGCGCTACCCCTCGTACGCCGCCCTCGTCTCCCTGTTCACCTCCGCGATGCTCCTGGTCGTCTACTCCGGCGACCTGATCGTGCTGCTGGTCGGCTGGGAAGTCATGGGCATCTGCTCGTACTTCCTGGTCGGCCACTACTGGGAGACCCCGGAGGCCCGCACCGCCTCGCTGAAGGCCTTCCTGGTCACCAAGCTCGGCGACGTGCCGTTCCTGATCGGCCTGTTCGCGCTGGCCACCGACGCCGGCTCCTTCCGCATCACCCGCGTCCTCGGCGCCGTCGCGAGCGGTGACCTGCACCACCCGACCCTCGTCGCCCTGCTGCTCCTCGCGGGTGTCGCGGGCAAGTCGGCGCAGTTCCCCCTGCACACCTGGCTGCCGGACGCGATGGCGGGCCCGACACCCGTCTCGGCGCTCATCCACGCCGCGACGATGGTCGCCGCCGGTGTCTACTTCATCGCCCGTCTCCTTCCGGTGTTCGAGTCCTCCCAGGCCGCGATGATCGTGCTCGCCGTCATGGCCGCCGTGACCATGACCGGCTCGGGTCTCGCCGCGCTCGCCCAGGACGACATCAAGCGCGTCCTCGCCTACTCGACGATCGGCCAGCTCGGCTACATGACCGGCGCCCTCGCCGTCGGTGACCGCGGTGCCGCCGTCTTCCACCTCCTGTCCCACGGCGCCTTCAAGGCGCTGCTGTTCCTCGCCGCCGGCGTGATCATCCATGCCGCCGGCACCAACTCGCTGGCCGCCATGTCCCGCATGCACGGCCTGCGCGACCGCGTCCCGGACGCCTACTGGACGATGACCGTGGCCCTGCTCGCGCTCGCCGCGATCCCTCCGTTCAGCGGCTTCTTCTCCAAGGAGTCGGTCCTCGGCGCCGCCGAGCACGCGACCGACGGCCACAGCGCGCACGTGCCCGGCTCGGCCGGCTGGATCGTCCTCGTCGCCGGCCTGGTCACCGCCCTGCTGACCGCCGCTTACGCGGCCCGGCTGTGGCTGCTGGCCTTCCGCGGCCGGGGTGCCGAGGCCCCCGACCACGGCCGTCAGCCGCTGACGATGACCGCGGTGCTCTGGGTCCTCGCGGTGCCGTCCCTGGCCTTCGGCGGGCTCGCCTACCGCTCGCTGCCCGGCTGGTTCGACGGCCGCGACCTGACCCCGACCCTGCCCACCTCCATCCTCGGCACGGGCCTCGCCCTGGTCGGCGGGCTGCTCACCTACGGCGCCTGGCAGCGCACCACGCAGCTCGCCGCCCGGGCCCCGATGGGCGCGGTCGCCGCCCACCCCGAGGGCGACGCCGCACTGGTCGAGGCCGAGGCCATCGCCACCCACGAGCCGGCCTACGGCGACATCGCCTACGCCCCCGACCCGGCGGACCCCGGCCGGCTGCTGCTCGGCCCGCTGCACCGGCCCGCGGCCGCGGGCTTCCACCTGGACGCCGTGTACGACGTGCTGTTCGTCCGCCCGGTCCAGGCCGGGGCGAGCCTCGTCCGCTTCCTCGACCGAGAGGTCGTCGAGACCTACGTGCAAGGCGCGGCCGGCCTGCCCCGGCTGCTCGGGGCCGCCGTACGGCGCGCCCAGACCGGCAATGTGCAGACCTATGTGAGCGCGCTGCTCGCCGGCACCGTCGTCCTGGCGGTCGCCGTCGTCCTCGTCGCCACGGGAGCGTGAGCAGGCGTGATCGATATCAACGAGTCCGTGATGCAGTTCCTTCTGGCATTCGTCGTCGTCGGCCCGCTCCTCGGCGCCGTCGCCGCTCTCCTGCCGGCCCCGCCCGGGCTGAAGGGGAAGTCGCCCGAGCAGGCCGTGCTGCGGCACGGTGTGACCGTGACCGGCGCGATCCTCATCGCCGCGATCGTCCTCGCGCTCGGCTTCGACCACGACCACGCGTCGAAGATGCAGGCCACGACCGACATCAGCTGGATCCCCGCACTCGACGTGCGGATCCACCTCGGCATCGACGGCATCTCCCTCCCCCTTGTCGTCCTGACCGCGCTGCTGACCTTCCTCTGCGCGCTGTACTCCTACTTCAACCCGCCCAAGGGCCCGTCCCCGAAGGCGTTCGTCGCGCTGCTGTTCCTGCTCGAGTCCGGCACCCTCGCGACCTTCGCCGTCCTCGATCTGCTGCTGTTCTTCCTCGCGTTCGAGATGGTGCTCATCCCGATGTACTTCCTCATCGCCCGCTGGGGCGGGGAGGGCCGGACCCGGGCCGCGTGGAAGTTCATCCTGTTCACGCTGCTCGGCTCCGTCGTCATGCTGCTCGGCCTGCTCCTGATCGGAATCAAGGCGGGCACCTTCGACATGGTGGCACTCGCCACTGACAACGGCCGGTCGCTGACCGCGTCCGTGCAGGTCATCGCCGTTCTGGCGATCGGGATCGGGCTCGCCGTGAAGTCGCCGATGTGGCCGCTGCACAGCTGGCTGCCCGACGCTCACACCGCCGCGCCGACCGTCGGCTCGGTGCTGCTGGCCGGCGTCCTGCTGAAGATGGGTACGTACGGGTTCGTCCGGATCCTCCTTCCGGTCGCGCCGCACGGCTTCCACACCTTCGCGCCGTACCTCGCCGCGTTCGCCGTCGTCGGGATCATCTACGGATCCCTGGCCTGCCTGGCCCTGGCCAAGCGCGGCGCGAAGGGCGATCTCAAGCGGCTGATCGCCTACTCCTCCGTCGGCCACATGGGCTTCGTCCTGCTGGGCATCGCCACCATGACCCCGACCGGCGTCAACGGCGCCCTGTTCGCCAACATCGCCCACGGCCTCATCACCGGCCTGCTCTTCTTCCTCGTCGGCGCGCTGAAGGACCGCACCGGCACCACCGACCTCGACACCCTCGCCAAGGAGACGGGAGCCGCGCTGTACGGCAGGGCCCCGCGTCTGGGCGGCCTGCTCGCCTTCGGCGCCGTCGCCTCGCTCGGTCTGCCGGGTCTCGCCGGGTTCTGGGGCGAGATGCTGGCCCTGTTCGGGTCCTTCGAGCCCGCGGCCGGCCTCAGCCGGCCGGCCTTCCTCACCTTCATGGCGATCGGCGCCTTCGGCACCCTGCTGACCGCCGCGTACATGCTGATCGTGGTCCGCCGCGTCTGCATGGGCGGCGTCGAGCAGGAGGTCCATGCCCTCGCCGACGTGCGCGGGTACGAGTTCGCCGCCTGGACACCCCTCGTCGCCCTCACCGTCGTCGCCGGACTGTGGCCGAGGGCGCTGCTCGGCCTCACCGACCCGGCCGTGCACCAGCTGCTCGCAGGAGGCACCCGATGAGCGCCCAGCCCCTCGCCGAATCGCTGGTCCAGTCCGTCGACTGGCTCGCCGTCGCCCCGCCGACCATCACCGCCGTGGTGGGACTCGTCGTCCTGGTCGCCGACCTGTTCCTGCCCGAGGCCTGCAAGGCCGTCCTCGGCTGGATCTCGGTCGCCGGACTGGCCGTGGCCGCGCTGATGCTGCTGCCCCTCCTGGGCGGCGACCGCAGCACCTTCTGCCTGAACGGCGCCACGCGCGCGTGCAGTTACACCGCCGACCACTTCACGCTCGTCATCCAGTTCCTCGTCCTCGGCGGCGCCCTCCTCGCGGCGCTGCTGTCGGTCACGAACCTCGAGGACGACCAGCGGCGCGTCCCGCCCGGCGAGTTCTGGTTCCTGCTGCTGTCCTCGGCGGCCGGCGCCGCCCTGCTGCCCGCCTCCCGCGACCTGGCCACCCTGATCGTCGCCCTGGAGGTCGCCTCCCTGCCCGCCTTCGCCCTCGTCGGCATCCGGCACGGCGACAAGCGGTCCTCCGAGGCCGCCCTGAAGTTCTTCCTGTCCTCGGTGACGGCCACCGCGGTCAGCCTGATGGGCATCAGCTTCGTCTACGCCTCCACCGGCACCCTCTACCTCACCCAGGTCGCCCAGCGCCTGCCGCACGTCGACGGACAGCTGCACACGCTCGCCCAGACAGGTGTCGTCCTCACCCTGATCGGTTTCGCCTTCAAGACGGCCGCCGTCCCGTTCCACTTCTGGGTGCCCGACACCTACGTCGGCGCGCCGCTGCCCGTCGCCGCGTACCTGTCGGTCGTCGGCAAGGCGGTCGGCTTCTCCGGCCTGATCCTCGTCACCGTCGTGGCGTTCCCGTCGTACGCCGACGTCTGGGGCCCCGCGCTCGCCGTCCTGGCCGCCCTGACCATGACCGTCGGCAACGTGGGCGCGCTGCGCCAGCAGGCCACGCGCGCGTACAGCGCCGTACGGCTGCTCGCCTGGTCCTCCGTCGGCCAGGCCGGCTACCTGCTGGTGCCGATCGCCGCCGCCGGCTACGCCAAGGACCCGCAGAAGGCGATCGGCTCCACGGTGGCCTACGCGCTGATGTACGCCGCCGTGAACCTCGGCGCGTTCGCGGTGGCCGCCCTGGTGGGCCGCAGCCGGGCCCTGAACCGGATCGCCGACTACCGCGGCCTGTACGCCGCCAACCCGCTCACCGCGCTCCTGCTGGCGTTCTTCCTGCTGTGCCTGGCGGGGCTGCCGCCGGGCGTCATCGGGCTGTTCGCGAAGGTCACGGTGTTCTCGTCGGCGGTCGACGCGGGCCTCGGCTGGCTCGCCGTCGTCATGGCCGTCAACGTGGTGATCGCGCTCTTCTACTACCTGCAGTGGACGGCCCTGCTGTTCCGCGCCCCCGAGGGCGAACCCGCCCGGCACCGCGTCCCGGCTCCCCTCACGGCCGCCCTCGCCCTCACCGGCGTCCTCGGTGTCGCCCTGTCCGGGGCACCCCAACTGGTCCTCCGCTTCGCGGCCACCGGCCTGTTCTGAGGAGCCGTCACACGCGCCTCCCCCACCTGTGCCCCTCACGCGCGCGTGCAGCAGCGCTCCCCGCACGGCCCTTCGGTGACCGCGAACAGTCGGTGACGGCGAACAGTCGGTGACCGCGAACAAGGGCGTCCCGTGCCACCCCCTCGGAGCCGCCGGGTCATCGAAGCGGTGCCGACCCCGCACAGCCCGCGCAGCGGCCTCATCCCCGACGGCGCACACCACCGCCGTCGGCCCCGCGCCGCCGGAGATCAGCCCGGAGAGACGCGGAGCCGGTGCGCGCACAAAGGCCCGTGAGTCCTCGCGGCGGTTTCCGCGATCCCACGCGCGCGTGCCGTCGGCCGCCTCACCCGTACGGCCGAGGCACGGCACCGCCCGCACCAGGGAACTCGCGCCGCCCGCCTGGCGTTGAGCAGTACGGGAGGATCCACTGGACCTGAGGGTTCCCTGCTGCACGACTTGGAGGGCGTACGGTGCACCGCCGGCACAATGGGCTCAGGACGGCAGTACTCCTCGGGGGGCTGTCGGCCCTCATCATCGTCATCGGCAGCTTCTTCGGCCGTGCCGGTCTGGTCATCGCGGTCCTGGTCGCCCTCGGCACGAACGCGTACGCGTACTGGAACAGCGACAAGCTGGCTCTTCGCGCGATGCGCGCCCGCCCGGTCAGCGAGTTCGAGGCCCCGGGGCTGTACCGCATGGTCCGCGAGCTGTCCACACAGGCCCGCCAGCCCATGCCCCGGCTCTACATCTCCCCGACGGAGGCCCCCAACGCCTTCGCCACCGGCCGCAATCCGCGCAACGCGGCCGTGTGCTGCACCGAGGGCATCCTGCGCCTGCTGGACGAGCGTGAACTGCGCGGCGTGATCGGCCACGAGCTGAGTCACGTCTACAACCGGGACATCCTCATCTCCTCGGTGGCCGGCGCACTCGCCTCGGTGATCATGTTCCTGGTGAACTTCGCCTGGCTCATCCCGGTCGGCCGTTCGGACGACGACGACGGCCCCGGCCTGCTCGGCATGCTCCTGATCATGATCCTGGGCCCGCTCGCCGCCACCGTCATCCAGCTGGCCATCAGCCGCTCCCGCGAGTACGAGGCGGACGCCTCCGGAGCTCAGCTCACCGGCGACCCGCTGGCCCTCGCCAGTGCCCTGCGCAAGCTGGAGACCGGCACCCAGCAGCTTCCGCTGCCGCCCGAGCCCCGGATCGAGACCGCCAGTCACATGATGATCGCGAATCCCTTCCGCGCGGGCCAGGGGTTGACGAAGATGTTCTCCACGCACCCGCCGATGGCGGACCGCATCGCCCGGCTCGAGAAGATGGCAGGTCGCTACCAGTGAAGACCATCCTGAACATCATCTGGCTCATCCTGAGCGGCTTCTGGCTGTTCCTCGGATACCTCCTCGCCGGCGTCCTGCTCTGCATCACGATCATCGGGATCCCGTTCGGCATAGCGGCGTTCCGCATCGGCGTCTACGCCCTGTGGCCCTTCGGATACACCACGGTCGAGCGCCGCGACGCGGGCGCCCCCTCCTGCATCGGCAACGTCCTGTGGCTGGTCCTGGCCGGCTGGTGGCTGGCGCTCACGCACATCGTCACCGGCATCGCCCTGTGCCTCACGATCATCGGCATCCCGTTCGGCGTAGCCAACTTCAAGCTGATCCCGGTCTCCCTGCTGCCGCTGGGCCGCGAAATCGTCCCCACGGACCAGCCCTTCGCGACCCGCTGAGCCGGCCGGCGGAAGCCGGACGCCGGACGCGTGCGGGACAGCGGGCGCACTGACGGCGCGTCACCCGCCGTGTCACTCGCCGCGCCGGCGCACCCACCGCCGTACGCCGTAGGCCGCCGCCCCCACCGTGAGGACGCCCGCCCCCACCGCCACCGAGACGGCGGGCAGTGCGAACGCCAGCGTGGCGCAGCCCAGCAGGCCCACCACGGGCACCGCACGGGCCTTCGGCGCGGGGGTCAGGGTCCATGCGGACGCGTTGGCGACGGCGTAGTACGCGAGCACCCCGAAGGAGGAGAAGCCGATCGCGCCGCGCACGTCCACCGTCGCGGCCAGTACGGCGACCACCGCCCCCACGGCCGGCTCCGCACGGTGCGGCACCTGGAAACGCGGGTGTACGGCCGCCAGCGCCCCCGGCAGATGCCCGTCCCGGGCCATGGCGAGGGTCGTACGGGACACGCCCAGGATCAGCGCGAGCAGGGAGCCGAGCGCCGCCACCGCCGCCCCTGCCCGCACCACGGGCACGAGCCCCGGCACGCCGGCCGCCCGCACCGCGTCGGCCAGCGGAGCCCCCGCGTGCCCGAGCCGGTCCGCGCCGAGGACACCGAGCACCGCGACGGCCACGCACGCGTACACCCCCAGTGCGATCCCCAGGGCGAGCGGGATCGCGCGCGGGATGGTGCGCGCCGGGTCCCGTACCTCCTCCCCGAGGGTCGCGATGCGCGCGTACCCGGCGAAGGCGAAGAACAGCAGTCCCGCCGCTTGAAGCACTCCGCCGGCGCCCGACGACAGCCGGATGTCCAGCCGCCCGGCGTCGGCCCGCCCGGAGGCCAGGCACACGATCACCACGGCCGTGAGAACGGCCAGTACCACCGCCACGATCACGCGGGTCAGCCATGCCGACTTCTGGATCCCGCCGTAGTTCACGGCCGTCAGGACCACCACGGCCGCGACCGCCGCCGCATGCGCCTGCCCCGGCCACACGTACGCGCCCACGGTGAGCGCCATGGCCGCGCAGGACGCCGTCTTGCCGACCACGAACGCCCAGCCCGCGAGGTATCCCCAGAAGGGGCCCAGCCGTTCCCGCCCGTAGACGTACGTGCCGCCGGAGGCCGGGTAGCGGGCGGCGAGACGGGCCGAGGACAGGGCGTTGCAGTAGGCCACCACGGCGGCGAGCGCCAGCCCGGGCAGCAGTCCCGACCCGGCCGCGCGCGCGGCGGGCCCCAGGGCGGAGAAGACGCCCGCTCCGATCATCGAGCCGAGACCGATGACCACGGCGTCCCGCACTCCCAGGGTGCGCCGCAGTCCGGTGCCGGAGGGTGTCATGTGCCGCACCCTACTGAGCGCGGCAACCATGGGGTGGACCTGTGACGTCCTCTTCATCGACACGGCACGAACACGCGCGCGTGACGGCAGGGGTCCGCACCGGACTCTCAGCGGCCGGACAGTGCGGACACAGCGCGGAAGGGCAGGTTCACGGCATGAGCATCATCGCTTGGATCATCCTGGGACTGCTGGCCGGAGCCATCGCCAAGGTCCTCCTGCCGGGCCGCGACCCCGGCGGCTTCATAGGTACGACCCTGATCGGCATCGCGGGCGCGTTCATCGGCGGCTGGATCTCCGCCCGCTGGCTGGACCACCCGATCACCAAGAGTTTCTACGACGGCGCCACCTGGGCCGCGGCGATCGGCGGCTCCCTGGTGCTGCTGATCGTCTACCGCATCCTGTTCGGCAACTCCCGGGACTGAGCGCGGACCGGCAGCCGGTGCCGCGCCGGCACGCAGGGTGGGCACCGCTCGGGGGTGCCCACCTCTTACGGCCTCTTACCGGTAGTTCACGAACTGCAGCGCGAAGTCGAAGTCCTTGCCCTTCAGCAGCGCGATCACGGCCTGCAGATCGTCACGGCTCTTGGAGGAGACGCGCAGCTCTTCGCCCTGGACCTGGGCCTTCACGCCCTTGGGGCCCTCGTCGCGGATGATCTTCGCCACCTTCTTCGCGTTCTCCTGGGAGATGCCCTCCTCGATCGACGCGAAGATCTTGTACTCCTTGCCGGACAGCTGGGGCTCGCCCGCGTCCAGCGCCTTCAGCGAGATGCCGCGCTTGATCAGCTTGGACTGGAAGACGTCGAGGACAGCCTTCACCCGGTCCTCGGAGTTCGCCTCCATGAGGATCTTTTCACCGGACCACGAGATCGAGGCGCCCACGCCCTTGAAGTCGTAGCGCTGCGAGATCTCCTTGGCGGCCTGGTTGAGGGCGTTGTCGACCTCCTGCCGCTCGACCTTCGAGACGATGTCGAAACTGGAGTCGGCCATGTCCTGTGGCTCCTTGTATCGGGGTGCGTATCGGGTGCGTGCCGGCGTGCGCGGCGACGGCCGCCGGGTCCGGCGTGGCGCCGGGCCGCATCCGCACCAGCCTAGCCACCCCGCGAGCCGAGGGGTGGAGATCAACCGGGTGGCGAAGCACCCCCATGTATCGGGTATTGTTTACGTCGTCGCCAGGGAGCGCCGCCGTAGAGCGGATCGATCTGGTGGCCGACCCCGGCGGTGTGCCCGAGCGGCCAAAGGGAGCAGACTGTAAATCTGCCGGCTCAGCCTTCCCAGGTTCGAATCCTGGCGCCGCCACGCTGAGAGAGACCCTCTCTGACCAGGTTACTTCCCTGGTCAGAGAGGGTCTTTTCGTTGCCCCCTCCTGTTCGAATCGTCGTGGACGGGGCCTGGATGTGTCTCACCTCGTACCGCCCGTATCCCAGGTTTGATCAGTGCGTGTCCCCCAGGTGTCCCCCGGGGGAGAGCAAGATCACTCCGGCTCGTTCCACTCCCGAAGCGCTGCTTCGATCCGGCTGTTCGCATGCTCCCGCGTCTGGTCAAGCACCTTGGCGTACACCTTGTGCAGCACCGCGATGCTGTGTCCGGCGCGACGGGCACACTCCATGGCGTCCACGCCGGAACTGAGCCAGAACGAGCGGTGGGCGGTGTGAGCTTCAACCAGGGCGAGCACCCGGGCGTGGCCGACAGCGCTTCGGTCCCAGCCGCACAGGCATTTCGAGGTGGCCGTGGGCACCGTGCCGCGCGGGGCACGGACGTGGAGCCACGCGACGGGGCGCCGGCCGTCTCCCGTGTGCGGGTCAGAACGAAGAGCAGTTCGGACGCCCTTACGGGCGGCGCCTTTCGGCACGCCTACGGCCGCCGCGTCCACAGCCTGTGGAGCGGCCTGCGGGCCGGTGGGCGTCGGGGGTTGGCCTTCCAAGGGAGAGGTGGTGGGGGCGGTCATGCCGCCTCCCTGGGCCGTATTTTGCGGATGGAGCTGTCGAGGGCGCTGCGGATCGTGGTGCGGCACTCGGCGGCGGTGAGTCCGACCGCCTCTCCCGCCCCTTGGAAGGCCTCCTCCGCCACGTGCCGGGGGAGGTCGCCCCACGCCACGAACCGTCCCACCTTGAAGGCGCACCGGTTCAGCGTGTTGTTGCGCTGCCTCTCCGGGGCGGCGGCCACGACCGCGCACTCAGCTTCCAGTGCGGCCAGTGCCGCGCGGCTGCCGTCGACCGCAGGCAGCCTGAGCGGGCCCACAGAGCGCGGCGGGGTGGGCTGCAGGGTTTGCAGCCACGAGGGCAGTACGGCCGCCTCAGAGCCGCACAGAGCCTCGTACCGTCCGGCGGGGGTAGTGCTGCCGGCGGCGACGACGTACCCGCCCCATGCCCGGGTGTCGACCGAATCCGCCACGGTGCCCGCTGTGTTGCCCAGCCTCAGGCCGGGCGGGGCGGTGAAGTACAGATGCGTTCCACCGCTAGGGGTCCGGGTCCGGTAGGTGTCAGGGACGGCGTGCCCGGCGCGCTCGCAGAGCGCCGCAAAGGTCGTCGCGCCGTCAGGCGCGTCCGAACTGCCCTTGTGCTCTGGGGTGTCCAGGTCGACCACGAGCAGCCCGGACGGGCCGGTGGCGGTACCGACGTTGAACGGCGCTCGCGTCCAGGCGGCGCGGATGCGGTCGGGGTCGGTGGTGGCCCGCTGCTCCCACTTCACGTGCCCGCCCGCGCACACGCCGGTGCGGGTGCAGGACTTCTCCCCGTGCAGCGCCGGGGGCTTGCTGCCGGGCCGGAGCGGGAAGACGTGCCAGCCACGCTTGGCCGCGTCCAGGGCGGCGCGCAGCAGGTGCTCACTCATGCGGCCACCCCCAGGTAGCTGACCGCGTTGGCGCCCAGGAGCAGGCCGTAGGTGTGGTGGGCCTGCCGTGGGATCACGCCGTTGCCGAGGATCATGAGCTGGTTCTTGCGGGGGATGCCGGGGACGGCGGTCACCCAGCCGGCGGGCAGGCCCATCATCCATTCGGCGAACGCCGGGGACAGGCGCCGGTTGCCGCGCGTGCCGGGTTCGGTCGGGCAGGGCGCCGGCCGCCCGGTGACGCGCTCCCAGCGGCGGATGGCCGGGCCGTAGTCGGTGCCGTCGGTGGCGATCCAGTCGGCCTGCCGGGGCAGCCGGTTGACAACGAATTCGTTCAGCGGACGGGAGTTGCGGCCCAGCAGGTTGGAGGCACCCGACTTCCAGTCCCGGGTGGCCGGCGTGGGCAGCAGGCGTCTAGCCGCCGGCGTGGACGCAAGGGTGCAGGACATCCAGGAACAGGGGCGGACACCAAGCCAACAAATCTCGGTAAGCATCGAGAAAGCCACACCGGAGATCGCCCAACGACTCGACTTGCAGGCCGATGCGCTCGTGCTAGTTCGCCGTCGACTGCGTTTCGGGGATGATCAGCCGTGGTCGACCGAGGATTCTTACTATCCGCACGACCGTGTGAAGAACGCGCCCGCTGCCGAACCGGCGGATATCCCCGAGGGTGTTATCGCCTATATGGCGTCAATCGGGCACAAGCAAGTTCGTTACGTGGATGACGTCACGGCAGCGATGCCCAACCCGAAGCAGGCCACGGATCTGGCCGTTGAGGCAGGGATTCTCCTGCTGGTCAGGACCCGTGTCGGCTACACGGAGACGGGTCCGGTCCGGGTCACCATCACGGCAATGCCGACAGACCGGAACGTGCTTCGCTACGAGTTGGGAACAGGGGGAAGCAATGCGTGATGACGTCACCATTCGGCCGGCCGACCGAAGTGAAGCCGACAAAATCGCTTCCATGTGGGAAGAAGCCGCCACGCGGTTGAAGTCGATGGGAATCAACCAGTGGCAATATCCGTCCAACAGGGAAAAGATCGCTGACGACATCGGGCAGGGCTGCGCATATCTGGTTGTCGACGGCCCTGAATGCCTGGGCACCATCACGGTAGACGAGTTCGCCGATCCTGAGTTCTGGCTTTCGGACGATTTTCCCGACGACGCCTTGTATGCACACAGGATGATCGTGCGTGAGAATGCGGCCGGAATCTCGTTGGGCGTCTCCATGCTCGACTGGGCATCCCACAAGGCGGCGAAGATGGGTAAGTCCTGGCTTCGAGTCGACGCCTGGAAGACGAACCCCGACCTTGGGCGGTACTACGAGTCACAGGGTTTCGCGCACGTCAGGACCGTGGACCTCCCCCATCGGCGCTCCGGCGCCCTCTACCAGCGACCGGCGGGGTCGGTGACGGGGGTGGGCCCCCGGTACCTGGTTGGAGGCTTGGCGGTTGGACGAGAACGGCAACCCGGAATGGGGATGGACCTCAGAGGCATAGGTGCAGGTCGGGCGCCTCATGGCGTACGCCAACCCGTACGCCAACAGCAGCGCACAACCACGGGCAACAAGATTGCCGACCAGGGCTTGGTGCGTTTCCCGGCGTACACACCCGAAGAGCGCCGTCGGCTGGGCGCTGTCGCTCACCGCCTCACCACCTACTGGGGGCAACGGGTGTTCGCCGAAGCTGAAGACGAGTGCCGGATGAGGCTTTGCCTCGCCGGATACAAGGCGCTGCCGGAGTCGTCGGCGGCGCGCCCCTAAGACGTCGTTTCTTATGGCGTGATCGTTCGTTGAACCGTGCATGACGGATCTGGTTGAGCGGTTGGTGCCGGACGAGTTATGGGTGCTGTTCCGGCAGGTGGTGCCGCCAACGGAGGTGAGACGCCCGCAGGGTGGTGGTCGGCGACGGGCCGGGGATCGCGAGACCTTGGCGGCGATCATTTTCGTGGCCACGTCGGGCTGCACATGGCGGCAGCTGCCGCAGGTGTTCGGCCCTGCCTGGCCCACCGTCTACCGGCGCTTCGCCCAGTGGAGCCAGGATCGGGTCTGGGCCAGGCTCCACCGGGTCGTCCTGGACGAGCTCGGTGCCAGAGGTGAGCTGGACTGGTCGCGGTGCGCGATCGATTCCGTCAGCGTGCGGGCGGCAAAAGGGGGCCGCTGACCGGACCGAATCCGACCGACCGCGGCAAGCCG